>JALHFU010000293.1:0-2868 GCA_022838525.1 Hyphomicrobiales bacterium | reverse complement strand
GTCGATGCCCCGGCTGACCGACGAACAGGTCGATGCGATCCGAAGTGCTCCGGGTGTGTCCTCAGTTTCCTTGGAGTCGCCCTTCCCGGCGTATCTCGTGGCTGCGGATGGCACTGTGGTCGGGAATGTCAATACTCGCTCGTGGGGGCATCCGTGGTCGACCGCTATCGCCGATGGCGATTCGCTTCTGGCGGGCGATGAGCCGGTGACGGCCCACGATGTCGTGGTGGACGAGTCTGTTTCGACCGCCGCCGGTGTCGGTGTGGGTGACACCGTGCGGGTTCAGCTCGCTACGGGAGTTGAGGAGGTCACGGTCAGTGGCATCGTTCGGCGTCCGGGCGAGCAGTTCGAGCACGCGCTGTTCTTCACCGGGCAGACTGCTACCGGGTTCGGTGGCGCGCCGGTGATGGCGCTGGTCTCTACCAGTGACGCCACGGCCTTGCGGAGTGCGGTTCCCAGCCTTGAGGTGATCACTGGCACGGCGCGAGCCGGAAGCCTTCAGCTCGACCTGCGGCAGGCCGAACTAGCGGGTGGCTCCAGTCAGTTCTTGATGGTCATCGCGTTCCTGGCCTTGACGATCGCGGTGTTCGTTATCTCCAGCACGCTGACGGTCTCGATCGGACAGCGTCGTCGTGAACTGGCGATGTTGCGCGTCGTGGGGACGCGTCCTCGGCTCGTCCGCCGGATGGTGATGTGGGAGGCACTGCTCATCGGCGTCCTTGGTGGCGTGATCGGTGCCGGCGTGGGCATCGCTTTGGCTGAGGTCGCGCGGCAGTTCTTTGTCGCACAAGGGCTGATGGCGCGGGGGGCGGCAGTGAGCGCCGAGCCCGGGGCGCTGTCGGCAGGGGTCGCCGCGGCGGTGGCGTCGGCGCTTGTCGCGGCGTGGCTCCCCGCGCGGCGGGCGACGCGCATCGCCCCGCTGGAGGCTCTGCGAGAGTCGGACCTTCCCCCCGCCCAGACCGGGCGCCTCCGGCAGGTGTTCGGCTGGGTGCTGTTGATCGTGGCCGCTGGCTGCACCGCCGGCGCGTTCGCGCTGGGCGGTCCGGTCACGACGCTGGCAGGTACGTTCGCGCTGTTCCTCGTCGTCATGACCTTCCCTCTGCTCATTGGGGCCGCGGCGCTGCTCGGGCCCTCCCTGCTGGAGGCTGTCCTCGCGCCACTTCGTTCGCTGTTGCGCCGGTGGTTCGGTGGCTTCGTCGCTGAGCGGTCGATCCGTTCGGACCTGCGACGGGCCGCGGGGGTGTCGGTGCCGCTGACGCTGCTGGTCGCGGTGAGCGCGGTGCTGATGTTCCAGGACAGCGCAAACTACCAGGCGCGCTCGCAGGTCTACGCCGAGCAGATGACCGCAGACGCTGTCGTGTCGGGTGGGGTCCAGCTCGGCGTGCCGCTCAGCGTCGTCGACGCGGTAGAGCACGTGCCAGGCGTCGCCGCGGCCTCAGCGAGCGTCTCGTCCCGCCTGGTGATCGACGACCCGCCGACGATGCGGTCCAACGGGACAGTCACCGGTGTCGACCCGGCCGGACTCGAAAGGGTGCTCAACTACCCGATCACATCGGGCACCTGGACGGGCTTCGGCGAGCGCAGCATCGCCGTGTCACAGATCGTGGCGAGTGACAAGGGCTGGCAGATCGGCGACACCATCAGCTTCCTCTACCCGGACGGCACACCAGGGAGCGCCCGGTTGAGCACCGTCTACCGCGACCCGATCGGGGTCAGCGACCTCATCGTGCCGATCGCCACGCTCACCCCGCACCTGCTGGAACCCTTCGCCTCCGCTGTCTACGTCGCCTTCAGCCCCGGAGCTGACCAGAACGCCACTCTGGCGGCGATCAATCAGACGCTCGCCGCGCAGGCGCCCGGCACACAGGCGACCGACCGCGAACAACACCTGGCTCAGGTCGCCGCACAAGCCAGCGGTGACAACTGGATCATCCTCATGGTCGTCGTCATTCTCGCCGGTTACGCCGGCGTTTCGGCCATCAACGTCCTGATCGGCTCCACGATGGCGCGGCGGCGCGAATTCGCCCTACTCCGGTTGGCCGGAGTCCGACGCCCCCAGATCGCCGGCTCGCTGGCGGTCGAGAGCCTGCTTGTCGCCACCACCGCGGTCATCGCCGGCACGGCGATCGCGGCAGTCACCATGACTGGATACGGCTACCTGCTCACCGACACGATCTGGCTACCCTTCGTCGGCTCCACCTTCGCGGTGATCGTCGCCTGCGCCTACCTCGCCGCGGGCATCGGCACTCTCGCCCCAGCCCACGCTGCCATGAAAGCAGACGCACTCGAAGCGGTCCGTGCATGGTGAAGCGCCACGATGTCCCCGACGTCCGCAGGAAAATGGCAATCATGGCGGGGCAGGCACACAAACGGGAGGACTCCGCACCGACCGGCGCCGGCAGCCCGGGTGCCGCATTGCGCCAGCACCCCGCCCGACTCCTGACGACCTCCTGGCCGTGGCGCTCGCTCGGCTACCTCGTGACCACGCCGACGTGGTCCTCGCCGGTGTGCCTCTCGGTCACATCGAACGGTGGCGCCTGCGATGGGTCGACCGTCGTCCGGCGACGAATCCACACTCGCCAATGACCCGCACCGGATTCGGCGGTTGGGTTCGCCTGCGCATCAGTGAGCGCGCGAGCTGGGCTGAGCTGCTTTATGGAGTGGTGCTGGTTCCGATCTCCGTGCTGACCTTTGCCCTGTTCTGCATTGTCCTGCTCGTGCCAGCCGCCGTCGCCGCTGCCAGCGCCGCCCTGTTCGTCATCCTCATCTTGGGCGTCGATCCTGGCGCCGTCACTGCCGTATCAGACTTGCGAACCTCAATCATCAACGAGAACCCGTTGGCACAGCTCGGATTCGCGGCCCTCGGCG
>JALHFU010000292.1:0-2521 GCA_022838525.1 Hyphomicrobiales bacterium | reverse complement strand
GCGCTACATCTTCCTTGATGAGGTCGATGCCTATCCGGCTTCTGCCGACGAGGAAGGCGACCCGGTGACCCTGGCCGAGGCGCGGTCGCTGACCTTCGCCCACCGGCGCAAGGTATTCCTGGTCTC
Source organism: Hyphomicrobiales bacterium (assembly GCA_022838525.1). Lineage (GTDB taxonomy): Bacteria > Pseudomonadota > Alphaproteobacteria > Rhizobiales > Rhizobiaceae > Aerobium. Next base: position 2,395 of record JALHFU010000292.1, on the reverse strand, counting down.
GACGCCGACGATCCGGGGGCTCTCCCGGATCGAGCGGGAATTCGAGGCGTCCGACCAGCGGCGCTACTTCGTCCCGTGCCCGCATTGCGGGGCGATGCAGTGGATGAAGTTCGATCGGCTGCGCTGGCAGAAGGGCAAGCCGGAGACGGCGGAGTATCTCTGCGAGAGCTGCGATCAACCCATCGCGGAGCACCACAAGACGGCGATGCTGGGGCGCGGCGAATGGCGGGCGACCGCTGTCGCCGCTGATCCCACGACGGTCGGCTACCACCTCTCGGCGCTCTATTCGCCTGTCGGCTGGCTCAGCTGGTCCCGGATCGCGCGCAGCTGGGAGGCGGCGCAAGGCTCCGACGAGGCGATCAAGGCGTTCCGCAACACGATCCTCGGCGAGACGTGGGTCGAGACCGGGGAAGCGCCGGACTGGCAGCGGCTCTACGACCGGCGCGAGCGCTGGACATCCGGCACGGTACCGGCGGGCGGGTTGTTCCTGACGGCGGGCGCGGATGTCCAGAAGGACCGCATCGAGGTCGATGTCTGGGCCTGGGGCCGAGGGCTTGAGAGCTGGCTTGTCGATCACGTCGTGATCGAGGGCGGGCCGGATCGGCATGATGCTTGGGACCAGTTGACGGCACTGCTCGACCGGTCGTGGCTGCATGAAAGCGGAGCGCACCTTCGGATCGCGCGGCTCGCCATCGACACGGGCTACGAAGCCCCGGCGGTCTACGCCTGGTCGCGCAAAGTCGGCTTTGCACAGGTCGCACCAGTCAAGGGGCTCGAAGGCTTCAATCGCTCGAGCCCGGTTTCGGGCCCGACCTATGTCGATGCGACCGAGGGCGGGAAGCGCCTGCGCCGCGGCGCCCGACTCTGGACGGTGGCGGTGTCGACCTTCAAGACCGAGACCTACCGCTTCCTGCGGCTGGAGAGACCGACGACCGAGGAACGGGCCGAGGGTGCGGCCTTTCCGCCCGGCACGATCCACCTGCCGCATTGGGTCGAGAACGAATGGCTGAAGCAGCTCGTGGCCGAACAGCTGGTGACCGTCCGCACCAAGCGCGGCTTCGCGAAGCTCGAATGGCAGAAGCTGCGCGAACGCAACGAGGCGCTGGATTGCCGGGTCTACGCCCGCGCCGCCGCCTGGATCGCGGGCGCGGATCGGTGGTCTGAGGCGAAATGGCGCGACCTCGAAGATCAACTCGGGGCCGCTCCTTTCGGTGACACCGATCCCGCCGGGCAGATCAACCGGCCGGGACAGGCCCCGCAGGGCAAGCGCCGCTCCGACTGGCTTGGGCGGCGCGGAGGATGGTTTTGAACAAGAGGCGTGGAGGGCCGATGGCCCGACAGGGAAACAGGCAATGACCGACTGGACGGAAACCGAGCTCTCGGCACTGCGCCGGGCCTATGCCAGCGGCACCACCCGGGTCAGCTATGACGGCAAGTCCGTCGACTACGGCTCGGCCGAGGATCTGCTCGCCCGCATCCGGATCATCGAGCGCGCCATCGCGGGTGTCGGCCGGCCGCTGCCGGTGGCCGGGCTGGCGAGCTTCTCGCGTGGGGACCGTTGATGTCGGCGACCTGGTTCGATCACGCCATCGCCACGGTGGCGCCGCGCATGGCTGCCCGCCGCGTCATGGCGCGTCAGGCCTTCGAGACCCTGACGCGGGGCTATGACGGGGCCGCGCGCGGGCGGCGGACGGAGGGCTGGCGCGCGCCGGGATCCTCGGCCGACACTGAGATCGGCGTCGCAGGCGCACTTTTGCGCGACCGCATGCGCGATCTGGTGCGCAACAATCCGCATGCGGCCAAGGCCGTGGCTGTGCTGGTCAACAACATCATCGGCGCGGGCATCATGCCGCGCGCCGCGAGCGGAGACGACACGCTGAACCGGAAGGTCGACGCGCTGTTCGAGCGCTGGACGGCGGATTGCGATGCGGATGGCCAGCTCGATTTCTACGGGCTGCAGACGCTGATCTGCCGCGAGATGGTCGAAGCGGGCGAGGTGCTGGTGCGTCGTCGCCTGCGGCGAGCGACGGATGGTTTGCCCGTGCCGCTGCAACTGCAGGTGCTCGAGGCCGACTTCCTCGACGCCACGAAATCCGGCGCCATCGGCGCGGGGCGGCTGGTACAGGGGATCGAGTTCGACCCGGTCGGCAAGCGCCGGGCCTACTGGCTCCATGCCGAACATCCCGGCGATGCCTATGGGGCATTGCAGAACGGCCTGCAGAGCCGCCCGGTGCCCGCGACCGAGATCGCCCATGTCTACGAGAAGCAGCGCACGCAGGCGCGCGGCGTTCCCTGGGGCGCCCCGGTAATCCGGTCGTTGCGCGATCTCGACGACTATGAAGTGGCCGAACTGGTCCGCAAGAAGACCGAGGCCTGCGTCACCGCCATCGTATTC
>JALHFU010000291.1:0-2529 GCA_022838525.1 Hyphomicrobiales bacterium | reverse complement strand
GACAGGCTCGCCACCTACGAGGTGCCGGTGACGCGGGCGCTGGAGGATTCGGAAGTCAAGAGGACGACGGTCTGGCGGCTAGCGTAGCACCGTCAGCACCGTATGCCGCGAAAGATGCGGAAGGAGCCGCGCCATCGCGCGCGGCGCCACCGCGACGCAGCCTTCGGTCGGCAGGAATCCTTCCTTCGCGATGTGGAAGAAGATGGCGCTGCCCATGCCGCGCCGGCGCGGGCGGATGTTGAAGTCGAGCACGATCACGCAGTCGTAGAGCCGGTCCTGCCGCAGCATCGTCTCGCAGCTTGCCGGATAGGGCAGCGTCACCCGCCGGTTGTAGTTGCGGTCGCCGGGCGCGTCGCACCAGCCGTCGGCCGGCCCGATCCGCCGGAACGGCAGCGGCGAGGACATGGCCGGCATGCGGCCGGAGCGGAACCAGCCGGAGAGCAGGCGCATGCGCCCGAGCGGCGTCGCGCCGTCGCCCTCGCGCTTGATCGCCGCGATGCCGCCGCGCCCGAGCGCGCAGGGAAAGGTCGCTCCCGCCCATTGCAGGATGCCCTGCGACGGGCGGCCGGGACGCGGCCGGACGACGATTTTCGCGGCAGGGTTGCGCCCGCGCGCCTTCGCCGCACCGTTTCCGCCATATTTCGGATATGATCTCACCGTGGAACAAATCGCCGTGATCGTCTTTAATGGCGCACCGAGCTTCCGCATAAACCGGGGCCGCGGTCAACCGCGCCCCCAAAAGGGGAAGGGTCGCCGGCAAGGCGCCCTGAAACCGGAAAGACGAAAACGGAAAGACCATGACCGCACGCACCATCCTCATCGTCGACGACGACGCCGACCTGCGCGAAACGCTGGTGGAGCAGCTTTCGCTCTACGAGGAGTTTTCCGTGCTGCAGGAGGACACGGCCGCCAAGGGCATCCAGGCGGCGCGCGCCGGCATCGTCGACCTCCTGATCATGGATGTCGGCCTGCCCGACATGGACGGCCGCGAGGCGGTGAAGATGCTGCGCAAGAGCGGCTTCAAGGCGCCGATCATCATGCTGACCGGCCACGACACCGATTCCGACACCATCCTCGGCCTCGAATCGGGCGCCAACGACTACGTCACCAAGCCGTTCCGCTTCGCCGTGCTGCTCGCGCGCATCCGCGCCCAGCTGCGCCAGCACGAGCAGAGCGAGGACGCCACCTTCACCGTCGGCCCCTACACCTTCAAGCCGAGCCAGAAGCTGCTGACCGACCCCAGGGGCGGCAAGGTGCGGCTGACCGAGAAGGAAGCCTCGATCATCAAGTACCTCTATCGCGCCGAGCAGAAGGTGGTGACGCGCGACGTGCTGCTCGAGGAGGTGTGGGGCTACAACTCCGGCGTGACGACCCACACGCTCGAAACCCACGTCTATCGCCTGCGCCAGAAGATCGAGCGCGATCCCTCCAATGCCGAGATTCTTGTGACGGAAAGCGGCGGCTACAAGCTCGTCCCTTGACTGTCCGCCGCACGCGGTTGAAGAACCTTGAGCGGTTCCCGCCGCGCGAGGGACGCCTCGCGCGCGGAACGGCGTGAAAAACAAGGAGATAGACCGTTCCGTCGTTTCCGTGAGACGATGCGGCGGTCTGGAGGGCAGGGGCGCAACCGGGGACAGTGTCTTGGCGCTTGACGACGATATCCGCATCCTGTCCGGGGTCGGCCTCTTCTCCGAGCTGACCGACGAGCAGCTGCGGCTTCTGGCCTTCGGCGCCGAATCGGTGCGCTTTCCCGCCGGGCGCGAGATCTTCCACGAGGGTGCCGCCGCCGACTGCGCCTATGTCGTCGTCTCCGGCCGGGTCGTGCTCTACCGCGACGGCGGCGGCCAGGCCGTCGCCCTGTCGCGGCTCGGCGAAGGCGCGATCCTCGGCGAGCTGGCGCTGATCGCGCCGGGCAAGCGCCTCACCTTCGCCGCCGCCGAGACCGACGTCGAGGCGATCCGCCTGTCGCGCTCGCTGTTCCGCCGCATCCTGCAGGAATATCCCGAGGTCGCGGCCCGGCTCCATGCCCGCATGCTGCAGGACCTCGAAGCCTTCCTGAAGAAGATCGAGACCGTCGCCCCCCGCTTCGCGGACTGAGCGCTTCCCTACTCCAGATCGAAGCGGGCGATGACCGGCACGTGGTCGGACGGGCGCTCCCAGCCGCGCGCGTGACGCAGCACCTCGACGCCGGCGAGCGCCGGCGCGAGGTTGGGCGACGACCAGACGTGGTCGAGCCGGCGGCCGCGGTCGGAGGCCGCCCAGTCCTGGGCGCGGTAGCTCCACCAGGTGTAGAGCTTCTCCTCGGGCGGGATCGCCTGGCGCATCAGGTCGACCCAGTTGCCGGCGCGGCGCATTGCCTCGAAGCTCGTGGTCTCGACCGGCGTGTGCGAGACGACGTTCAGAAGCTGCCGGTGCGACCAGACGTCGGTCTCGAGCGGCGCGATGTTCAGGTCGCCGACCAGCACCGAGGACAGCCCGTCGCCTTCGAGCGCCGGGATGTCGTGCATCTGCGCCACGAAGTCGAGCTTG
>JALHFU010000082.1:11281-28292 GCA_022838525.1 Hyphomicrobiales bacterium | reverse complement strand
GCGGCCGCTTCGCGCCCTTGGCCGGGATGACGGCGGGCGGGGTTGTCTTGCCGCGGACGGGAGAAGATCGCGCCGGCCGGATGAGGGACGGCGCTGGCGTGGGAAGGAATGGCGGGTCCGCCTTCGCGCGTCCCGTCCAGAAACAGTCGGCCCAAAAACAGTCGGCGCCGGGATTTCTCCCAGCGCCTCCCTGTTGCATGAAGGCGTTCCGCATCCGCTCCGCCGAGGCGGGCAAAGGCGTCGCTTTCATGAACGGCCGTGATGGTGCGCGTCCTAATGGCCGCGTCCGTTCCCGACCATGCCGTCGCGCGCCGAAGCATCGCAAGCGGCATACCATCGAAGGAGTTGCCCGGCCTTCATGGCAGCATCGGTCCGCCGTCAACGGTCGGAGACCCTTGGGGCGACCCCGCTTCGGACATCCGGTCGGACTATCCCGCCTGCGGCAGGCCGCAGTCAGAACCGTCGCTCCCGGAGCGGGCTTCAGGTGGTTCCCCCTGGGCACTCCCGCCGTCCACGCGGGAACCATGAGGGCCTGAATTGCCTTGAAGGATAGGCGCGGATGCGGCGCTCGCAAACCCCTCGCCGCCCTGTGGAAAGCGGTGATTGCGGGAATAACGGCGAAGAAAAATGCGCGCCGCCGCCAAGATGAAGGTGCCGGCCGCGGAATGCCGCAGCGCGATCAATTGCGGCTGCGCGGCATCCGACGGGGATGCCGCGCGTCTAGCAGAAAGAATATGTCCGGTCTACTGACCTATTCATACTTCACCGGCTTTTCCGGCAGCAGGCCGTTGGGCGCGAAGCGCAGCACGAGCGTGATGGTCAGGCCGATGACGAACACCCGCATCTGCAGCGCGCGCGTCGAGAAGTCGGCCGGGGCCTTCCAGCCGAACAGCGCGTCGCCCCACTGGGCGATCTGGCCGAACAGGAAGAGCGCGGCCGGCTCCGACATCGTCCAGATGATGTAGACCAGCACGACGCCGAACACGGTGCCGAGATTGTTGCCGGCGCCGCCGAGGATGACCATCACCCAGATCAGGAATGTGTGGTTCAGCGGCACGAAGGCGGACGGGTCGAAGATCGAGGTGAAGGTGACGAGCGCCGCGCCGCCGATGCCGATGATGACGTTGCCGAGCACGAACATCTCCAGCCGGCGGCGGTTGATGTCCTTGCCCATCGCGGCGGCCGAGACCTCGTTGTCGCGGATCGCCCGCATCATGCGGCCCCACGGCGAATGCCACGCGCGCTGGAGGAGCACGAAGATGACCGCGATCAGGATCGCCGTCACCGAGAGATAGGCGGCGCGCGAGGCGACGAAGCCGAGCTCCTGCGGCGTCGGCACCGGCCACGGGATCGGCGACACGGTCAACGTGCCGCGCGTCAGCCAGTCGGCGTTCTTGAGGAAGGCCTTGACGATCTCCGAGATGCCGAGCGTGGCGATGGCCATGTAGTCGGCGCGAAGCCCGAGCGTGATGCGCCCCATCGCCCAGCCGAGCGCGCCGGCCGCCGCCCCGCCCGCGACCCAGCCGAGCCACACCGGCAGGCCGAGCCCGCCGATCCAGCCGGCGCTGCGCTCGATCTGCGCCGTGGCGGGGTCGAGGATCGACTGCACCCACAGATAGACGATGGCGAGCACGATCATCGTCAAGAGCGTGCGCCACTTCGTCGGCAGGCCGAGGCGGTGGGTCTGGCTGGCGGCCCAGACGAGGACCGCGCCGACGGCCATGGCCGCGAAGGCCCAGCCGAGCTCGCCCGGCGCGCCGGTGCTCCAGAACGCCTGGTTGACCGGATAGGTGACGAACAGGCTGACGAAGGCGGCGAGCGCGATGAAGCCCATGACGCCGACGTTGAACAGGCCGGCATAGCCCCACTGGATGGTGAGGCCGAGCCCGATGATGGCATAGCAGGACGCCTCCACCATCATGCGCGTGCCGTAGGCCGCGCCCATCGAGGAGAAGACCAGCGCCACCAGGACGGCGAGGCCGGAGAACAGCAGGATCTCGCGGCGGGGCAGCGCGCTCATTTCACCACCCTCCCCTTGAAGATGCCGGTCGGCCGCCAGATCAGCACCGCGATCAGGATGAAGAACGGCACCACGATCTTGTATTCGGTGGGCACGAAGGCGATGCGGTTGGGAATCTCGATGAACTCCGGCAGGAAGGGCTGGAGCGGGCGCAGGAGCACCGACCAGTTGAACACCGCGAAGGTCTCGGTGAAGCCGACCAGCATGCCGCCGGCGATCGCCCCGTAGGGCTGGCCGATGCCGCCGACGATGGCCGCCGCGAAGATCGGCAGGATGATGTTGAAGGCGAGGTCCGGCTTCAGCGTCACGTCGAGCGCGAGCAGCGTGCCGGCCGCGGCCGCGAGCGCGCCGGCGATCACCCATGTCGCGCGCACCACGCTGTCGATGGAGATGCCGGAGACGCGGGCGAGGTCCGGATTGTCGGAGACCGCGCGCATCGCCTTGCCCATGCGCGAGCGGGTGAGGAAGAAGTGGAGCGCGATGGCCGCGACCGCGGTGAAGCCGATCAGCAGCGCCTGCGGCTGGGTCAGGATGATGTCGCGGCCGAGCAGCGGCAGGCGGTAGATGGTCTTGGCCCCGCCGGCCTCGAGCTGCCACGTGCCGGTGCCGGCGAAGAGCCGGACGAGGCCCTGCATCATCAGCATGACGCCGATGGAGGACATGACGATGACGACGGGCCGGACCTTCGCGCGCCGGAGCGGCGCGTAGAAGGTGCGGTCGACGCCGATGGCGAGGAGCGCGGTGACGGCCATCGCCACCGGCATCAGCACGAAGGCCGCCGGCAGGCCGAAGATGCTGCCGCCGCCCGAGAACAGCGCCACGCAGACCAGCGCCACGAAGGCGCCGATGGTCATCATGTCGCCATGGGCGAAGTGGGCGAAGCGCAGGATGCCGAAGATCAGCGTCACGCCGACGGCGCCGAGCGCATAGACCGAGCCGATGATGAGGGCGGCGAGCAGCCCCCGGTTGATGAAGAACACCAGTTCCTGTGCCGGCAGCGCCGCGAGGAAGCCTGCCTCCATGTCACTCTCCCCCGCCGAGGAAACTCTTGGCCACGTCCGGGTCGGCGAGAAGCTCGGCCCCGGTGCCGGTGAAACGGTTCTGCCCGCCGGCGAGCACGAAGCCGCGATGCGCCAGCGCCAGCGCCTGGCGCGCGTTCTGCTCGACCATCAGGATGCCGACGCCGGCGGCGTTGATCTCGACGATGCGCTCGAAGATCTCGCCCATGTAGCGCGGCGACAGGCCGGCCGTCGGTTCGTCGAGCAAAAGCAGCTTCGGCTCGGTCATCAGCGCGCGGCCCATGGCCACCATCTGCCGCTGGCCGCCGGAAAGCTCGCCCGCCGGCTGCCGGCGCTTGTCCTTCAGCGGCGGGAAGAAGCCGTAGACCTTGTCGATCAGGGGACGGAAATCGTCGCGCCGGATGAAGGCGCCCATTTCGAGGTTCTCCTCGACCGTGAGCGTCGGGAAGACGTTGAACTCCTGCGGCACGAAGGAAAGCCCGTCGCGCACCAGCGTCTCCGGCGCCTTATTGGTGATGTCGCGGCCGTCGAAGAGGACGGTGCCCTGCGACACGGTCAGAAGCCCGAACAGCGCCTTCAGCGTCGTCGACTTGCCGGCGCCGTTGGGGCCGACGATGACGCCGATCTCGTGCGCCTCGATGGCGATATTGACGCCGTTGAGGATGTTGGCGCCGCCGTAGCCGGCATGGATGTCGGTCATGTCGAGGAGGGCCATGTCAGTGCGCCTCCCCATGGTCCGTTCCGTCCGCCGTCTTGTGCGCGGCCGGGATGCCGCCGCCGAAATAGGCCTCGACCACCTCCGGGTTCTCGCGGATCGCCGCCATCGGCCCCTCGACCATGACGCTGCCGGCGGCCATGACGATGACCGGGTCGCACAGCCGCGCGATCAGGTCCATGTCGTGCTCGATGACGAAGAAGGTCAGCCCCTCCTCGCGGTTCAGCCGCTCGACCACGGCGGCGAGGTCGTTCAGGAGCGTGCGGTTGACGCCGGCCGCGATCTCGTCGAGCAGCACCACGCGCGGCTCGGCCATCATCACCCGGCCGAGCTCCAGCAGCTTCTTCTGGCCGCCGGAGAGATTGCCGGCGAGCTCGTTGCGGACATGGGTGAGGCGCAGGAGCTGCAGCACCTCCTCCGCGCGCCGGCGCGTCTGCGCCTCCTCGGCCGCCACCGTGCCGCGCCGGAACCAGGCGTTGAGCAGCGTCTCGCCCGACTGGCGCGCCGGCACCATCATCAGGTTCTCCAGCGCCGTCATGGTCGAGAATTCCTGCGCGATCTGGAAGGTGCGCAGGAGGCCGCGCTCGAACAGCCTGTGCGCCGGCAGGCCGGTCACATCCTCGCCGTCGAGCAGGATCCTGCCGGAAGTGGGGGCGAAAGCGCCGGCCACCATGTTGAACATCGTGGTCTTGCCGGCGCCGTTCGGCCCGATCAGCCCGGTGATCGAGCCCTTCTCGACCTTGAGCGAGCAGCGGTCCACGGCAAGCACGTTGCCGAAGCGCTTGGTGACTTCCTGCACGTCGATGATTGTCGCCATGGTTCCCCGAGACGCGTACTCCGGCGCGGTCCGGCCTTGCGCCGGCTTGTCGAAGGCGCCGCTCCCTCTGGCTCATTAGCCACGACAGACTGGCATTACAAGGAGAACAGTCCCGGAAACCCCCGCCTCCGGGCCGTCCGCAGGCCCTAGCGCACCGCCGCGAGCAGCGCCTTGGCGTCGGCGCTCGCCCATTCGGCCGGGCCGTTCATATGGGCGAGCATGCAGCCGTCGCCGTCGATCAGCACCGTCACCGGCAGGCCGAGCGCCAGCCCGCGCCGCTTCAGCTCGTTGAACACGCCCATGGTGGCGTCGCGGTAGTAGCCGAGCGCGTCGACGCCGGTCTCCTCGAGGAAGCGCTTCGGCTTCTCGTCGCCGCCGGTGTCGACGTTGATCGCCACCACCTCGAAATCCGCGCCGCCCTCCTCGATCTGGAGCCGGTTCAGCGCCGGCATCTCGTGGCGGCAGGGCGCGCACCACGTCGCCCACAGGTTGAGCAGCACCGTGCGGCCGGATAGGTCGGCCAGCGTCATCGGCGTTCCGTCCGGGGCGTTGAAGGAAAGCCCCTTGAGCGACTGCGGCGGGCTGGCCGCCAGCATCGCCGCCACCTCGCCGCGCGCGGCCGCGCCCGCCACGGTCGCCAGGTCCTGCTTCGCGGCGCAGGCCGCGTCGTCCGCGCTCGACGCCGTGGTCTGCGGGCCGTTGTTGCCAGAGGGGTCGCCCATCACGTATAGGCCGAACGCGCCGCCGGCGACGATGCCGGCCACGACGGCAGCCGCGATCAGCCATGCGGTCGGCAGGTTCAGTCGTGCATTTGCCATTTTCAGTCTCCGGGGACCCGATACCACGATGAGCGACAGCAAGGCCAGCAACCAGATGTGGGGCGGACGATTTGCCTCGGGGCCGGCGGCGATCATGGAGGCGATCAACGCCTCGATCTCGTTCGACCGCAAGCTCTATGCCCAGGACATCCGCGGCTCCATCGCCCATTCCGAGATGCTGGCCGCAACGGGCATCATTTCGGCCGCGGATCAAGAGAAGATCGCGCAGGGGCTGAACACGATTTTGTCAGAGATCGAGGCGGGCACGTTCGAGTTCTCGGCCAAGCTGGAAGACATCCACATGAACGTCGAGGCGCGCCTTGCCGAACTGATCGGCCCGGCGGCCGGGCGGCTGCACACGGCGCGCTCGCGCAACGACCAGGTGGCGGTGGACTTCCGCCTGTGGGTCAAGGACGAGCTTAGGCGCACCGAGGCCGCGCTCACCGCGCTGATCGAGGCCTTCCTCGACCGGGCGCAGGAGCATGCCGCGACGGTGATGCCGGGCTTCACCCATCTCCAGACCGCCCAGCCCGTGACCTTCGGCCACCATTGCATGGCCTATGTCGAGATGTTCTCCCGCGACCTGTCGCGGGTGCGCGACGCGGTCGAGAGGCTGGACGAGTCGCCGCTCGGCGCGGCCGCGCTCGCCGGCACCGGCTTTCCCATCGACCGCCACATGACGGCGAAGGCGCTCGGCTTCCGCGAGCCGACGCGCAACTCCATCGACAGCGTCTCCGACCGCGACTTCGCGCTCGAATTCCTGTCGCTCGCCGCGATCTGCGCCACGCATCTGTCGCGGCTGGCCGAGGAGATCGTCATCTGGTCGACGCCGCAGTTCGGCTTCGTGCGGCTGTCCGATTCCTTCTCCACCGGCTCCTCGATCATGCCGCAGAAGAAGAACCCGGACGCGGCCGAGCTGGTGCGGGCCAAGACCGGCCGCGTCAACGGCCATCTGATCGGCCTGCTGACCGTGATGAAGGGCCTGCCGCTCGCCTATTCCAAGGACATGCAGGAGGACAAGGAAGCCGTCTTCGACGCCGCCGAGACGCTCGACCTGATGATCGCCGCCATGACCGGCATGGTGCGCGACATCGAGGTGAACGCGGCGGCGATGAGGAAGGCGGCCGGCTCCGGCTACTCGACCGCGACCGACCTCGCCGACTGGCTGGTGCGCGAGGCGGGCCTGCCCTTCCGCGAGGCGCACCACGTCACCGGCCGCGCCGTGGCGCTGGCCGAAGAGAAGGGCGTGGCGCTCGACCGCCTGTCGCTGGACGAGCTCAGGCAGATCGACGCCCGCATCACCGACGCCGTGTTCGGCGTGCTTTCGGTCAACGCGTCGGTGAAGAGCCGGTCGTCCTTCGGCGGCACCGCGCCGGCCGAGGTGCGCCGGCAGATCCGCTACTGGCGCGGCCGGCTGAAACGGGATGCGCGGACCGCGAAAACCCGATAGAACGCTTTCGACATCATGCTGACGGACAGGCACATGCGCGCGGGACACACGATCAGGACCATTCTGCTCATCGCGGCGGCCGCGGCCGCGCTGACCGCCTGCGGCCGCCGTCCCGGCACGCTCGCCAGCCCCTACGAGGCCGCGGTCGAGGCGCGCGAGGAGGCCGAGCGGAACAATCAGCCGCTGCCGCCCGAGCCGGAGAAGCCGCAGGAAGACCGCCGCTTCATCCTCGACGGCCTGATCTAGGAATCCTGCCCGTGAACCATTTCGAGTACCGCGACGGCGTGCTCCACGCCGAGGACGTGCCGGTGCCGCAGATCGCGGCCGCCGTGGGCACGCCGTTCTACTGCTATTCGACCGCGACGCTGACGCGCCACTACCGGGTGTTCTGCGAGGCGTTCGCCGATCTCGACGCGCTCGTCTGCTACGCCATGAAGGCCAACTCCAACCAGGCGGTGATCCGCACGCTGGCGAAGCTCGGCGCCGGGGCCGACGTGGTGTCGGAGGGCGAGCTGCGCCGCGCGCTCGCCGCCGGCGTGCCGGCCGACAGGATCCTGTTCTCCGGCGTCGGCAAGACCGCGGCCGAGATGGATTTCGCGCTCGCCGCCGGCATCCGCTGCTTCAACGTCGAGTCGCTGCCCGAGCTGGAGCTGCTGTCGGCCCGCGCCGTGGCCGCGGGACGCACCGCGCCCGTCTCGCTGCGCATCAACCCGGACGTCGACGCGAAGACGCACCGCAAGATCGCCACCGGCAAGGCCGAGAACAAGTTCGGCATCGCCTGGAAGGACGCGCGCGCCGCCTATGCCCGCGCGGCGACCCTGCCGGGACTGAAGGTGACGGGCATCGACATGCATATCGGCAGCCAGATCACCGAGCTGCAGCCCTTCGACGACGCCATCGCGCTGCTGGTCGAGCTCACCGGCACGCTGCGCGCCGACGGCCACGCCATCGCGCATGTCGACGTCGGCGGCGGGCTCGGCATCCCCTACCGCACCGACAACGCGCCGCCGCCGCTGCCCGACGCCTATGCCCAGGTCGTCAACCGCCACCTGAAGCCGCTCGACCTCGAAGTGGTGTTCGAGCCCGGCCGGCTGATCGCCGGCAACGCCGGCATCCTCGTCGCGCAGGTGCTCTACCTCAAGCACGGCGACGCCAAGAACTTCCTGATCGTCGACGCGGCGATGAACGACCTGATCCGCCCGACGCTCTACGACGCCTTCCACGAGATCAGGCCCGTGGTCGAGAAGCCGGCGAACGCGCCGCGCGTGACCGTGGACGTGGTCGGGCCGGTCTGCGAGACCGGCGACTATCTCGGCCACGACCGCGACCTGCCGGTCCTCGACGCCGGCGACCTGATCTATGTCGGCACCGCCGGCGCCTATGGCGCGACGCAGTCCTCGACCTACAACACCCGCCTGCTGGTGCCCGAGGTGCTGGTCGATGGCGACCGCTTCCACGTCGTGCGCCCGCGCCCGACCTATGACGACCTCATCGCCATGGATTCGCTGCCGGACTGGCTCTGACCCGCCGCGCCGCCCCTCACCTGCCTGCCGCGACCTCGCCGCTTTCCCTTCTCCCCGTTCACGGGGAGAAGGTGGCCCGAAGGGCCGGATGAGGGGGCGGCACTTCCCGGGCAGGCAAGCCAATCGCCATCACGTTTTCGCGCGTCGCCTCGCCTTCGCCGCGTTTGCTGCTATCCTGACTGAAGGAGGCAGGCGCGAATCCGCGCGCCGCCTCGCGGGACACAAAGGGACCTGATGGCGCAGACGGCGAAGGACGCACCCACGACCGGGCTGCCCGCAGCCGGGCTTCTCGCACGCCTCGCCCGCACGCGGGCCGCGGTGCGCGCGGCGATCGTGGTCGAGCGTCTGTGGCCGCTCGCCCTGCCCTTCGCCATCGTCGCCAGCCTGTTCGTCAGCCTGTCGTGGCTGGGCGCCTTCCGCGCCGCGCCCGACTGGGCGCGGATCGCGCTTTGCGTGGCCTTCGCGCTGGCGGCGCTCGCCGCGCTCTGGCCGCTGCGCTTCTTCCGCGCCCCGACGGCGGCCGAGATCGACCGCCGCATCGAGCGCGCCAACCGGCTGGAGCACGCGCCGCTCCACACCCAGATCGACCGGCCGACCTCGGAGAGCCCGTTCGCGCGGGCGCTGTGGCGCGAGCACCAGAAGCGCATGGCCGCGAAGCTCGACCGGCTGGGGGCCGACCTGCCGCACGCCCGCCTGCCCGAGCGCGACCCGTGGGGCCTGCGCGCGGCCGCCGCGCTGCTGCTCGTCGTCGCCTTCGCCTTCTCCTTCGGCCCGTCCGGCGGCACGCTCGGCGACGCCTTCCGCGCCCATGGCGGCGTGGCGGCCCCACCCGCGCGCATCGACGCCTGGGTGACGCCGCCGGCCTATACCGGCAAGGCGCCTGTCTTCCTCACCGCGCCCGGAACGCCTGCGACCGAGACCGCGATCGTCCGCGTGCCGGCCGGCAGCGTCGTCGCGGTGCGCGTGGCGGGCGGCACCGGCGAGGAGACGCTGTCCTGGCTCAAGCCCGGCGATCAGGAGGCCGTGCCGGTTCCGCCCGAGGAGGCGGCCGCGCAGGACAACAGGCCCCGTCGCGGCGGCACGGGTGCGGCGCTGCAGTTCTCGGCCACGCTCGGCGAGGACGGGCTGCTCTCGCTACGCTCCGGCGTGCGCGAATTGCGCAACTGGGCCTTCGCCGTGGTGCCCGACCGGCCGCCCTCCATCCGCTTCGCGCATGAGCCGGGCCGCGCGGTCAACGGCACGCTGGAGCTGTCCTACACGGTCGAGGACGACTACGGCGCGGCCTCGGCCGACGCCCGCTTCGAACTCGCCGGGGAGAGCGAGCCCGACGCCCGCCCGCTCTACGAGGCGCCGGAAATGCCGCTCACCCTGCCGCGCCGCAACGCCGCCGACAAAGGCGCCCGCACCACGCGCGACCTGACCGAGCATCCGTGGGCCGGCGTCCCGGTCGAGGTCACGCTGCACGCCGCCGACGCCGCCGGGCAGGAAGGGACGAGCGAGACCAAGACCATCGTGCTGCCGGAGCGCCCCTTCAACAACCCGCTCGCCAGGGCGCTGGTCGAGCAGCGGCGTCTCCTGGCGCTCGACGCCAACGCCAAGCCCTACGTGCTGGCGCTGATGGACGCGCTGACGCTGCGGCCCGAGGACACGTTCGACAACCTTTCCCACTATCTCGGCCTCATGTCGGCGCGGGCGCGGCTCAGGCAGGCGGCGAGCGACGAGGCGCTGCGCGAGACGGCCGACTATCTGTGGGAGATCGCGCTCGCCATCGAGGGCGGCGCCTTCTCCGATGCGCAGCGGCGGCTGCAGCAGGCGCAGGACGCGCTCCAGCAGGCGCTGGAGAACGACGCCAGCGACGAGGAGATCGCCCGGCTGATGGAGGAGCTGCGGCAGGCGATGCAGGACTTCCTGCGCGAATTGGCCGAGCAGGCCGCGCGCGACCCCAACATGGCGATGCAGATGCCGCAGGACGGGCAGGAGCTGCGCCCCGGCGACCTCGACCGCTTGCTCGACCAGATCGAGAATCTGGCGCGCTCGGGCGCCCGCGAGCAGGCCATGGACATGCTGCAGCAGCTGCGCGACATGATGAACAATTTGCAGGCCGGCCGCCAGCAGCCCGGGCAGGGCCAGGGCGAGCAGAACGAGATGCGCCAGCAGATGGACCAGCTCGGCGAGCTGATGCGCCGCCAGCAGGAGCTGATGAACGAGACCTTCCGCCTCGACAACATGCAGCGCGGCCAGAACCAGCAGGACGGTCAGGGCGACCAGCAGGGCGAAGGCCGCGGCCAGGGCCAGGGGGGCATGTCGCAGGAGGAGTTCGACGAGGCGATGCGCCAGCTTCAGGAGGGCCAGGGCCAGCTCCGCCAGGATCTCGAGGGGCTGACACGCTCGCTCGAGGGCATGGGCATCCGCCCCGGCGAGGGCTTCGGCGAGGCCGGCGAGGCCATGGGCCGCGCCGAGGGCGCGCTGGGCGAGGGCCAGGGCGGCCGCGCCACCGGCGAGCAGGGCCAGGCGCTGGAGGCGCTGCGCCGCGGCGCGCAGGACATGATGCAGCAGATGCAGCAGGCGATGCGCCGCGACGGCCAGGGCAGCGGCGAAGGCGGACGCCAGCAATCGTCCGACCGCGACCCGCTCGGCCGGCCGCGCGCCACCACCGGCCCGGACTTCGGCGATTCGGTCAAGGTTCCCGACGAGATCGACGTCGAGCGCGCCCGCCGCATCCTCGACGAGATCCGCCGCCGCCTCGGCAACGCGCTCAGCCCCGAGATCGAGCGCGACTACCTCGAACGCCTGCTGCAGATGCGCTGAGCGCCACCCGCCGTCGTCATCGCGGCCAAACGCCACCCGCCCGTCATCCCGGCCAAGGGCGCGAAGCGCCCGCAGAGCCGGGACCCATTGGCCGCACCATCGTCGGGCACGGCCCGGTCCTCACGCTGGCGCACGTCAGGATCGTCTCGCAAGCCTTGAACCCGGCCGTGCTGCTCAATGGGTCCCGGCTCTCCCTCGCTTCGCTCGGTCGGCCGGGATGACGGCGGTGGCGGCGTCCCGCCATAAGCGATCGCCCCGCCGTGAACGGGGAGAGGATGAGGGGAAATTCGGACCCGTGCCGGACGGTGCGGCATCCGTCGGGATGCTCGGTTGTTCCGCCGGATCACGCCCTTGCGGGTTTCAGCACCGAGAGCAGCGCGCCGTAGGGCACGAGGGCGACGAGCGCCATGACGATCTTGACGCAGAAGTCGCCGAGCGCCAGCGACACCCACAGCGGCACCTCGCCGCCGAGCACGAACGGCACGGCGAAGCCGAGCGAGCCGTCCTCGCGGCCGAGCCCGGTGTCGAGCGCCGCGAAGCGCGCGGCGAAGGCCAGCGAGAAGAACAGCACCGTGTCGATCACCGAGCCGATCACCGACGAGACCAGCGGCGCCTGCCACCAGACGTTGCGGCGCAGCCGCTCGAACACGGCGACGTCGATCAGCTGGGCGACGAGGAAGGCGGTGCCCGAGGCGATGGCGATGCGCGGCGTCGCCAGCCACACCGACAGCACCACCGCGACCGCAAAGCCGGCATAGACCACCTTGCGCGCCGCGGCCGCGCCGTGGTTGCGGTTGGCGAGGTCGGTGACGAGGAAGGCGACCGGATAGGTGAAGGCGCCCCAGGTCAGGAGATCCTGGAGCCCGAAATGGGCGAAGGGAAACTGGACGAGGAAGTTGGAGGCGGCGACGGTGGCGGCCATTGCCGCCACGAAGGGCCATACCGGGACGTGCCGGACGGGAATCTGCCAAGTCATTTTTTTATCCTGGGTGATGGAACCAGCCGGCGGGCAGCGAGCCCGCCGCAAGCATCAGAAACGCGGGACGCGGCTGCTCAGGCAGCCTGCTCCGCGGCCAGCTTCTTGGCGATCTGCTTCTTGAGCAGGCGCGCGCGCTGCGACAGCTCCGAGGCGTCGGCCTTGAGCAGGAAGGCGTCGAGACCGCCGCGATGCTCGACCGAGCGCAGCGCGTGGGCCGTGATGCGCAGGCGCACGTTCTGGCCGAGCGCTTCCGACTGCAGCGTCACGTCGCACAGGTTGGGCAGGAAGCGGCGCTTCGTCTTGTTGTTGGCATGGCTGACATTGTTGCCGGTCAGGACGGCCTTGCCGGTCAGTTCGCAAGCGCGGGACATGGTATGCACCTTCGTTTCGTTGCCGGGCCATGCCGGACTGCCGCACCATCAGCGAACGGCGCGCGGGCAGTGTTCAGGCGGCCTCTGGAAAAGTCGCCGTTCCATAGTGGCATTTGCCGGCCGGGTCAAGAAGGTTTCGGGCGGAGGCGTGCGGCCGGGGGCGGAGAGATCGATTCACGAAGGCCGGCGCCGCCCCTCATCCGGCCCTTCGGGCCACCTTCTCCCCGCAAGCGGGGAGAAGGGGAAGCGGCGACGTTGCGGCAGCCTCTCCTCTCCCCGCCTGCGGGGAGAGGATGCCGGCAGGCAGGTGAGGGGCAGCGCCAACGCCCGCAGCCGGATGGCTCCGGTGGCCGTCCGCCTCATAGAATCGCCGGATTTTCCCGGCAAGCGGGAGCCATGCTTCGCCTTCTCGCCGCCATGGGCCTCGCCGCTCGAGGAGCGCGTCGAGCCCGCGCCGGAGTCCGCGCCCGCCCCCTCGGACCTGCCGCCGGAGTCCCTGCTCGGCCTGCCCGTGGCCAGGGCGCGGTTCGACAGCACCTTCACCCCGGACCGCTTCAGCATCGAGGGCTCGGTGTCGAGCTCGGGCCTCGCCCGCATCTTCGACGATACCAAGGGCACGACCAGGGCGCAGGGCGCGATCCGCCGCGACGGCGTCCGGCCCACCGCCTTCGACGCCGACTACGTCTCCGGCCGCAAGAAGGGCCGGACCGCGATCCGCTTCGCCGGCGACGAGGTCAGGAGCGTCGTCAACACGCCGGAGCCCAAGCGCAACCCCGCGACATGGGTTCCGGTCTCGGCCGGCCATCTCAAGGCCGCGCTCGACCCGCTCTCCTCCGCGCTCGTCGTCGCGTCGCGGCCGGACGAGGTGTGCTCGCGCACCGTGCGCTTCTTCGACGGCGAGCTGCGCGCCGACCTGAAGCTCACGCCGAACGGCCGGCCCGAGGGCGACCGCGTCACCTGCAACGCCAGCTTCGTGCCCGTGGCCGGCTACCGCAAGGGCCGCAAGCAGATCGACTATCTGAAGAACCGCAGCCGCATCACCATCACCTTCGCGCCGCTCGCCGACACCGGCCTCTACACGCCGGTCGACGCCTCGGTCGGCACCCAGATCGGCACGCTGCGCATCCTCGCCACCCGCATCGAGGCGCGCTGAACTTTCCCTCCCCTATTGCGGGCCGCGTCGTGCGCGGCTAACCCTTCGACACATTCGCGACGAGGGACGAGGGGACAATGGCGCGCGCCACGCTGATCGGTTTTTCCGCCGTCGCCATGTGGGCGCTGCTGGCGCTGCTCACGGCGGGCTCGGGCGCGGTGCCGCCCTTCCTGCTGTCGGCGATGACCTTCGCCATCGGCACGGCGGTCGGGCTCGTCATGCGCGCCGTCGCGCCGCCGGCCGCGCACCCGCCGATCCCGCCCGTCGTCTGGCTGATCGGCATCGCCGGCCTGTTCGGCTACCATTTCTTCTACTTCACGGCGCTGCGCAACGCGCCGGCCGTGGAGGCGAGCCTGATCGCCTATCTGTGGCCGCTGCTGATCGTCGTCGGCTCCGCCCTGCTGCCGGGCGAGCGGCTGCAATGGCACCACATCGCCGGCGCGGTGCTCGGGCTTTCCGGCGCCTTCCTCATCGTCTCCGGGGGCGGCGGGCTTTCCTTCGACGGGGCCTACGCCTTCGGCTACGCCATGGCCGGGCTGTGCGCGCTGACATGGTCGGCCTATTCGCTGCTGTCGCGGCGCTTCCCCTCGGTGCCGACCAGCGTCGTGACGTGGTTCTGCGCCGCGACAGCCCTGCTCTCGCTCCTCTGCCATCTGGCGCTCGAGGAGACGGTGTGGCCGCAGGGGACGGGCCAGTGGCTCGCCGTCGCCGGGCTCGGCCTGATGCCGGTGGGCGCGGCCTTCTATGCCTGGGACCACGGCGTCAAGCACGGCAACATCCAGGTGCTGGGCGCGGCGAGCTATGCCGCGCCGCTCCTCTCCACGCTGGTGCTGATCGCCGCCGGCATGGCCGAGCCCAGCGTCCGCATCGTCGCCGCCTGCGTGCTGATCACCGCCGGCGCGGCGCTGGCGGCGAAGTCCATGCTGTTTGCCCGGAGAGCCGGCACCGAACGAAAGGCCGCGCGATGATGCCCTTTGCAGGCGGGATCGACTCGCTCCCCAACGGCACGCTCCTCCTGTCGGCCGTTGCCGCCCTGCTCTACCTGCCGGTGCAGGGAAGGCAGCCGTCGCTGCGCCGCACCGTCGTCAAGGCGGGCTCGACGGCGCTCCTGGCGCTGCTCGCCCTGATGCAGGGCGGCCCGGTGCTGCTCGTCGCCGCGCTGGCGCTCAGCGCGGCCGGCGACGCCTTCCTGGCGCAGGACGGCGAAAGGCCGTTCCTGCTCGGGCTGGCGAGCTTCCTGCTGGCCCATCTCGCCTATGTGCCGCTGTTCCTGTCGGTGGGCGGCGGCCTCGCCATCCTGACGGCCGAGCCGTGGCGTCTCGCGCTGGCGCTGCTCGCCGTCGCCGGAGCCGCGGTGCTGGTGCGCCTGCTGCTGCCGGCGGCCGGGCCGCAGATGCGGCTGCCGGTCGCCGTCTATGCTGCGGCCATCCTCGCCATGATGCTGGCGGCGGCGACCGTGCCTTCGCCAATCATCCTGATCGGCGCGGCGCTGTTCGTGCTGTCCGATTCGCTGCTCGCGACCGGCCGCTTCCTCCTGCCGCCGCATGCGCCGCGGCAGCGACCGCTCGGCGCGGCGGTGTGGATCACCTACTATCTGGCGCAGGCGGCGATCACGCTCGGCTTCCTGCTCTGACCGGCGGCGCCCAGCCCGGCGCGGCCAGCTCGAACGACGAGAACAGGAAGCCCGGCGCCACGGTGCAGCCGACGAGCGTCCATGCGCCGGTGGAGCGCGCGGCCTGCCACCAGCCGGCCGGCACCACGCCCTGCGGCCGCTCGCCCGCCGCGAGATCGGTGCCGAGGCGCAATGTCTCGACCGCGTCGGCGTTCTCGCGCCACAGGACGAGCTCCAGCGGCGCGCCGGCATGGAAGTGCCAGACCTCGGCCGCGTCGGCGACCCGGTGCCAGTGCGAGCGGTCGCCGGCCTCGAGCAGGAAGTAGATCGCGGTCGAATGCGCCCGCCCGCCGCTGCCGTCCTCGTCGCGGAAGGTCTCGACATACCAGCCGCCTTCGGGATGGCGCCGCATGCCGAGGGCGGCGACGATGGCGGCGGCGTCCATCTCAGAACGCATCCTTGCGCCGGCGCAGCTCGGCGAACACCTCGGCGTCGGACGCAGCCTCCATGCCGAGCGCCTGCCGGATCGCCGGATCGTCCGCGCGCAGGAACGGGTTGGTCGCGCGTTCGGCGGAAATGGTCGTCGGCAGGGTCGGCTTGCCCTCGGCCCTCAGCGCCTCGACCTTGTCGGCCCGCGCCTTGAGCCGCGCGTTGCCGGGATCGACGGAGAGCGCGAAGCGGGCATTGGCGAGCGTGTATTCGTGGCCGCAATAGACGGCGGTCTCGCCGGGGAGCGCGGCAAGCTTCGCCAGCGAGGCGAACATCACCTCCGGCGGCGCCTCGAACAGCCGCCCGCAGCCGAGCGCGAACAGCGTGTCGCCGGTGAAGGCGACGCCCGCGACCGGCAGGTGGTAGGAGACGTGGCCGGCCGTGTGCCCCGGCGTCTCGACGACCCGCACCGTCTGCTCGCCGAG
The DNA here is from genome assembly GCA_022838525.1 of Hyphomicrobiales bacterium. Taxonomy (GTDB): domain Bacteria; phylum Pseudomonadota; class Alphaproteobacteria; order Rhizobiales; family Rhizobiaceae; genus Aerobium. The sequence continues at coordinate 12,093 of JALHFU010000082.1, read as the reverse complement.
CGTGATCGCGGCGCCCTCGGCAACGGTCTCGTCGATGCCGGGAATCCGGTCGGCCTCGGCCCGCGGACCGACGATCCTGAGCCCGAACCGGTCCTTGAGAGCCAGATTGGCCTCGACATGGTCGGGATGGTGATGGGTGACGAGAAGCAGCGACGGTCGCCAGCCGGTGCGGCCGATCGCAGCGAGGATGGGCCCCTCCTCCGGTGCATCGACCAGCGCCGTCACGCCGGTGGCGCGGTCGCGCACCAGCACGCCGAAATTGTCGCTGCGACAGGTGAACTGCTCGATCTCGACCGCCATGGCACACTCCGTGGAACGATGCCCGGGGAAAACCGCGATGCGGTCTTCGTCCCGAAATGCGTGGAAACGGGGAGGCGGGCCGTCGCGACGGCCTGCAAGGCCGCGCAACGCCCGTCTTCGCGAAGATAGGGCGGCCGCACCGCATTGTCACGCCGCGCGGCGGTCGCTTGCGGCGGCGGGCGGCTGCCGATACGGTCTTCGTCATGCTGTCGGACATCGTCGACCTGCGCACCTTCTATGCCTCGACGCTCGGCCGTCTCGCCGAGCGCTCGATCACGGCGGCGCTGTCGCCGCTGTGGTCGGCGCAGCCGGGCGAGCGGCTCGTCGGCCTCGGCTACGCCCTGCCGTGGCTGGAGCGGTTCGGCACCGACGCCGAGCGCGTCTTCGCCTTCATGCCGGCGACGCAGGGCGCGGTGAACTGGCCGGCCAACGGCCCCTCGGCCACGGCGCTGGTGTTCGAGGAGGAGCTGCCGCTGTTCGATTCCTCCATCGACCGCGTGCTCGTCGTCCAC
>JALHFU010000082.1:0-11253 GCA_022838525.1 Hyphomicrobiales bacterium | reverse complement strand
CGGGCGGCTCGTCCTCGTCGTGCCCAACCGGCGCGGCGTGTGGGCGCGCTTCGAGCATACGCCGTTCGGCACCGGGCGGCCGTTCTCGCGCGGGCAGCTCGACGCGCTGCTGCGCGAGACCAACTTCACGCCCTGCGCCTGGAGCGACGCGCTGCACTTCCCGCCGTCGCGGCGGCGCTTCATGATGCGCTTCCACGGCATTCTCGAGCGCGGCGGCCGCAACCTGTGGCCGCTCTTCGCCGGCGCGGTGGTGGTCGAGGCGCAGAAGCGGCTCTATCAGGGCCTGCCGGTCTCGGTGCGCGCCTCGCGGCGCGTCTTCGTGCCGGTGCTGGCGCCGCAGGGCGCGACACGCACCATGCGGCGGCGCATGCCGGCGGGCGGCTGACGCCTACGCCACCGCGGCTTCCGGCGGCTTGCCGACCTCCGCCAGATCGTAGGGCGTGGTCTGGTAGACCTGGTTGATCCAGTTGCCGAACAGGAGATGCGCGTGCGAGCGCCAGCGGTTGAGCGGCTGGCGGGAGGGGTCGTCGTCCGGGAAGTAGCCGTGCGGCACCTCGATCGGCGTGCCGGCGGCCACGTCGCGGTCGTACTCCTCCTTGAGCGACATGGAATCGTACTCGATGTGGTTGAACATGTAGAGCCGGTTGCCGGTCGCCTCGGCGAGGAGGCAAGGGCCGGTCTCGTCGGATTCCATGAGCAGGTCGAGCCCCGGCGGCACGTCGGCGCCGCGGATTTCCGTCCAGCGCGACACCGGAACGATGAAATCGTCCGAGAAGCCGGCGAGATAGGGCGAGGCCGGCGCGTTGTTGCGGTGGCGGTAGACGCCGAACGCCTTTTTGTCGAGCGTGTATTTCGGGACGCGGTGGAAGTGCCACGCCGCCGCCATCGCCCCCCAGCAGATGAAGAAGGAGGAGTGGACGTTGGTCGCCGTCCAGTCGAGGATGCGCCTGAGGTCGTTCCAGTAGGTGACGTCCTCGAAGGGCAGCAGCTCGACCGGCGCGCCGGTGATGATGAAGCCGTCGAACTTGCGGCTCTGCACCTCCTCCCACGTCCGGTAGAAGGCGATCAGGTGGTCCTCGGAGGTGTTCCGGGCCTTGTGGTTGCCGATGCGCACCAGCGTCAGCTCGACCTGGAGCGGCGTCGCGCCGATCAGCCGCGCGATCTGCGTCTCGGTGCGGACCTTGTTCGGCATGAGGTTCAGGAGCCCGATCTGCAGCGGACGGATGTCCTGACGCAGCGCCGTGCGCTCGTCCATCACCGACACGCCCTCGCGCACGAGGACTTCGCGGGCGGGAAGCTGGTCCGGGATCTTGATCGGCATCTCTCGAACTCCAAAACAAAAGACCGGCGGCGAGATCGCGGCCGGTCCATGCGGACTTCGATGTCAGCGGCCACTTTAGCGACTTGTTTTACGTGGCTGCAAGCCGACCGGCCAAATCACCACGGGTACGGGCCGTATTTAGGCGCCTGCGCCCTTTGCGTCAACGCCAAAGCTTGCTAGAGCAGGCCGCCCTTCAAGCAGGACCACAGAAGATGAGCACCGAGCTTCGCCCGCAGCCGCGTCCCGGCGTCATGGACATCGCCGCCTACGTGCCGGGCAAGAGCCATGCGCCCGCCGGCGTCGCCAGGGTGCACAAGCTGTCCTCGAACGAGAATCCGCTCGGCCCGTCGCCCAGGGCCGTCGAGGCGGCGAAGGCGGTCGCCGACAAGCTCGCGCTCTATCCCGACGGGCCGGCGACGCGCCTGCGCGAGGCCATCGCCGCCGTGCACGGGCTGAATCCCGCCAACATCATGGCCTTCAACGGCTCCGACGAGGCCATCGCGCTGATCGCCCGCACCTATGTCGGCGAGGGCGACGAGGGCATCTATTGCGAGCACGGCTTCCTCGCCTATCCGATCTACATCCGCGCCGTCGGCGCGACGCCGGTGATCGCCCGCGAGAAGGACGAGCGCGCCGACGTCGACGCCATCCTCGCCGCGGTGACGGACAGGACGCGCATCGTCTTCCTCGCCAACCCCAACAACCCGACCGGCACCTACCTGCCGTTCGGGGAGGTGCGGCGCCTCCATGCCGGCCTGCCGAAAAACGTGCTCCTCGTCATCGACGCGGCCTATGCCGAGTTCGTGCGCCGCAATGACTACGAGGCCGGCGTCGAGCTGGTGGCCGGAGCCGACAACGTCGTCATGACCCGCACCTTCTCCAAGGTCTACGGGCTCGGCGGCGCGCGCATCGGCTGGATCTACGCGCCGTCGCACATCGTCGACGCGCTGGAGCGGGTGCGCGACCCGTTCAACGTCAACGCCATGGCCATCGAGGCCGGCATCGCCGCCATGCTCGACCGCGAGCATGTCGAGCGCTCCGTCGCCCACAACGAGGAATGGCTGCGCTGGACCGCGGCGGAGCTGGAAAAGCTCGGCCTGCGCGTCACGCCGAGCGTCGGCAACTTCATCCTGATCCATTTCCCCGAGGACGGCAGGCACTCCGCGGCCGCGGCCGACGAATGGCTCGCAGCGCGCGGCTATCTTCTGCGCCGCGTCGCCGGCTACGGCTTCCCGAACGCGCTGCGCATGACGATCGGCACCGAGGAGGCCAATCGCGGCGTGGTCTCCACCCTCTCCGAATTCCTGAAAGCCTGACGCGATGCCACACAAGATGTTCGACCGGATCGCCCTGATCGGCATCGGCCTGATCGGCTCGTCGCTGGCGCGCGTCATCCGCCGCGAGGGGCTGGCCGGCGAGATCGTCGTTTCCACCCGCAGCCGCGAGACGCTGGCCCGCGCCGAGGCGCTGGGGCTGGGCGACCGCTACGCGGCCGACGCGGCCGAGGCCGTGCGCGACGCCGACCTCGTCGTCGTCTCCGTGCCCGTGGGCGCATCCGGGGCGGTGGCGAAGGAGATCGCGCCGGCGCTGAAGCCGGACGCCATCGTCACCGACGTCGGCTCGACCAAGGCGTCGGTGATCGCGCAGATGCAGCCGCACATGCCGCCGCATGTCCACTTCATCCCCGGCCATCCGCTCGCCGGCACGGAGAAGTCGGGCCCCGACGCCGGCTTCGCCGAGCTGTTCACCAACCGCTGGTGCATCCTGACGCCGCTCGACGGCACCGACCCCGCGGCGCTCGAAAAGCTCGCCGCCTTCTGGCGCGCCTGCGGCTCCAACATCGACACCATGGACCCGCAGCACCACGACATGGTGCTGGCGATGGTGTCGCACCTGCCGCACATCATCGCCTACAACATCGTCGGCACGGCCGACGACCTCCAGACCGTGACCAAGTCCGAGGTCATCAAATATTCGGCCTCGGGCTTCCGCGACTTCACCCGCCTCGCCGCCTCCGACCCGACCATGTGGCGCGACGTGTGCCTGCACAACAAGGACGCGATCCTCGAGATGCTGGCGCGGTTCTCGGAGGACCTGTCGGCCCTGCAGCGGGCGATCCGCTGGGGCGACGGCGACAAGCTGTTCGACCTGTTCAGCCGCACCCGCGCCGTCCGCCGTTCGATCATCGAGGCCGGCCAGGAGACCGACGCGCCCGACTTCGGCCGCATCGCGGCGGCGCAGCCGCCGGAAAAGAAGTAGGCGACGTTACAGCGGCGGGATGGTGCCGAGCGGCATGAAGCCGAGGCTCGCCTCGCCCTTGACGATGCGCAGCGGCAGGCCGGCATTGCCGTCCATGGCGGCGATGGCGGAGGCCGACAGCTCGATCTCGCGGCGCGCATGCGGGGCGAGGTCGCCGAGGATCTTCGCCAGCGCCAGCGGCTCGCGCACCGTCACCTGAAGCTCGGCGTCGACCAGCCCGTCCTCGTCCACCGAGACCGGGCCGGACAGGGTGACGCCCGCGCCGCCCGGAGCCGAGACGGTGAGGTTGCGCAGCGTGCCGGAGCGGCCGCGCAGGCTGCCGTCGAGCCCGCCCGGCAGCGCGCCGTCCGCCAGCGAGAGATCGACCAGCCCGGAGAGCGGCGGCAGCGACACGGTGCCGACGACGCCCTCGTCGAGGTTGAGGCCAGCGAAGCGGACGGCAAGGTCGAGGTCGTCGCCGGCCGGGCGCAGATGCGCCTCGGCGCTGTCGGCGCGCAGCAGCGCCGGCAGCGCCGCGCCCGGCTCGTCGAGGCGCACGGAAAGCCCCGAGCCCTCGACGGACAGGCGCTCGGGAAGCGGCTCGGCCAGCCGCACGCTCGCCCGCAGGCTCCGCCAGTCCAGCGCCAGCGCGTTGATGCCGGGGGCGGCGAGCCGCGCCGGGCTGTCGAGCTCGCCGACGACGCGCCACGGCTGGTAGACCTGCGCGGCGGTGCGGAAGGCGCGCGCCTGGAAGCCGATGCCCTCGCGGGCGTTCTCGAACATCACCGAGCGGCAGAACAGGCCGATGCGGAAGGGATAGCCGCGCGCCTCCGGCTCCTCGCAGCTCGCGCGCCTGCCCTGGCCGTTGAGCGAGGCGACGGCGGCCTGCGCCTCCTGCACGAGAATGCGCGCCGCATAGAACCAGCCGGCCGTGTAGGCGCCGGCGGCAACCACGATGGCGACCGCAAGCCAGAGGAAGCGCCTGCCGTAATTCGTCCGTGATTGGCTGCTTGACGTCATGGCGCCGGCCTCGATACCCCTGATGTGCCGGGAAAATCCGGCAAAACGAATCTGGTTCGGCGATATGGGCGATTTTTGGGTGTTTGGCTATGGCTCGCTGATGTGGCGGCCGGGTTTCGCGCATGTCGAGACCAGCCGCGCGCGGCTGGCCGGCTACCGCCGCTCGCTGTGCATCCGCTCCCACGTCCATCGCGGCACGCCCGAGCGGCCGGGCCTCGTGCTCGGCCTCGAGCCCGGCGGCTCCTGCCTCGGCATGGCGTTCCGGGTGCCGGGCGACCTGACCGACGAGGTGATGGCCTATCTGCGCGAGCGCGAGATGATCACCCGGGTCTATCGCGAGAAGCGCCTGCCGGTGCGGCTCGACGGCGGCGCGACCGTCGAGGCCGTGACCTATGTCGTCGACCGCAGCCACACCCAATATGCCGGCGGCATCGGCCTCGACGACATGGTGCGCACCATATCGGGCGCGACCGGCCATTCCGGCCCCAACGAGGAATACGTCCTCAACACGCTGCAGCACCTGCACGCGCTCGGCATCCGCGACCGCTGGCTGGAGGGCGTGGCGGCGCGCCTTACCGCGCTGTCGTCGCAGGCGGCTCCATACCCAGCGCCCTGAGCCGCGCCGCGGCCACGGGCGGGAACGGCGGCGGGTTCTGCGACCGCGCCGCCTCGATCAGGAGTTCGTCGCAGGCCGTCTCGGTCTCGCGGATCAGCCGTTCCATGAACGCCTCCTTGTCCAGCCCCGGCTCGATCGGCGGCAGGAAGCGGGCGTGGATCGTGCCCGGATAGCGCAGGAACCGGCGCCGCGGCCAGTAGAGCCCGGCGACGTGGGCGACCGGCACCACCGGCACGCCGAGCGTGGCGTAGATCTCGGCGATGCCCCATTTGTAGGCGGGCTCCGCGCCGGCCGGCCGGCGCGTGCCTTCGGGATAGATGATGAGCTGGCGGTTCTCGGCCATGCGCAGTTGCGCCACCTCCAGCGCCTGCTTCAGCGCCTTGGAGCGGCTGCCGCGGTTGATGGGGATCATCTTCACCTTGGCCAGATACCAGCCGAAGACGGGAATCCACGTCAGCTCGCGCTTGAGGATGTAGACCGGGTCGGAAAGGTAGGGGAAGAAGGCGATGGTGTCCCAGAACGACTGGTGCTTGGGCGCGAGGATGAACGAGCCCTGCGGCAGGTTCTCCACGCCCTCGATGCGGCTCTTCGTGCCGGCGATCCATTCCATCAGCTTCATGCTGGAGCGCGACCAGAAGCGCGGCACGAACCACGCCTTTCTGCGCGGCGCGAGGAAATAGAACGGCGACCAGAAGATCATCTGGACGATCAGGCTGAGATAGAAGGCGACGTTGAACGCCAGCGAGCGGACGGCGAGCATGAAGGCGGACCCGGAAGATGTCGTGCGCCTGCTGGTTACACCAGCCGCATCGAAAGGGAAACGTCCCTCACTGCGCGCGGCGCGCATCTTCCCGCGGCGGCGTCACCGCGCCGCATCGGCATGGGCGCTGCCGGCCTCGGCCGTCGCCTGCCGCGCATGCATCTCGGGCAGCAGCCCGCGCGCCACGGCGGCGAGGTACTTGGCGTATTCGGTGAAGAGCACGCGCAGCGCCGCACGGTTGCCCACCCATTCGCCGCTGTCGAGCCGCGTGTTGACCACCGGATAGGGCTGCAGCTCCGCGTCGCCGATCAGCCGCTTCAGCTCCAGCAGGCTGCGCGGCATGTGGTAGTTGTTGGTGACGACGATGACGCGGTCGTAGGCGTGGCTCGTCACCCACTTCGCGCTCTCCTCGGCATTGCCGATGGTGTCGAGCGCGGCGTGGTCGATGTCGACGCAGCAGGAGAACAGCCAGGCGTCGCCGCCGGTGGCGCGCTGGAGGTCGGAAAGGCCGGCCGCGGGATGGACGCCGCTGATGAGGAGCCGCCGGCCCTTGCCCGACTTCAGGAGGTCCACGGCGGCGTCGAGCCGCTTCTCGCCGCCCGTCAGCACGATGATGGCGTCGGCCTGGGGCAGCTCGGCGGGGGTGGTCAGCCGCGCGACATGGCTGGCGAAGGCGGCGAAGCCGCCGAGGAAGGCGAGCCCGCCGCCGAACAGCACGGCGAGCACGATGCCGACGAGCCGCAACCCCTTCGGGCGCGGCCTCGTTTCAGTGGCTGCGTGCGTCGGTTCTCGCCCCTTCATGACAGCCATCGTTAACGGCGAATTGCGGCGAAGGATAGCCGCCTTCGGCGCCGGGATGAACCGTCATGACGCCGCAGCCCGCACGTCATCCGTCGCGGCGCGTGGTGTCGATGTCGCCGAGATAGGAGACGACGGTGAGATGCGAGGTCGCGGCCGTCAGCGCGCCGACGACGAGCACGATCAGCGCGACGCCGGCATAGCCCGACGAGCCGATGGCGAAGTTGCCGAAGAGCGCGGTCGCCTGGTCGGCCTCGGGCGTCGCCATGTTGCGCGACGACCACCACGAGAAGGCGATGAAGACGGCCATCGCCGCAGCCCCCCCGGCGGCCGCGCCCTTCATGCCGGTCAGCAGGAAGTGGCGGCGGAACTCGCCGGCGATGAAGCCGGCCTCCGCGCCGACGAAGTGCAGCACCTCGATGATGTGGCCGTTGCCGGCCATCGCGCCGCGCGTCGCGAAGACGACGGAGAGCACGGTGGCGGCGAGCATCAGCGCCAGCACCGACATGCCGATGGTGACGGTGGTGTTGGCCATGGCGATCAGCCGGTCGACCCATGTGCGGTGGTCGTCGAGGATGGCCTGCGGCACCGCCTCGGCGAGCGCGGCGCGGAAGGCGATGAAGTCCGGCGGGCCGGCCGGGTCGATGGTGACGATGACGAGCCGCGGCACCGGCAGCTCGTCGAGGTCGAATCCGGCGCCGAGCCACGGTTCGAGCAGGCGCTGCGTCGCCGCGCGGTCGACGATGGACGCGGAGCGGACGCCGGCGAAGCCGACCGCGACGCGCTGCGCCGCGGCGAGCGCGGCCTCCATGTCGAGCTCGTCCTCGGGCTTGATCTGGATCGTCGCCTCGCGCGCGATCTGCGTCTGCCACACCGAGGCCGTGTCGCGCACCAGCGTCACCGCGCCGAGGGTGAGGCACGACAGGAAGGTCATGATGGCGATGACGAGGATGAGGGCGCTGCCGGCGACGTTCTGCGGCGGCACGATGGGCGCCATGCGGCGCTGCGACGGCGCGCCGCGCAGGGAGGGCAGCGCCTGCGCGACGGCTTCGGCGAGGCGGCGCGGGTCAGTCATGGATCTCGAGCCTTCCGCCGGCGAGCACCATGCGGCGCGCATCGACCTGCTCCATCAGGCCGAGATCGTGGGTGGCGATCACCACCGCCGTGCCGAGGCGGTTCAGCTCGATGAACAGGCGCAGCAGCCGGCGCGCCAGCGGCGGATCGACATTGCCGGTCGGCTCGTCGGCGAGGAGGATGCGCGGCTGCTCGATCAGGGCGCGGGCGATGGCCGCGCGCTGCTTCTCGCCGCCCGACAGCACCGGCGGCAGCACGTGCATGCGCTCGCCGAGCCCGACCCATTTCAGGAGCTCGACCACGTCGGCGCGATAGGAGGATTCCTCGCGCCCGCGCACGCGCAGCGGCAGCGCCACGTTCTCGTAGGTCGTCATATGGTCGAGCAGGCGGAAATCCTGGAACACGACGCCGATCCGCCGCCGCATCAGCGGCAGGTCGTGCCTGGTGATGCGCGAGCGGTCCTTGCCGAAGACGGTGATGAGCCCGCGCGTCGGCTTGAGCGACAGGAAGAGGAGCCGCAGCAGCGTCGTCTTGCCGGCGCCGGAGGGGCCGCTCAGGAACTGGAACGAGCGCTCGGGCAGATGGAACGAGATATCGCGGAGAATCTCGGGTCCCATGCCGTATCTCAAGCCGACATTCTCGAAGCGAATCACTGCAAATCCTCGAACTCTCGGGCCGCGGCGGGGGCCGGCCTGCGGGGTTCGCGGCGACGTCCCCGACCTTCCACCGGCATGGTTAATCCCCGGTTAAGATCCACAGAAGCTGGCGGCCGGGGCAGCGAAGCGTTAATCATTTCCCGCTACCCCCGTGAACGGGTCCGATGGACGGGCCCCGATGGACGGGCATCGCAAGAGGACGGCCGGCCGCATGGACCATGACGACAGGGCACGCCCGGTTTCCGGCGAAATCATGTCGGGCGGCCCCGCGCGCGGCACGAAGCCGCACGAGCCGCGGGACGACGTGGCCGACGCGCAGTACGAGACGCTGCCTTCGGCCGGCGGCGACGCGCCGGCCCGCTTCGCCGAATCGGGCGCGGCCCCCACGGGCATGGACTTCCTCAAGACCGGCGCAGCGGCGGAGCGCGGGGCGCGGCGCGGCGGGCCGCTGTTCTGGCTGTTCGGCCTCGTCGCGGTCGGCGTCGCCTTCTGGGTCGCCGGCGGCCACGCGCTGGTCGGCCGCGAGGATGCGGCCGCCCCCGCCCCGCCGAAGACGCCGCTTGCCATCGCCGACGTGGCGAGCCGCGTCGAGACGCATGGCGACCGCGACATCCTGTTCGTCACCGGCCGCGCCGAGAACGGCGGCAGCCGGGCGCTGGCCCTGCCGCCGATCGAGATCGCCGTGACCGCCAACGACGGCGGCGTCACGCGCTACCGCCTCGGCACGCGGGGAACGGAATTGAAACCCGGGGACCGCTACTCCTTCTCCAGCCGGCTCGAAGCGCCCGGCAGCGGCGTGAAGACGGTCTCCGTCGCATTCCAGGAGGACGCGAACTGATGCCCGTTGTGAGAGGCAAGGACATCGAGGTGCTGTTCAGCGCCTCCACCATCGCCCGACGCAATCTCGAGCTCGCCAAGGAGATCGGCGAGCGCCACTACGACGACCTGCTCGTCATCTCGATCCTCAAGGGCTCGTTCGTCTTCGCCGCCGACCTGATCCGCGCCATGCACGACACCGGCCTGTCGCCGGAGGTCGAGTTCATCTTCATCTCCAGCTACGGCGCGGGCACGGTGTCGGGCGAGGTGAAGGTGCTGCGCGACATCGAGAACGACGTGGCGGGCCGCGACATCCTGCTGATCGACGACATCCTCGAATCCGGCAAGACGCTGAAATACACACGCGACCTGATGCTGTCGCGCGGTGCGAAGAGCGTGGCCATCGCCGTGCTGCTCGACAAGCACACCAGGCGCCAGACCGACCTTCAGGCCGACTTCGTCGGCTTCGAATGCCCGGACTATTTCGTCGTCGGCTACGGCATGGATGCGGGCCATGCGTTCCGCGAGCTGCCCTTCGTCGGCATCGTCAGGGGAGACGCGTGACCATGGCGAAGATCCTGATCGTCGACGACGACGAGTCCGTGCGCGGCTTCACGGCGCGCGCCATCGCCGCCTGCGGCCATGCGGTCGAGACCGCCGAGGACGGCGACCTCGGCCTCGCCTCGATCCGCACCGCCGGCGGCGGCTACGATCTCGTGCTCTCCGACATCCGCATGCCGGCCATGGACGGCATCGAGATGGCGAAGCGCGCGGCCGGCGAGTTCCCCGGCCTCAAGATCCTGCTGATGACCGGCTATGCCGAGCAGCGCGAGCGCGCCGCCGACCTCGAGCGCGTCGTCATCGACGTGGTGGCGAAGCCGTTCACCCTGAACGAGATCAGGACGCGGGTGCAGAAGGCGATTGCTGTAGGGGAGTAGGGGAATAAGGGAATAGGGGAGTATGTTGTCATTGCAGACGGCCGCAGCCCCTTCACATACTCCCTACTCCCCTACTCCCTTATTTTCTTATTCCCTTAACCTGAACTCCAGATAGAGCGTCCGTTGCAGGAAGGACTGGTTGTCGTCGGAGACGAGCGACAGCATCGTCGCGCCGTCGGCGCGGGTCCAGGCGTCGAGCCCTTCCATGTTGTCGATGCGGTAGCCGAGATCGGCCTCGACCAGCGCCTCGCCGTCGACCAGCGCGCCGGGCCGGATCGTCTCTCCCGGAATGCGCCGCAGCCGCATCGCCACGCCGGAGACGAGCGAATAGCGGCGTTCGAGCAGGACGAGGTCGCCGCCGAATACGCCCTCGGGCAGGAACACGCCGTCGGTGACGTCGAAGCCGTCGGTGCGCCTGACCTTGAAGATGCCCTTCCCCGGCCCTTCGACGACGGCGGCGAAGATGTCGCCGTTTTCGTCGATGCTGCGCTCGGCGACGACGATGCGCGCACCCCGAAGCGGCCCGTCGCGCGGCGCGCGCGCCACCGTCTCCAGACCCTGATTGTTGCGCAGCTCGCCGCGCGGGATGACGAAATCGAGGCTCCCGAGCGGCCCGGCCATGCCGGCGGGGTCGAGCGCGTACTCCAGAACGCGCGCCTCGCGCTCGAAGGAGACGGTGGCGATGCCGTCGGCTACCTCCAGCCCCTCGGCGTCGGCCATGCGCTTGACCGTCACGGCGCGGCCGTGCTCGTCCAGCATCGCCTGCATGCGGAAGTCCTCGACGCCCGCCGGCCGGCCCTGCGCGTCGCGCGCGATGCGGCCGAAGAACCAGTAGCCGTGGTCGGCGACGCCGACGAAGTCGCGCCCGGGCGTCAGGAAACGCAGCGCCGAGAGCTGGCCGAAGACGCGCTCGGAAGCCCGCATCTCGAAGCCGCCGACGAACTCCACCGCGCCGAAGCGCGTCTCGTTCGAGCCCATCCTGAAATTCGCGATCGGCCGGCTGTCGATCCCGACCG
>JALHFU010000081.1:0-14361 GCA_022838525.1 Hyphomicrobiales bacterium | reverse complement strand
CGGGAAATCGATGGAGATCGCCGGCAAGTACCCGGAAGGAGCGGCCGCAATAGGCCTCCCCGTCGAGCGGCTTTACCGGTTCGTCTGGCTGATCGGCTCGGCGATGGCCCTGCTCGCCGGCACGTTCCTCGTGACCGGCACGCCCGTGACGCCGTTCCAGAGCCTCGAATATCTGGTGATTGCCGTCATCGTGGGAATTGCGGCGCGTCTCAGCTTCGCGGGGGCCGCGGCGGCAGCCGTCCTGTTCGGATTGGGCAATCCGCTGCTCGTGGCCCTCACCAATCGGCCGCAGCTCTCGAGCGCTGCGATCTATGGCTTCTTCCTGGTGGTGATCGCCGTGACACCGCTGATTTCCGACTATCGACCGCTCAGTCGCCTGTTCGCCGGCCGCGCTGCGGGGCGTTCCTCATGAGGGGCCCGGGGCTCAGGCTGCTTGCGGCCCCCCCGATGGTCCCCATCGTGGCCATCACTGCGGGAGCGAGCCTGCTACCCATGGTCTTCGGACAGGGACAGGTGGCGCTGCTGACGGGCATCCTGCTGGTGTTGCTGTTCGCCTACGCATGGCACCCGGTCGGCGGCGTCCTCGGGGAAATCTCCGTCGCACACGTCGCCTTCTGGGGTGCGGGAGCCTACGCGACGGTCCTCGGCCAGCTCGCCGGCCTGCCATTCGCCGTGTCGGTGCTTCTGGGAATTGCCGTCGCGCTCCTCCTGGCCGCCATCCTTGTCGAACTGATCTACGCCGCCCGCCTGGAGGGACTGGCGGTCATGATCTTCACGCTGGTCTTTCTGTTCTTCGTCGCGGCGATCGTCCGTTCCGCGCCGCAGCTCGGCGGAACCGTCGGGCTGACCGTCTCGGCCCTGCCGCTGACCGTGACCCAGGTCTACATGACCGGCGTGCTGTTTTTCGGCGCCCTTCTCCTGATCAACTATTGCCTGCTCAACTCCCGGATCGGGCTCGTCTGGCTCGCCATCCGCGACGATCCCGAGCGGGTGCCGTCCCTCGGCTGGTCCCTGCAGGCCCAGCGGCGCAGGGCATACTGGATGACGGCCGCCCTGACGGCGGTCGGCGGCAGCCTCTCGGCTGCGTCGATCGGATATGTCAGCCCGGAGATGAGCCTCGGTCTCCACCTCATCTTGATACCGCTGCTTGCGGTCTATGTCGGTGGGCCGGGCACGCTCTGGGGGCCGCTCTTCGGGGTGCTGCTGCTGGAGACCCTGACCGCGGTCGCCGTGGCCTATGCCCAGTCGCTGGAGGCGGCGCACTACATCCGGCTGGGTCAGTTCGTGGCGGCCCTCGTGCTCGTCGCCGTTGCGCTGCGCATCCAGCGCCGGACCGCAACCGACAGGCGCGCCGGAAGCAGCCGCGGGCTCTCCGTGCTCACCGGCGTCACGTTCCGCGTCGAGCCCGGCGAGATCCTCGGCATGGTCGGGCCCAACGGGGCGGGCAAGAGCACCGTGTGCAACCTGATAGCGGGCGCATTGACCGCCAGTGCCGGCAGCGTCGTGCTCGGCGGAACCGTCGCCGACGGCATGCCCCAGGACAAGCGCGCGCGGCTCGGACTCGGACGTACCTACCAGACGCCGCATGCCTTCCCCAGCCTCACCATGACCGAGAATGTCTGCATCGCCGGCCCGGGCATCGGGAGCGACGAGGCGCGCCGCACGCTTCTGGAGCTGGGCGTGACGTCGCCGGACACGCCGGCGAACGCTGCCACGCTGTTCGAGCGGCGGATGGTGGAGATCGCGCGCCTCCGGGTGGCGCGGCCGCCCTGGGTACTCCTCGACGAGCCGTTCGCGGGCCTGTCGGCGCAGCACCATGACGCGCTGATCGAAGCGATCCGTTCGCTCGCGGAGTCGGGCGCCGCGGTCCTGCTGATCGAGCACTTGATCCCCGTGGTCGCGCCTATCTGCAACCGCATGGTCGTTCTCGACGGGGGCGTGCTGATCGCCGACGGCGCCCCGGCGGACGTGCTCGCCGATCCGGCGGTCGTGGAGGCGTATCTGGGCACTCCGTTCGTGCCGGGGGCGGGCGAGAAGCCCGGCAACGGCCCGGCCGCCCGCACGCCTCCCACGTCCACCGGCACGGAGAAGGTGACCCATGCAGAACGCTGAGCCGCAGCTTTCGGTCAGGAACCTGCACGCCGGCTACGGCGACCTGTCGGTGCTCCGGGGCGTCAATGTCGAGGTGCAGCAGGGCCGCACCATGGCGGTGCTGGGCCCCAACGGCGCGGGCAAGACCACGCTGATGCGGACCATCGCGGCGGCGCTGCCGCGCTCCGAAGGAGAGATTCGGCTCGACGGCGTGTCCCAGGCCGACGAGCCCGGCCACCGCTGGATGCGGCGCATCGGCTGGGTTCCGGAGGGCCGGATGCTGTTCTCCGACTATACGGTGCGGGACAATCTGTACCTTTCCGCCCGTGCCGCCGGGACCGCGGGAGACTTCGACGCCGCCCTGTCCGAGTGCGTCGAGCTGTTCCCGATCGTCGGCGAGCGCCTGCGCACGCTGGCAGGCAAGCTCAGCGGCGGCCAGCAGCAGATGGTGGCGATCGCGCGCGCCCTCGTGCGGCGGCCTCGGCTGATGCTGCTCGACGAGCCGTCGCTCGGGCTCGCACCGATGGTGCTGGAATCGATCCGGAATTCGCTCGTGCGGCTCCAGTCCTCGGGGTTGAGCATCCTGATCGCGGAGCAGAACGTGCCCTGGCTGGAGGGGCTCGTCCACGAGGTGGTCGTGCTCGGGCAGGGACGGGACCTCATCAGGGGAAGTGCCGATCTCCTGCACGACCGCGAAACGGTCAAACGCATCTACATCGGCGCTTAGCCTCATCGGAACGGTACCAGGAGAGGAGTCGGGAATGGGGAATGACAGGCTGGCAGTCGTCGGCGCCGCGGCGGTTCAGGAACGACCCCGGCGGCGACGGCTCGACGAGTTGGTGTTCGAGGCATCCCGCGCAGCCCTGCACGAGGCGGGCGTCGCCGCGAGCGAGGTCGGCTTCTCCTCGATCAGTTCGCTTGATCTCTACGACGGCCGCTCGATCTCCAACGGAATCATCTCGCCTGCCGCCGCCGGCTACCTGACCAGCGAGATGAGGATCGAGCTCGACTCCTCCAGCGCCTTGATGGCCGCAATCGCGACGATCCACGCCCGGCAGACCGAGCTCGCGCTCGTCGTCGCCGTCCATGCTCCGGAAACGACCGCGCTGACGTCGCCGCAGCTGCGTTCGTTCACCGACAAGGTCAGCAGCTACACCTTCGATCCCCACTTCACGCGCCCGCTCGGGCTTTGTGCGACCAGCGCGCTGGCGCTGCATGCCGCGGCCGCCATCGAGGATGGCCGCACCTCGCGCGAGGCGATGGCCGCCGCCGCGGCTGCGGCCATCGGACGAGGGACGAAAGGGTCCTGGGCCGGCCGTCGCGCGGTCACGGCCGAGGACATCCTGGCGGAGGACATCGTGGCCTGGCCGCTGAGCGAGTCGATGCTTCCGGCGGAGTCGATGGGCGCGGTTGCCGTGGTGCTGGCAACGGAGTCCCGCGCCCGCAGGACACGCGGCCCGATTGCCTGGCTGACCGGCTGGGGAGCGGCCACGACGCGGGCGATCATCGATCCGCTATGGGTCCTCGATCCGTTCTCGACGACCGCCGAGGCGTCCCGGCACGCCCTGCGCCAGGCAGGCGTGACGAGCTTCGGCGAGGATGTCGACCTCGTGGAGCTGACCGCCTTCACGCCCGCACTGATCGACGACGCCCGGCAGGCTCTGGGCGTACCCGCCGACTACGACGAGGACCGCATCAACCTCCACGGCGGGGTGCTGAGCAACTTCCCCGGCTTCGCCAACGGCGCTCTCCGGCTCACGCAGGCGGCTCGCTGGCTGCAGGCCGGTCAGGGCACCGCCGGGCGCGGCCGTCCGAGCCGTGCGGTGGTTCACAGCATGGATAACCTGATGGGGCCGATCGCGTCTTCGGCCGCCACGATTGTGTTGGAGGCAGCATGAGCAGGCACGCCGCGGTTACGGGCGTCGGCATGACCGCGACCACGTCCCCGAACCGGCAATCGCGCTCGAAGATCGAGCTTTGCCAGGAGGCGCTCGAGCGGGCGCTCGAACACGCAGGGCGCAGGCGCGCGGATGTGGATGCCGTCGTCTTCGGCAGCATCGACGGGTTCGAGTCCATCGTCGCCTCGGGCAAGGCGGTCGTTCCGCATCTGGGCCTTCGCCCCGGCGTGCAGGTATACGTCATCCACACGGGCGGGACGACCGGGGGCAACATCCTCAACCTCGCCGCATCGCTGGTGCGCAGCGGAACCGCGAATCTGGCGGTCTGCATCGGGCCGAACACCTTCGACGGCGCCACCGACATGCAGGCCGTCGTCAACACTGCCTCGCCCGTCGGGATGGAGGAGAAGCTGGGCATGGGCGCGGTCCACATGGGCGCGCTCTTCCTCGCCGCCTACCAGGATCGGTACGACGTCTCCGACGACCTGTTCGAGGAGGTGGCCAACAAGCATCGGGAGCAGGCCGCGAGCAACCCCTATGCCCACGTCCGCAAGCCGATGGACCCGTCGATCGCCGGCGGGGAGGTGTCGACCCCCCTGCGGTTCGGGATGGTCTGCCCGGTGTCGTCGGGCGCGACGGCGGTGCTCGTCGGCGCCGAGGACGACGTGCCCGCGGGTCGCCCCGTCGTCCGCATCGCCGCCTACGGCGCGGTCAGCGACGGCTATCTCGGCGGCAGCAAGGGGAACTACAGCTCTTTCGAGCCGCTGGCGATCCTCGCCGAGAGGATCTATCGCGACGCGGGGATCATGTCCCCGCGCGACGAGCTCGACGTCGTCGAGCTGTTCTCGCCCTACGCGCCGATGGAGCTGATGCTCCTCGAAGACCTCCAGATATGCGGTCGCGGCGAGGCGCCCGCCCTGTTGAGGAGCGGCGCGACGCGGTTCGGCGGCGAACTGCCCGTGAACGTCTCGGGCGGCGTGCACTCGACCAATCCCGGTGTCGCCGCGCAGATCGCGCCCGTGGCATATGTCGCCCTGCAGCTGATGGGCGAGGCCCCCGGCGGCCGGCAGGTCGAGAACGCCCGCCTGGGCTTGGCCCATTCGGCCGGCGGCGCATACTTCCAGTTTCACACGTTGACGATACTCGCGGCCCGCTGAGGCATCAGGAGATGGAGAAGGATTCAATCATGGCGGAGCAACTGCTCACCCACGATGTCACGTGGCACATCGACTACCGCATTCACCTCGGCGAGACGTGGAGCCGGTTCTTTCACGGGCTCGTCGCCCGGGAGATCCGGGCAACGGTCTGCACGAGCTGCGATCGCACCTTCGTCCCGCCCCAGTCCTTTTGCGAACACTGTTTCGAGCCCGTCGACAAATGGACGACCGTCTCTCCCAAAGGGACCCTTCACGTGGCGACCATCATCTATCGCGGGTTCGAGGGCGGGCCGACGCCGCCCTATGCGGTGGGCGGAATCCAGCTCGACGGCGCCGACACGCTCCTCATGCACCATATCGGCGGTATCGACCTGAGCGACCCCGACGCCGCGAGAGCCACGCTGCGGCGGGGGCTGCGGGTCGAGGCCGTGTGGGCCGACGAGCGCACGGGATCGATCATGGACATCCGCCACTTCGTCCGGACCGACGAGTGATGGGCGGATTGCCGGACCTGACGGCGCTTCGCGAGCGTCTCGTCGGCAGGCCGATCGGCGGCGGACCGGTCACCGTGCCGCCGCACGAGCGCGCGATCGGACATCGCGCGCTGGCATGGTCCGGCGCCGACGACGACGGGCTGCATCCGGTGTGGGCGACCCTGCTTGGGCTGCGCGGCATGGACCTCTCGTTCGAGGAGCTGTTCGACCTTGCCGAGGCGTCTGCCGAGGACGGCATCTATTTCGGAGAAGCCGGCGCGGAGTTTCGGCGCGATCTCGAAGCCGGGACAGCCTATCAGGTCTCCGGACGGATCACCGATCTGGTCCGCCGTCGCGGAAAGACGGCCGGCACGTTCGATGTCCTTACTTTCGAACTCTACCTGAAGACGCAGGACGGAACGTTGATCGCCACCGCCACCAACAGCTTCCTTTTCGTGCGGAAGGAGCCGTCGTGAGCGGATCGCTGGAAGTCGGAGCCGAGGTGCCCGCACTGCGGATCACCGCCGATGCGTGCAGCATGATGCTGATCACGCTGATCACCGGCGATCCCAATCCCATCCACTTCGACACCGGGGCGACGGCCCGGCTCGGCCTGGGCGATCGGCCCGTAAACCAGGGCGCCATCACGATGGCCTATCCCATCAATGCCGTTCTTGCCTGGCTAAGGCCCCATTGGCGCGTCGAGCGAGTCCTAGTACGGTTCCAGGGCAACGTCGTCGCGGGGGATACCGTAGAGACCGGTGGAACTGTAGTGGAAGTCGACCACGACCCGTCCGGATCGCGTGCCAGGATCGATGTCTGGGCCCGGCTCGCTTCCGGAAAAGTGGTCATCGAGGGCGAGGTGATCGTCGTCGAGGCGGGGTGAGTGCCAGGTGGACGCGTTGCGCCGGAGAGAGGCTGTAGTGACTGGGATGCAGACGGTGAAGAAAAAGAAGAAGGCGCTTGACGATACCTTGCGGGGGCGCGAGCTGATCGATGTGGCGGCCCGGGTCTTCTATGAGCACGGGTACAAGAGCGCCACGATGCAGAACATCGCCGACGAGCTGGGTATCCTCAAGGGGGGCTTGTACCACTATGTCGGCTCGAAGGAGGACCTGCTCTACTACGTCATCGAGTCGCCCCACAGGGAGGCGCTCGACCTCGTGCGCGAATGCCAGGCGATGGGCGGAGACGTGGTCACCCGGCTCGCTGCGCTGGTTCGCGGGCAGGTGCTCAAGCTGACCAAGAACTACATCCATTGGCACATCTTCCTGAACGACTACGAGTCGCTCAACGAGGAGCAGAAGCGGCACCTGGTCGAAGAGCGCAAGACGTATCAGGGATACCTGCGGTCGCTGATCGAGGAGGGGCAGGCGCAGGGATCGTTCCGCGCCGATCTCGACCCGCCGCTCGTTTCGCTGGCGATCCTGGGCATGGTCAACTGGGCCTCCCGCTGGTACCGGCCGGACGAACGGCGAACGCCCGACGAGATTGCCGACGAGTTCGTGGCTCTCGTGTTCAAGGGGCTGTAGCCGGCTCGCTTCCTCCAGCATATCGCCCCCGTGCGTGAGGCAGTTGCGAACGGACGGATTCTCGACAGGAAAATTACCAAACGATTGGTTGGATGACGATGTTGGATCACGGTGGTCTGGGACTGGCATTCCAGCGGTCGCTTCGGCTTCATGAAGAGAAGACGGCGATAGAGTTCGGCCGGTCGTCCATCAGCTACGGCACGCTGGCGGCGTGGAGCGCCGCCATCGGCAGCAGCCTGCGGGCGCAAGGGGTTCGGCCCGGCGACAAGGTGGCGCTCCTTATCGGCAACCGTCCCGAGTTCGTGGCGTGCGACATCGCGGTCGCCACGATCGGGGCGGTCAAGCTTCCGGTCAACACGCTTCTGCCGACGCACACGATCTCGCACATCATCGAGGATAGCGGCGCGCGGGCGCTTGTCGTCGACCCGAGGCTGGAGGAGGTCGCAATCGAGGCCGTCGGAGACCGCCGGATTCTCCTGTACGGGTTCGGAAAGGGCCCCGGTGCCGGTGCCGATCCGTTCATCCGGTTGGTTCTGCCGGCCGATGGCGGCGACTCACCCGTTGCCGACGTCGCCAAGGTCGAAGCCGGGTCGCCGGCCGCGCTGTTCTACACCGGGGGAACGACGGGTCGCCCGAAGGGCGTGGTGCACTCCCAGCGTTCCCTGCTCAGCTTCCACACCGCTCAGCTGCTGGAGGCGGAAATCCGTCAGCACGAGCGGCTGCTGCTGGCGACGCCGCTGGCGCACGCTGCGGGCCTGTTCGCCCAGTCGGCGATCCTGCGCGGCGCCACCATCGTCCTGCATGACGGATTCGATGTCGAGCGCACCGCGGCCGCGTTGCGCGACAACGGCATTACCTGGACATTCCTGGTGCCGACCATGATCTACCGTCTTCTCGACGCTGTCGGGTCCGACGGGGCGAAAGGCGGCTTTCCCGCTCTCGACACGATCGTCTACGGCGCTGCGCCGATCGCCCAGAGCCGGTTGCAGAGGGCGCTCGAGGTGTTCGGGCCGGTCTTCATCCAGCTCTACGGCCAGACCGAGTGCTCGAACTGGGGAACGCGGCTGGCGAAGACGGATCACGATCCGGCCCGCCCGGAACGGCTGACGTCCTGCGGCCAGGCCTCGTTCATGGTCGACGTCAAGATCGTGGACGAGAACGGCGAGACCTTGCCTCCCGGAGAGGTCGGCGAAGTCTGCCTCAAGGGGCCGTACACGCTGACGGAGTACCACCGGAATCCCGAGGCCACCGCGGAGAAGTTCCTCGGCGACTGGATACGCACCGGAGACGTCGGTCTGCTCGATGCGGCCGGCTATCTCTACCTGAAGGATCGCCGGGCCGACATGATCATCAGCGGCGGCATGAACGTCTATTCCAGCGAGGTGGAAGACGTGCTCAATGCTCACCCGCAGGTGCGGTCCGCGGCGGTGATCGGCATTCCGCATGACGACTGGGGCGAGGCCGTGCATGCCATAGTGGTCGGCGACGGCCGCCTGACGGCCCACGAGCTCATGGAATGGTCCCGCAATCGCCTGGCCGGATATGCGCGGCCGAAGTCGGTCGAATTTGTCGACGCCCTCCCGGAGACGCCGTTCGGCAAGATCGACAAGAAGCGCCTGCGCGAGAAATACTGGAAGGGCAGCGACCGCGGCATCAACTGAGGCCGGGACGACCGGAGTCAGGACGACCGGGGTCAGGACGGCGGCGTCGCCCGCCGTGCCGGCTCAAGGCCGCAATCCGGCTATCATCGCGCTTCGGCTTGTGACGAGGCCGTCGATCAGGCGGTGAGAATGCTGACGACGCATGCATTGCCGTCGATGCCGGCGACGCCGCCGCCGAGGGTCTCGACCAGAGCCGTCCGCGCGCCCTCGACCTGCCGGCCGCCGGCGTCGCCGCGCAACTGCCAGACCGCCTCCGCGACCTGGGCGATGCCGGTGGCGCCGAGCGGGTGCCCGCGCGACAGCAGCCCGCCGGACGGGTTGACCGGCTGCCTGCCGCCCAGCGCCGTGTGTCCGCTCTCGACCAGGCGGCCGCCTTCACCGAGCTTGGCGAGGCCGATCGCCTCGGTGGTGACGATCTCGCCTATGGTGAAGGCGTCGTGGAGCTCGAACAGATCGATCTCTTCCGGTCCGATTCCGGTCAGCTCGTAGGCTTCGTTCGCAACGCGGCGCGCGAGGTCGAAGCCCCACACATGCTCGCTGTGGGCGCCCCAGAGATGGCCCGACGACATCGCCGAGCCGCGTATCGCCACGTCCCGCGGGTTGCGCCGACGCGGGCCGACCACCAGCGCCGCGGCGGCGTCGGTGACCGGACAGCACTGCAGCAGCGTCAGCGGGTCGGCGATCATCCGCGAGCCGAGCACCTCTTCCAGCGTCACCGGCTCGACATATTGCGCCCGCTCGTTGTGGACGCCGTGCCGGTGGTTCTTGACGGAGACCGCCGCCATCACCTCTCTCGTGAGCCCGTAGACCTCCTCGTAGCGCGTGGCGGACATCGCATAGAGGGCGGGGAGCGCAAGGCCGGCCCGGCCTTCGATATCGCGCTCGTCGACCTCGATCGCGCCCGTGAAGCGGGAGGAAAGATGGTCGACGCCGACGACCAGGACCGTCCCGTATCGACCGCTCCTGACGGCGTGGTTCGCTTCGTGGAATGCGTTGCTCGAGCTCGCGCAGGCGCTTTCGAGCGAGTAGATCGGCACGCCGGTCAGCCCCAGCCCGGCGAGCACCCGCGGCGCGACGCCCGGCTCGCCGTAGCAGCTGCCGAGGAAGACCGCGTCGAAGGAGCGCGCATCGGCGTCGGCTATGGCTTCGGTCACGGCCTCCCAGACGAGTTCCGCGCTGCTCTTCTCCGGCTGGCGGCCGAATTTCGACGTGCCGGCGCCCCAGACGAAGGCGTTCATGATGCCGTCACCTGGATGTCCCCGCTGGCTGTCGCCTCCATGAGGCGGACGGTCTGTCCTACCGCCAGCCGGCCGTCCGGCGCGCTGACATGGGCAAGCACACGCGGACCGTCATCGAGGTCGACATAGGCGAGCGAATAGGGCGGCCGGCGGTTGGGGATCGGTATCCGCACCACCGTCGAGGACCAGACTTTTCCCGTCGGGCCGTAGAGCTTCTCGGTCGTCGCGGCCTGACAGCGCGGGCACCAGGGAACCTTGACCGCGCTGGCATGGCCGCATGAGGTACAGACCATGCCCCGGATGAAGTGATCGTCGGCACGCCGGACCGTCTCCGGCCGGGGATCGGGAATGAACACCTTGCGAGGGTCACGGATATCAGTTGAAGCCACGGTCGACGCTTACCCTCGTATATCGCACGAGCGCAGTTCACCTGATCGGATCGATCATGCCCCCCGCCCGCAATCGGGATCCCTGTCGGGATCGCTGGACGCAAACTAACCAACCAACCGGTCAATTGTCAAGTTGACCAATCGTATGGTTAGGAGCTACTGTCACCCGAAACCAGAAGGGGGGAGCCGAATGGGCATCATCGATGTTGAAACCCTCCACGGGCGATCCGCGAATCATCGCTGGGATCGTGTCTGCGTGGGTGACATTATCGAGCGCGTCACGTGGAGTACGCCTCACAAGACGGCGTTCATCGCCAGTGCCGATGCCGTCAAGGACCCGGCATTCGCCACGCTGACCTATGCCGAGGCCAACGATCTGGTTAACCGCATCGCGCAGGCCCTGCTCGCGCAGGGCCTCGAACGATCCGCCCGCGTGGCGCTCTATTGCGACAACTCCGTGGAGGCCTACCTCTGCAAGCTGGCCGTAGCGAAGGCCGGTCTGGTGGTCGTCCCCGTCAACGTGATGATGGCGCTCGATGTGGTCGGCGAGATGCTCGGGCATGTCGAAGCGCAGGTCGCGATCGTCGACCACGGCCACCTCGGGCGCGTGCGCTCGACGATAGAAGGGGCGGGCGTGCGCGTCGTCGCCGTGATCGGCGACCCGGACGAGGTGCAGGCGGACCTTCCGACATTTGCCGCCTTCGTCGCCGGCGCGTCCTCCGCCGAGCCCGAGGTGACGATCGCCGGCGACGACATCTGGGAAATCCTGCTCACCTCCGGCACGACGTCGCGGCCGAAGGCGGTGATGATCTCCCATACCTACAGCCACTTCGCCGCGCTCGGCTATGCGCTGACCTACACGCGGGGCCTCAACTGCGAGCAGGACCTGCGGATCGCGACGTTCCTGCCGATCATCTACCATGTCGGGGACCATGCCTTCGTCCTGTCGGCTCTTCTGTGTGGCGGCAGCGTCGTGCTCGGCCGGGTTCCCGATCCCGCTGCGATGGCAAGGGCGATCACCGAGCACAGGGTGACCGGATTCTGGGCCGGGTCCCCCCAGCTGCTCAAGGGCCTGGTGGAGGCCGCCGAGCAGAACCGGGACATCGATCTGGGCTCGCTGACCGTCGTTCTCTACGGATGGGGGTCCATCCCGCCGCCCCTGTTTGGGCGGCTTCGCCAGGCGGCGCGCGACGACGTCCGGCTTGTCGGCCTTTTCGGCCAGACGGAGGCGATCGCCTGCCACCGCTTCCGGCCCGATCTCTGGCCGGAGCTCTATGAGCGGACCGCGCCCGACGTCAACTATGTCGGCTTGCCGAGCCCGCTGCTGGCGTCGACCGTGGTGGACGAGGAGGGCAGGTCGCTGCTCGACAGGCCCGGCCTCGTCGGCGAGGCCGTCTACCGCTCGCCGGTCGTCATGGCCGGCTACTACCGCGACGAGGAGGCGACGCGCCACGCCTTCCGCGACGGCTGGTTCCACAGCCAGGACGCCTGCGAGATCGGCGAGCACGGCCTTCGCATCATGGTGGATCGCTACAAGGACATGGTGAAGTCGGGCGGCGAGAACGTCTCGACGATCCGCGTCGAGGCCGTGCTGCACGACCACCCCGCGGTGATCCAGGCGGCGGTCGTGGGCATTCCCGACGAGCGCTGGGGAGAGGCCGTCACGGCCGCGGTCGTGCTGAACAGCCCGGGTGCCGCCACCGCCGAGGAGCTCATTGCTTTTTGCCGGCAGCGGCTTGCCGCATTCGAGACCCCCAAGCGGGTCGTGCTTCTGGAAAGCCTGCCGACCACCGTCGGCGGAAAGGTGCAGAAGCACAAGCTTCGGCAACAGCTGAAGTCCTGATACCTACTGGCTCAGCTACACGCCGAGGAGAACGATTTGACCATGCAGGATGTCCTTTACGAGGTCGCCGACCGCGTTGCCACGATTACGATAAACCGCCCCGAGGTCCTCAACGCCTTTCGCCTCAAGACCATCGAGGAGCTGACGCAGGCCTTCGACGCCGCGGACGATGATCCCAACGTCAGGGTCGTCGTGCTGACGGGCGCCGGCGACAGGGCGTTCTCGACCGGCGGCGACGTCGAGATGGAGGACGAGTTCGACGGCAAGGCGGGCCGCCATGTCAGCCGGGTTCTCATACGCCTCGCCGAGGCGATCCGCGGCACCGGCAAGCCCGTCATCGCCAGGATCAGAGGCTGGTGCGTCGGCGGCGGCAACGAGCTGAACCTGCTGTGCGACCTGTCGGTCGCCACCAGAGGGTCGCGGTTCGCGCACACCGATGCACGGCTCGGCAATTCGCCCATCTGGTACGGCACGCAATTGCTGCCGCTGCACATGAGCGACAAGCGGGCGCGCGAGGTGGTGATGCTCGGCAAGACCTACACCGCCGAGGACGCGGAACGTCTCGGCTGGATCAACGAGGTCGTGGAGGACGACAAGCTCGACGCCACGGTGCAGGAATGGTGCCAGCGTCTTCTGGGCAGCAGCCCGCAGTCGCTGCGCCTGTCGAAGGTCTCGATGAATCTCATGTCGGACATGATGCTGCACTCCGTGCGGCAGGGCTTCGAGACCCTGGCCTACATCCACGAGACCGACGAGTTCCACGAGGGCACTGCGGCGTTCCTCCAGAAGAGGCCGCCCGACTTCTGACCCTTCCGATCGACGGCGACGGCCCGGCCACGTCACGGAACGGGGCCGGATGAAGAACAGGGAGGAAACCGGTGAATCTCACCTGGTGGCTTGAGCGCGCATTCTGGGAATACCCCGACAAGATCGCCGTGGTCGACGCGGACGGAACCTCCGTCAGCTACACCCGGCTTCGCGAGTGGGCGAACCGCATCGGCAACGTCCTGCGGGAGCACGGCGGCTTGCGCGAGAACGACGTCGTCGTTTCCGTCATGCCCGATTGCGGATACCACGTCGCGCTGCTCTACGCCGTCATGGGGGAAGGGGCCATCTTCAGCGGCCTCAACAGGCGCCAGAAGCACGAGAAGTTCGTGAGCGACGTCCAGAGGAGCAAGCCGAAGATCGCGGTCGTCGTGCCGGAATGCGCCGAGATCGGCGAACTGCTTGCCGCCCAGGGGCTCAAGGTGTACCTCACCGAGGGCAGCCATCCGCAATTCCCCAGCCTCGGGGACCTCGCTGCGGAGGCGTCGGCGGAGCGCCGCATCGTCTCGCGCTCTCAATCCGACATCGCCGCGATCAACTTCACCGCAGGCACCTCGGGCGCCTCGAAGGGCGTCATCTTCACTCACGGGACCCTGGGGGCCTCGGCCCAGGGCGCGATCTTTCTCGGCGGCGTCACCAGCGAGGCGCGCAATCTTTCCCTCGTCGGAATGTTCCACAGCGGCGGCATTCACGACAGCATCCGTATGGTCCTGGCAGGGGGAACGATCCTGTGGAGCGACGGCTGGGACGTCGAGCGGGTGGCGCGCATAGTCCGCGAGCACAGGCCGAACTGGATGTACTGGATCATCCCGACCATGATGCGCGATCTGATGTCTCACCCGAGTTGGGCCTCCCTCGACCTCGAAGGCCTGAAAACGCACGTGGCCGGCGAGGTCGTCCCGCCGGACGTGGAGGCCGCCCTTCGCGACAAGGGCGCCATTGTCGGCAGCATATACGGCCTGACCGAAGCCATGCCGGTCTGCGTGACGTCCTCGTCGATCTACTATCGCGACGAGGCGGACGTCCCCCGGGGCTCCTCGGGCAAGCCCAACCGCCAGTTCTGCGAGGTCCAGCTGCAGGACCCGTTCACGGGCGAGGAACTTGTCGGCAACGATGTCGAAGGCGAGGTGTGCATCAGGGGCGACGTCATCACGCCGGGCTACTACAGCGATCCGAAGCGCACGGCGGAAGCCTTCGATGCGAAGGGCTTCCTCCACACCCGGGACCTCGCCTACCGCGATGCCGACGGCTGGT
>JALHFU010000080.1:0-21590 GCA_022838525.1 Hyphomicrobiales bacterium | reverse complement strand
ACGCGCTCATGTCCGCCATCCCAACTTGCGGGCTGCGACGTAGTAGAGTTCCGTCACAGCCCATATCATCGCGCCAATGGCGGCATCGAAGGCGGGATCGTCAAACACTGCGTTGGCCGCGTCCTCGGTGAAGTAGCCGGAGCCGATGAGGAAACCCGCCAGCACGCGGGCGAGAATGCGAACGACAGGTGCCATGTCAGCCTCCGGTGAAATACGCCACGGCCGCCATGAGGCCCGCGACGATGAGAGCGAGAATTGCGGGGAGCCCGCGCTTTGCCGGCTGCGGGGCCGCAGGAGCGGCTTCTGGCTTCGGCTGGGTGCAGGGGCCGGAACGGGCTTCGCGGGCGTCCACGGGGCTGTCGTGGCCGAATATCCAGCCTCGACAAGCGCCGCCTCGAACGCGCGGGCATAGTTGGCGATGATGCCGGCCCGGTCGGTGCCGTTCACCACGCGACGTGCGCCGACATAGTCCTTCTTCGCGCCGGCAACATAGTCCGGCAGCTTCTTGCCTGTGAACGTGCCGAGCATCATGCCGTCGATCAAGATCGTGGTGGCGTGGTCGAGCCGGGCAGCCAGCGCCGGGTTGCCGACAAGATCGATGCCGAGCCGCTTGGCCCAATCGGTGTAGTTGCGCCGGCCGGTGATCTGGACGAATCCCCTGCCCTTGAAGCGGCGACCATCGCCGGGCTCGGTGTTACCGAGCGTCTTGCGCCCCTCATAGGCCGCGCCGGAGGCGTATTCCTCCATGGTGCGGAAGCGGTCGCTTTCATGGTAGGCGGTGCCGAGGATATAGGCCGCCTGCGCGAGTTCGATCCGCTTGGCGTCCAGCCGCGTCAGGATCGCCTCCATGCGGTCCACCTGCGGCTGACTGAGCGATGTTCCGAAAACGCCAGAGTCACGACGCCTCAGCGCCGCGTAGAAACGCGAACGGTCCATGGTCTTTCTCCATATGTGCGGGAGGGCTGTTTCAGGCTATGGTGATGCGGGCTTTCTGCCCGGCCGGCGCGCCAGCCCAACTAGCCCCCCCTAGTAGGCGCGCCGGTTTTTGCTGGCGTCTCGCTGAGCGGCTGGTTTCAGGGTGTGCGAGAGGGGTTCCGCCGGGGCGGATCAGGTTGCGCTTGCGCTACAAGTCGCGCTCATGCGAAATGAGGCGTTCGCAGGCGGGGTGAGAGTTACCGATGAATATTCTTGAGAAGCTGGGCCGGCGCTTTCTGATGAAGCGCGGATATTCAGTGTCGAGGTCGCCGGCGGTTGACACGGGAGACTATGCTCTGGCGCCATACACGGCGGCAGACGGCTCGTTTGACTACGCCAAGTACGTATCCGTCCAAACAGCCGGCAACCGCGCAAAGATCAACAACGTATGGGCGGACAAGGCCACAATCGGGCTGATCTGCGACTACCTCACTTCATCGGGTGTTTCACCAAAGCAGGGCCTTTGCCACGGCTCACGAAATGGCGCGGAGGTGAACTGGTTTCGGGAGATTCTTGGGTGCGAGGTGGTCGGCACCGACATCTCGGATACCGCGGAGGAATTCGGTCTCGTGCAGTGGGATTTCCACAAAGAGCGGGACGATTGGCGGGGGCGTTTTGACTTCATCTACACCAATTCCCACGACCACGCGCACGACCCAAAGATCGCCTTCGACACGTGGGTTGGCCAACTAGCCCTTGGCGGGAAGCTATTCATCGAGCACACGATGGCTCATTCGCCATCTGGCGTAACAGACCTTGACCCATTCGGTGTTGACCCGAGGATTTTCCCTTATGTGATCCTCGGCTTTGCCGGCGGCCGCTATGCCGTGACGGATATGATCCGTCCGAAGCACCTCAAGATCGCGCCGAACGAGAAGCTGCAAATTTGGGTGTTCGTCATCGAGGCTCGCGCCTAAAGCGCGGCCGCTGCGGCAAAGAACTCGTCCACCTGTTGCTCGGTCACGCCAAGGGCCGCGAACCCGGCTTGAAGCATGGGGTCATCCCTGACGAACGTATCGCTGTTCTCATATGCCCACTGTGTCAACTCGTCCTGCTGTGCCACCCAGGAATCGGCCGCGGTCCGCCAGCCGGAGATGATGAGCTGCATGCCGAACTGACGTCGTGAAACGCGGTCGGGGATCGGCTGCGCGGGCTGCTCGACTGGCTCGAGCTCGAATTCCTCGTCAACTACGACTTCGCCGGTCGTCACATCAACAATCGTGCGCATCAGCGATACCTCACCTGCACAGAGCCAGCGTCAAAGGTTGCGGTGCCGACCGGTGTGCGCAGGCGAATATTGTCGAGCGCACCTGCGAGGACGATCACGCCACCGCCGGCAACCGATTCGCCACTGGTTGGGTTCATCAGCATCCCGTGATCAGACACCCACGTGTTTCCGGTCACACGGTGGAAAGAAAGTACTCCGGTATGGGCGAAAGACGCATTGTTCGAATAGAGGACCATGCCCGCGGTTGAATTGATACGAACATTCGATCCCGCAACGCCGGAGCCGCTGCTATAGCCGCTCGTAGTGGGAGAGCCGCCGGTCCCGATCTGCAAAAGCAGGTGATCGGTTCCGTTAGTCGAGACACCATTGAACCACAACTCGATGTCCGTCACAGTCGTAGGAATGCTCGTCCAATCGATTGCGGTTCCAGTCGTGGTGGCGGTAGGCGACAACTCGGTCCAGCCTTGCACCGCAGCATCAACATACTGCTTCGTAGCGATGCCCAGAGGCGCAGTCGGGTTCCCGGCAACTGTGCCCAGGCGGCTCGTCAGATTGAAACTAACGAAGTCTTGCAGCCCGGCTGTCGTCAACCGGAAAACATTGTTACCCTGCTCGGCCCGAATCTGCGCGAGGTCAACCGGGGTTCCCGTGCCTCCAGCATCGCCCGAGAAGACGATGAACAAATACATTCCACCGACGACGCCCGGGGCTCGGTTGATACTAAACTCGCCGTCCACACGAAAGGGGCCGGTGATAGTGCCACCCGAAAGCGGGAGATAGTTTCCCGGTGTGAAGTTGGCCTCGTGCCACATCTTGTAGGCATTGTTCCCGCGCGACCAGCCTCCGAACTTCAGTTCGTTGTCGGTGTCGAGACCAAAATAGACGGCGTGGTTGCCACTTCGGTGGAACGCAATGAAGGCACCGTTACCGGTCGCCGTAGCGCAGAACGCTTCCATATAGGCGGCCGCACCAGTAGGTGTTGCGATGGGACCTGACGATGAGAAGCGCTTGAGACCGGTAATAGTCTGCACGCTACCGCCCAAGGTGAGAAACGCAGACACCAATGTAGTCTTGAGGTTCGCCCACGTAAGCTTTTTCAGAACATTCGACGCGGCGCTGTCGATCAGCGGAATCGTGTCTGCGTCTACGGGAGTCGTCTTCGCTGCAGCGCCGTGTATCGCCGCCCCGACATTCCCGGCGTCCGTCACGTCCGCCCCAGCCTCGATACCGGAGAGCTTGCTGGCTTCGGTCGTCGTATATCCCTGATAACCCGACGCGTAGGAGAGCGCGAACGTACCGGAGGTCGTGATCGGCGAGCCCGAGACCGACAAACCGGTCGGAACCGTCATCGCTACCGAAGAAACCGAACCGGACGCGTTCACGACGGGATTTGCCGGGTCCGTGCTGTTCACTGTCACATTCGACCCAGCCACGACCGAATGGACAACGCCGGGCTGGCCGCGGGGAATGCTGAAATCGAATACCGCCTCTTGAGGCGTCCCGACGTTGGTGACGGCGGCCGGATCGCCGGGCCCGACAGTTGTCACCGTGCCAACGGCGATGGTGGCTGCGTCGCCTTGATCGCCCTTGTCGCCTTGGATGCCCTGCACCCCCGGCCGCTTGATCTCTATCGGCCTCGGTGCCTGCGGCGTGACCGTGATGTTGACGCCGTTCTCGCCGGTGACGGAAATCTTGCTCATCACGTCACCTGAATGTAGATTTCCGGGGTCACGTCATCGCTCGTCGGGCCAAAGATCATCTGCACGCGAAAGCGATTGTTGCGGCCGCGCCGCAGCTCCAGCGCGTCATCCCGGTCGAGCAGGAACTGCACCTTGCCATTCGGCGCGTCGATGATGGTGATCGTTGCGCGATCCTTGATGACTTCCGGCGAAGACGAGAAGACCGACACCGACGCCGAAGACAGATCGATGGGCGTGTCGTCCTCGTTCTTGTAGGCGAACTCCAGATCGATGGTTTCGCCGTAGTTGATCGCGTCATCGCAGGAACCGCCGATGACGATGGGGCCGCAGCACGTCATGGCCTGCCTCTTAGTGGGTCGCTTTGATGATCTTGTTCAGCACGAGCGTCGGCTGGACGTTCGGATGCGCGTTGCCGCTGCCGATTGAGCCCGTCGAGCCGGTGATCGTGTGCGTGTGAGCGCCGTCCGTCGACGTGGAAATGAGCGGCGTTTGCGGAACTGAACCAGCGACAGCGCCCGTACTCGAATTGCTGCCTGCACCGGGCAGCGTATGGCTATGCGCCCCCGCGCTCGACGTCGCCAGCGTGCCGGCGGAATGCGTATGGGCCGGTATCTGCGCCTGCGTCAACGTGACGTTCTGAGCGCCGCCACTGGCTCCAAGCGCCACGCCGTCCACTCCTCCTCCCGCCGTCGTCAGGCGATTTGCCGCGCTTCCGCCCATGTCGTCCTTGCCCGCCGCCACGCGCCCGCGAAGATCGGGAACGTTGAACGTTGTCGAGCCGTCGCCAGCGCCGTAGGTCGTGCCGATGACGGCAAACAAAGCCGAGTAGGTAGACCGGCTGATGGCCTGCCCCGCGCAGAGTAGCCAGCCGCTAGGCGCGGTAGCGCCGGGGAAATCCATCATCGCGCCGATGGGAACGCCCTGCCCTACCGTGGCAGCATCGGTGCTTGCCGTGCCGGCCGCAAGACCTGTGATCTTGTTGCCGTTGGCGTTCTGGTTGCCGGTCCACGAGGTTCGCCCGTCGCGATGCAGGCGATTGGACATGGCCTGCGCCAGGTCTTCGAAGGGCGGATTGTGCTGATTCTCGTCCGTCGTGTCGCCATTAGACACTTTGTAGGACGGCGGGAGCGAGTAAACGCCTACCGAATTGTCAGGCATTATCCACCTCATAGAAAAAGCCGCCTCTTGGGACGGCTTGCGCGGAGACTCGGCTTGGTGTTGAATCGCCGGATCGGGAGATCGGGCGGATGAAACGGGTTGTTCTACTGGCGGCAGCGCTGGCTATTGCCGGCTGCACCAAGACCGTTGACGAAATGAGCTATTCCGAAGTGAAGGAATACGCGGCGAAGATGCATGAGCGCTGTGTCAAGCAGGGCGTAAAGCCGGGGCCGGAAATGCAAACTTGCATCAATCAGGAGGCCAGAGCGGACCAGGCACGACGCGCTCGTCAGAGGCAGATTGGCGCGGCCATCGCTGACGCGGGCGACAACTACAGCCGCCGTGAACCATTCTTGGGGCCCAACGCAAAGGCCTTCGCGATCCAGTTTGTGTTCGTGCTGGTCTGCCTGTTCGTCATTGTGCCGCTACTTGCACCATCGCTGCGACCCTATAGCGACAGAATGGTAGAGCGTGGCTTTGATGCCCTGTGCACTATTGGCTTATGTACCCCGGAAGCGTCTGAGCGCCGCCTCGCGTCAGAGCATCGACAATAGCCTTCCTGATCGCGGACATCTGAGGAGAAAGCGCCTGCCCCCCGCTTCGGATCACCGCATCAAGAGATCGCGCGTTCTGTGCGGTCATCCGATCCGCGACAGATTTAGCCGCCATGCCCCCAAGAGACGCTGCACCAATGGCTGGATTGACCATCGTGCCGCCAATACCCAAAGCAGATTACCAGACGGCGATAGCTTCCCGCCCAAGCGGAGCAAGTTCTGTCCCGGCGTTCCCTCGATAACTCGGCGCAGAGCTTCTTGCTCAGCCTGCGTAAACCCTCTCGGCTTCTCCAGAAGCCGGCGAAGGTTCTGGCGGATGGCGTTGTCAACGTTGCCTCCCGAGCCGGTCGAGGCCGCTCGAAGCTCAGCACGACTGATCGCATCCGCTACGCGTTCGGCCTTTGATACGCGCGACCACATCTCGCGCGCGGCCTTCAGCGCGCCACCAGCGACCTGTGCGTTCCCCGAAAGCACGTCTCCTGCACCGGGTGACATGACAAGATCGTCAATCGCCCCAATGATGTCGGAGATGGCTTTGTTGTTCGACCTGTTGCCGGGAATGTAGCCATTATCCCGAACTGGCGCAAATCCAGAAGCGCCGGGAAGCATGCCGCAAGGCCCACAGGCGGGGCGTGTCATCGCTCGAAAAGCAGGCTCGGGAGATCGTGCATGCAGCCTTGGCCGGAAGGAAGGTGCAGTGATGGCCCGGCTCGAATTTTCCCGCAAGGTTCGCAATCAGGTATTCGCTCGCGCCAATGGTCACTGTGAGAACAAGCGGTGCGGCGCGATCCTGAAACCGGGCGAAGGCGAGTACGATCATATCCTGCCGGCCGAGTTGGGCGGGGATGCGTCGGTCGCCAACTGCATGTTGATCTGTCGTCCCTGCCACAAGGAAAAGACGGCGCGAGACATCAAGCGCATCCGCAAATCCGACAGGCAGCGGGACAAGGCTCGCGGCACCTTCAAGCGCAAGGCCAGCCTTTCGCATCCCTACCTAAAGAAGAAGATCAACGGCGACGTGATCGACACGCGCACTGGAGAGGTACTTTGACATGACGACGCATGAGAAGGCGCTACGAGCCCTTGCGCAAGCCTACGACCGCGAGGATGCAGCGCAGCGCGGCGAACCCGATCCGTGGAACCTGGATGACCCCGGCGACATAGGCGACAGCGATACGTGGGTATCTGAGCGGCTGGCCTGCGCGCAGGTCGCAGCCGAAGCGTTTCTCTCCGCCCTCCTACCGGAAGACGTGGCGGGGCTGGTGGAGCGGCTTCGCCAGTACGAAGGCCGCCAGTGGGAAACAACAGCCTGCTACAACGGTACGCGCGACGAAGCCACCTCCCTCATCCAGTCGCAAGCGGCGAGGATCGCGGAATTGGAGGCGCTAGTGGGCGCTTTCGTCCGCGCAAATGACGAAGGCCCCGGCCTGATTGATTGCATCGACAACCACGGCGAGCGCTACACCTCGGCCGGTCTCGATAGCGCGATCCGCGCCGCCCGCTCCCTCCTGAATGGGGAGCGCAAGGGATGACCACAGCACAGACAGAAGCGCGGGCGACTGCGGAGCGGCTGATGCTGCCTGATGAGGACGTGTTCAATCTCGCCGTAGACATCATCGCCACCGCCCTCGCCGCGAAGGATGCGGAACTGGCAACACTGCACGAGGCAGACGGAAACTTTTGGGAAGCCATCGCCCGAGCCGAACGTGCCGAAGCGGAGATGGCGGCGACGAAGGTAGATCGAGACGATTGGATCAACAGATGCCGGGCAAGCGTCATGGCGTTTGACGAACAAAAGGCCCGAGCCGAACGCGCAGAAGCCCAGCTTGCCGAGGCAAGGAAGGCGCTGGAATGGCACCCGATAGACACGGCCCCGCTCAATACAATTGTTGACCTGTGGTGCACCTACGCTGATGCGCCAGCATCATGGGGCAACGACCGCCCTGCCGGTCAGATTGTCCATAACAGACATAAGTCGAAAGAACATGGGTGGTTCGGCAACGAGAGTAACGATGGCATTCCGCAGGCTAACGGCCCCGATCTCGTGCCCGTCGCGTGGCGCTGGCCTGCACCGGAAATCCCGCTGGAAATGATGGAGCGATTTGTCGCCGCCCGCGCCCTCGAAGAACAGGGAGGCGAGAATGCCGAGTGATCTGACGCGCCCGATAATCGGCATCCAGAACCGCACCGCTCAGGAAGTGTTCGACATCATGTGCGACCGCTTCCGCGCCCTCCCCACCATAACGCCAGCCGAAGTCGGCGGGCTGGTGGACGCACAGACAGAAGCGCGGGCTATTGTCTCCGCTATACTGGTCGACGAGCGCTTGGCAGTCGGATACCAAATCGAGACGCTGGCCGACGCCATTGTAGAGCATATCGCTACCGCCCTTGAGCCAGCCGCACCAGAAGCCGCCGCTACAGACAGTATTGCGGTCGAAATCTGCGATGCGGTCATGGACTGGATGGTTTATCGGGAACTGATCGACACGGATCAGGAGTATCAGCCTGCCGAGATCGTTGAGGCGCTGGAGGGTATGTTCACCGACCCGACAGCCGCACCAGAAGGCCAGCAGCCGGTGGCGGAGGCGGTCGAACCATCCGGTAATACCGGAGAGTTGATCGACAAGATGGCCGAGGCCATTCGTGGCGACACGGTATCCGATGACACGCCTTGGGCAACGCTTTCCGAGGACCGTAAAATCGGCTGGCGAGGTGACGCCGAACGCGCACTGGCAGTTGTCAAGGAATACTTGACGGCTCGCCTCCCCGCACCGGAAGGCCATCATCCTGACGATATAGCCGTGGATCGCTTCGCCGCAGCCATGAAGGAGAAGCTCGCCCGCAAGCGCGAGGAAGGGGTGAAGAAGTCGGCGCATGGCGTCCGCAAGATCGGCGCGACAAGGGCAGCGGAAGCCGGCGCGACAGTCGCGGAGCTTGAAGCACTGTTCGGCTGGACAGGCGGAACGATGGCGAGCCACTACACCAAGACGGCCGACAGAAAGAGACTGGCGCAACAAGCAGCTGAAAAGGTGCGGGAAGCGTCGGAAATTCACAAGCGAAATCAAAGGGCGTGACTCGCCCGCACCTTCGCATAACTCATTGATACTCGGTCGCTATGGCACAATTCTCGACCGCACCATCCCGTTTTCCGATATTGATTTCCCTGCCTTTTTAGGGCTTTCCCGGCCCCGTGCGGACACCGGATGCCCTGCCCTCACCGGCAGACAGGTTTTCGCTCCGCCTGCCACTGAATCGAGAAAGCCGCCTGCGTGCCTCAACCGCCGGCGAGGCGCGACAGCGCCGCTTCGAGCGCGTCCGGGTCGCCGGCGATGCGCAGGGTCTTAAGCCGCGCCGTGCCGCCGGAGACGAGCGTCACCGCGCTGGCCGGAACGCCCAGCGCCCGGCCGACGAGCCGCAGCAGCGCCGCATTGGCCTTGCCGTCCTCGGGAACGGCGCGCACCCGCGCCTTGAGATGGCTGCGCCCGTCCGCGGCCGTCTCGATCCCCTCCACCGCATCGCGCGACGATTTCGGCGTCAGCCGCACGAACAGCTCGACGCCGTCGGCGCGGCGCCGGTGGAACGGGGGATGCGTCACAGAATCGCCGGCGCCACCGTCGTCAGCAGGAACTGGCGCACGAAGAACAGGACGAGCAGCAGGATGATCGGCGAGATGTCGATGCCGCCGAGGTCGGGCAGGACGCGCCGGATCGGCCGCAATGCCGGCTCGGTGATGCGGAAGAGGAAATTCCCGATGGTGCCGACGAACTGGTTGCGCGGATTGATGACGTTGAAGGCATAGAGCCACGAGAAGACCGCCGAGGCGATGATGATCCACCAGTACAGATCAAGCGCGAGCACGATGGTCTGGATGAGGGCGAGCATGCGGGTCTCCTTCTGGGTTGGCGAGATGTAGCCACTGACGGCGGATGCGGCAAGGCCCGACGCGCCGACGCCGCCGCGGCCGATGCGCCGGCACACCCGGGAGAGGCCGGGCATCCCATGCCGCGGCACACGACAAGCAACCCTCGCGATCGCTCCCTTTATCCCGTCAAGATTGCGCAACTGCCGCTTGACACCAACACGGGCGGCTCTTAAATGCGCGCATCCGCTGGACGGGGCTGTAGCTCAGCTGGGAGAGCGCGTCGTTCGCAATGACGAGGTCAGGGGTTCGATCCCCCTCAGCTCCACCAACGGCGGATTCAGCCAATATCAGCCCGCAATCGCCGATCCGAATAGCGCTGAATTATCAGCGCCTTCGCCGACCCGCGCCGGCAAGGCCCGCAAGGGCGAGGACCGCATCGGTCAGCTGGCCGGGGAACCGGAATCGGGTCGCCGGGATTTCAGCTCGCCGACGCTTGCAAAACCGCCGAACGCCATCGCCATATCGAGCTCCGCCCTCATGATCCCGAGCATGGACGCAACGCCCTCCCGGCCTCCCGCACCGAGGGCATAGAGCATGGCGCGGCCGAGCAGGACGGCGTCGGCGCCGGCGCGCAGGAGCTTGAGTATGTCGCTGCCGTTCTGCACGCCGCTGTCGGCGAAGAGCACCGTGTCCGGCCCGACCGCCTCCCGTATCGCCGGCAGGCAGTCGATGGGCGCGGCGGTGCTGTCGAAATTGCGCCCGCCATGGCTGGAGACCACGATGCCGTCGGCGCCGTGTTCGAGCGCAAGCCTCGCATCCTCGGGTGCGAGGATGCCCTTCAGCACCAGATTGCCGTTCCAGCGGTCGCGCACCTGCCGGATATGGTCCCACGACAGGCCCTGCTGGTGGCGCATCGGCGGCACGCCGCGCCCGAGAATCGAGGTTTCGGCCGCCCGCGGATGATGCGCGAAACGCGGAAGGCTTCCGCGAAGAAGAGAACGGCCCAGCACGTCGGCGGCCCAGCGAGGATGCACCGCGACGTCGAGCACGTTCGTCACGCCGAAGCGGACCGGCAGGCCGAAGCCGTTGCGGACGTTGAACACCTTCTTCGGGAAGACCGGCGTATCGACCGTGAAGAACAGCGTGTCGACGCCGCAGGCCGCGGCGCGGTCGAGGAGCCGCCGCCAGTCCTCCTGCCCCTCCCACATATAGAGCTGGAACCAGAGGTCGCCGCCCGCGCCTGCGGCCACTTCCTCCACGGAGACGACGCTTTCCGTCGCCACGCAGAACGGGATGCCGGCGTCGCGCGCCGCAGCGGCGAGCAGCACGTCGCCGCGATGGCGCACCAGACCGGCAAAGGCCGTCGGCGCGACGAGAAACGGAAACGGCAGCCTGCGGCCGAATATCTCGACCCCGAGCTCCCGCACCGCCGCCCCCTGCAGCACGCGCGGTACGATCCTGACCCGGTCGAGCGCCGCGCGATTGTGGGAAAGCGCGGTCTCCCGCTCCGTGCCGCGGTCGATATACTCGAATATGCCGCGCGGCAGCCGCCGCCTTGCCTGCAGGCGCGCTTCGTGGAAATCGAGGAACGACACGCGCGGCTTCCTTCGCTGGAATGCTTCGGTTTCCGGCGGGAGCAGCCCCTTTCCCCTCTCACCGAAAGCGGCAGGCGGATGAGAGGCAATCCCGTCCGGTCCAAGATTGCGCTAGCCGGGCAGCACCTTGCCCGGATTCATGATGTTCTGCGGGTCGAACACCGCCTTGATGCCGCGCATCAGGGCGATCTCCTCCGGGTCGGTGGTGCGCGCCAGCCGGTTGCGGTAGCTCAGGCCGATGCCGTGCTCGGCCGTGATGCTGCCGCCGAGCTCGGCCACGACATCATCGATGATCAGGTCGAGCTCGGCGGAAACCTCGAGATAGGCCGCGCGGTCGGCGAAGCGGTCGGGGGCGAACAGCGCCACCAGATGCATGTTGCCGTCGCCGAGATGGCCGACATAGAGCGTGCGCGCCTCGGGGAAGCGCCGGGAAATCCGCTCGCGCGTCAGGCGGACATAGTCGCCCTGCCTTTCGAGCGGCACGGAGCTGTCGTGGGACATGTTCGGCCCGGCATGGCGGATGGCGTCGGACACGCCGTGCCGCAGGAACCAGAACGCCTCCGCCTGCGCCTCGTTCTGGGCGATCAGCGCGTCGGAGGCGAAGCCATCCCCGATGACGCCGGCAAGCGTCTCCTCCAGCGGTGCGCGCAGGTCGACGCCCTCGCGGCTGTCGCAGACCTCGAGCAGCAGCGACCAGGTCGGGCGGTGTCCGAACGGGTGCCGCGTCCCCTTCATCTGCTCGACGACGAGGTCCATGTAATCCGCCTCGGTGATCTCGGCCGAGGTCACGCGCTCGCCGAACGTCGCGTGCATGCGGCGCAGGATTTCGAGCGCGGCGGGCACCGTCTCGACGGCCACCATCGCCGTCGCCGTCGCGCGGGGCGCGGGCGCCAGCCGCATCACGGCGGCGGTGATGATGCCGAGCGTGCCTTCCGAGCCGATGAAAAGCTGCTTGAGGTCGTAGCCGGTATTGTCCTTGCGCAGCCGCGCGAGGCCGTCGAGCACCTTGCCGGACGGAAGCACCACCTCCAGCCCGAGCACGAGCTGGCGCGTGACGCCGTAGCGCAGCGCCGCCGTGCCGCCGGCATTGGTGGCGATGTTGCCGCCGATCTGGCAACTGCCCTCGGCGCTGAGGCTGAGCGGGAAGAGAAGGCCCGCCTCGGCCGCCGCCTCCTGGATGGTGCGCAGCACGCAGCCGGCCTCGACGGTGATCGTGGCGTCGAGCGCAGATATCTCGCGGATGCGGTTCATGCGGCGCAGCGAAAGGCCGATTCCCGGCACGGCGGTTCCGTCCGCCGCGGTCGTGCCGCGCACCGCGGCCCCGCCCACCAGCCCGGTGTTGCCGCCGATCGGCGTGATCGGGATGCCGCGCGCCGCGCACGCCTTCACCACGGCGCTCACCTCGCCGGTCGCGGCCGGCTCGACGATGCACAGCGCTTCGCCGTGATAGGCGCGCCGCACGTCGATCAGGTAGCCTGCGATGCGGTCGGGATCGGTCAGGACATGCTTGTGGCCGACGATGGCGGCCAGCGCGGCGAGGAATTCGGCGGTGTCGGGCATCTTGGGATTCACATCGGGAGGAAGCCCCCGCGGCGAGGCCGCGGGGGGAAGGTTCGCTGTCAGGAGATCATCCATTCCGAGTAGCGGCGCTGCACCTCGGTGAGGTTGTCGCCCCACCACTCGGGATCGACGATGACGTTCTTGCCGCTTTCGAGATCGGGCAGGTACGAGCCCTCCGGGCTTTTGCGGATCTCGTTGAGCGTGGCGACGTGGTTCGGCATGTAGAAGCCGGCCAGCGCCCACGCCTTCTGCTGCTCCGGCCGCAGCGCGAACTCGATGAAGCGCATGGCGGCTTCCTTGTTCTTCGATCCGCGCGGTACGGCGAAGAAGTCGAGCGCGTTGTTGGTCTGCTCGAAGGAGAAGTCGAGCGGCGTGCCGTTGTCCTGGAACGCCTTCACGCGGTTGTAGTAGCTGTAGGAGAAGTCGGCCTCGTTCTGCGCGACGGAGGCGGACTGCTCGGGTGTCGAGGCCGCGAACTTCGAGACGTGCGGCTTGATCTGGTCGAGCTTGGCGAAGGCGCGCTCGACGTCGAGCGGGTAGAGGTCGGCCGGCGCGACGCCATCGGCCACCAGCGCCATCTCCAGCGTCTCCTGCGCCAGCGAGCGCATGCAGCGGCGGCCGGGGAACTGCTCGACGTCGAAGAAGCCGGCGAAGTCCACCGGGTGCTTGCCGTCCGGCGTGCGCTCGGCGTGCCACAGCAGGCCGCCCGAATAAAGGTAGATCGGCATGTAGTGGGTGTGCGGCTGCTGGAGCAGGCCCTCCATCGTCGCCAGCGACGGGTCGAGCTCTTCCCACAGGTTCTCCTTGACGCCGGAGGTGGCGAAGCCGGCCGGCGCGTCGATCACGTCCCAGTCGACGGCGTTGCTGAGCACCTGCGCCTTCACCTTGGCCATGTCGCCATTGTCGACCATCTGGACCTGGATGCCGGTCTCGGCGGTGAACGGGTCGACGAAGACCCGGCGCACCATGTCGTGGTAGCTGCCGCCCCAGGAGGTGATGGTCAGCCGGCTGTCCGAGGCATGGGAGCGACCGGTGAACACGGCGGGCGCGGCAAGGGCGGCGACGCCGGCGACGGAAAGGCCGCGAGCGAAATCACGGCGGTTGATCTTCAGTCTGGAGGTCATTTCAGCATTACTCCCTTTGTGCTGGGTTCAGAGTTCCTTGAAGTCCGGATCGGTCGGCAGGAGCCGCCCGTCCTCCGCCGCCCACCGGACGCGCACCTGCGCGCCCCGTTCGGGCCGCCGTCGCGTCGCGCCGCTCGGTTCCTGCACGATCACCCGCTTGCCGTCGGCGAGGTCGAGGAAATGGCGCACGTAGCTGCCGAGCACGATGCTGTCGCGCAGCGTGGCTTCCAGCCCCGGCCATCCGCCCTCCTTGCCCTCCGAAACCAGGCGCATGGATTCGGGGCGCACCATCAGCACCGCCTCGCCCGCCTCCGGCTCGCCCTCGCGCGCGGCCGGCAGCGGCAGGCCGCCATGCGGCGTGTCGAGCTGGCGGGAACCGGCCGGAAGCCGCCCCGCGAACAGGTTGGAGCTGCCGAGGAAGTCGGCGGTGAACAGCGTGTCGGGGCGGAAATAGAGGTCTTCCGGCGCGCCCTGCTGCTCGATCCTGCCCTTGCGCATCAGCACGATGCGGTCGGACATCGCCAGCGCTTCCTCCTGATCGTGGGTGACGTAGATCATCGTCACGCCCAGCTCGGCGTGGAGGCGCTTGATCTCGAGCTGCATGTCCTCGCGCAGCTTCTTGTCGAGCGCGCCGAGCGGCTCGTCCATAAGGATGATCGACGGGCGGTAGACGATGCAGCGCGCGAGCGAGATGCGCTGCTGCTGGCCGCCGGAAAGCTGCTTCGGCTTGCGCTGCGCGACGTGCTCGAGCTGGATCAGCTTCAGCACCTCGTGCACGCGCGTCTCGATCTCGGCCCTGGGCACGCGCCGCACCTGAAGCGGGAAGGCGATGTTCTCGAACACGGTCATGTGCGGCATCAGCGCGTAGTTCTGGAACACCATGCCGAGGCCGCGCCGGTTGGTCGGCAGGTTGGTCGCGTCGTGCCCGTCGATCTCGATGGTGCCGGCGGTCGCCTGCACCATGCCCGAGATGAGGTTGAGAAGCGTCGACTTGCCCGACCCCGAAGGCCCCAGGAGCGTGACGAACTCGCCGCGCCGGACCGCAAGGTCCACATTGTCCAGCGCCGTGAACGTCCCGTAGATGCGGGTGAGCCCGTTCACGCGGATCATGTCCTGGCTTTCTTCGATGTTCGTCATGCTTGCGGCAACCGGTTCCGAATTGAGTTGGCCCGTCCGGATGGGAGGATCGGGGCGAATGTCGCTCAGGCGTTCCTGTCCCTGCGCTCCAGCCACATGAGGCCGAGCGCGAACACGAGCGAGATGACGGTCAGGAGCGTCGAGACGGCCGCGATCACCGGCGAGACCTCCCAGCGCAGCGCGCTGTACATCTTGACCGGCAGCGTCATCGTCTCGGGCCCGGTGATGAAGTAGGCGACGATCACCTCGTCGAGCGAGATCAGGAAGGCGAACAGCGCGCCCGCCGCGATGCCGGCGCGCAGCTGCGGCAGCACCACGCGGAAGAAGATGCGCACCCTGCCGGCGCCCATGATGAGCGCGACCTGCTCGTAGGCGGGATCGAGATGGCGCAGCGCAGCACCCACCGACACCATCATGAAGGGGATGGCGAGCATGGTGTGGGCGAGCACCACCGTTGCGGTGCGGTTGAGGAAGCCGATCGGCGCGAGCTGGAGATAGAGGCCGAGCGCGAGCACGATGACCGGCACCAGAAGCGGCCCCATCGCCAGCCCGTTCAGGACCGCGCGCCCCGGCAGGTTGGTGCGCTGCAGCGCATAGGCGGCCGGCACGCCGAGGACGGTGGTCAGCACCGTCACCAGCGCCGCGACCTTCAGGCTCTCCATCAGCGAGCCCCACCATGTCGGATCGTTGAAGAACTGGCGGTAGAGGTCGAGCGTCCACACGCGCGGCGGGAACTCCAGCTCGCCCGCGCCGCCGAACGAGATCGGGATGACGATGAGCGACGGCACCATCAGGAAGAGATAGGTGATCCAGGCCGCGAGCGGCACGACCAGGGCGCCGGGCAGCGTGCGCAGGAAGTTCATCGCGCCATCTCCGTCATTCCGCCGGCGCCGCGGACGCGGCCCAGCATGGCCACCAGCACGCCCGATATGACGAGAAGCACCACCGCGATGGCCGAGGCGAGCGGCCAGTCGAGCGTCTGGCGGGTGTAGAAGTCGATCAGGTTCGCCATCATCATGTCCTGCCGGCCGCCGAGCAGCGCCGGGGTGATGTACATGCCGATCGACAGGGTGAAGTTGATGAGCACGCCGGCAAGCACGCCCGGCATGCTGAGCGGCAGCGTGATGCGGCGGAAGATGGTGAAGCGCGACGCGCCCATCACCTCGGCAGCGCGCGCCAGATTGGCGTCCTGCGCCAGCAGGCTGCCGAGGATCGACAGGATCATGAACGGCAGCAGATAGTTGATCATGCCGAGGATGGCGCCGACGCGGTTGAACACCATCGGAATGTGGATCGGCTCGCCGAAAACGAAGCTCAGAGCGCGGTTGATGACGCCGTCGTAGCCGAGGATGACCGTCAGGGCGAAGCTCTTGACGAGGATGCTGGTCCAGAACGGCAGCATCACCATCACGAGATAGGGCACGCGCCGCGACGGCTCCAGCCGCGACAGGTGCAGCGCCACCGGATAGCCGGCGAGCAGGCTGACGAGCGTCGCCGTCAGGCTGATGACGAAGGTCGTCTGCAGCACCTTGAAGAAGAGCGTGCTTGTGGCGAGGTTCTCGTAGGCGCGCGCGGTGAAGCCGTGCTCGTACACGCTCTGCCAGATCGTCTGCGCCAGCGGGTAGACGAAGAACGCGGCCAGCAGCAGCGCCATGGGCAATAGCAGTGCGAGCCCGGCCCAGCGGCCGAGATACGGCGTCTCGTCGTGCATGTGTTCCCGCTCTTTCTTCGTGTCACCGGACGCTGCGGGGCGCCCCGACCTTCAACAGAGTTGCATTGATTTGGCCGTGTGACAAGCAGGATTCTGAAAATTGAAAAGTTTTGCCGTCAGGGATCAGATATCGGCATTGACCCAGAACACGACGCATTGCGCCGTGCCGACATTGGAAAAGCTGTGCGGAAGATTGCTCGGGAAGGAGAAGCAGTCGCCCTCGCGCAGGACGCGCGCCCGCCCCTCGATGACGAGCTCGAGCACGCCGGAGATCACCAGGCCGATCTCCTCGCCATTGTGGACGTAGGGCGCGGAGCCCGAGCCGCTGCCCGATTCGATCACGAGATAGAACCCCTTCAGCCGCTTGCTGGCGAGCGGCGAGATCAGATCCTTGCGCAGTCCTTCCGAATGCACGAAAGGCTGGCGGCGATCCGCCGGAACCACGTAGGGATCGCTCTTTCCCTCCTCGCCGCTGGGGTCGATGAGCCATGCGGCGGAGACGCCCAGCGCCTCGCCGAGGGTGAACAGCGTCCGCACCGTGGGCGAGACCAGGTTCCGCTCGACCTGGGACAGCGTGCCGATCGAGATCCCCGACGCCGCGGCCAGATCGGCCAGCGTCATCTTGCGCGCCTGGCGCAACTCCCTGATCCGGCCGCCAAGCTGCGGCGCCGTCCCCGCGTCGTCCATCAACCGTCGCCCCTGTCTTGCTGCAAGCTGGTCCATGCTGCCCCGTTCGTGACTGATTTGGCACGGCTCGACGGCTGCGCACAACCGGAGTCGCATTTTGCAGATTACGCAACTCTTGCGCTTTGCACAATTAAATTTCAGAATTCCAAAATCACGATTCCAGCCGGCGGCAGGAATCCGAACCGCGCCGGAGAGACAGAAAGGCATGCCATGACGATCACGAGAGACGCCGCCCACTGGCGGAAGCTGGCGGACGAGGCCAGGCCGGAGGGGCGCGCCTTCATCGAC
Organism: Hyphomicrobiales bacterium; assembly: GCA_022838525.1. GTDB lineage: Bacteria > Pseudomonadota > Alphaproteobacteria > Rhizobiales > Rhizobiaceae > Aerobium. Next base: position 4,011 of record JALHFU010000080.1, on the reverse strand, counting down.
GGCGCCTATGTCGACGCGGTGGGCGGCGAGACGTTCGACAGCGTCGATCCGGCGACGGGCGCGGTTCTCGGCAAGGTGGCGTCCGGCGGTGCCGCAGACGTCGACCGCGCGGTCGCCGCGGCGCGGCGCGCCTTCGAGAGCGGCGTCTGGTCGAGGATGAGCCCGACCGACCGCGGCCGCCGGCTGGTCCGCTTCGCCGAGCTGATGGAGAAGAACGCCGAGGAACTCGCCCTTCTCGAGACGCTGGACATGGGCAAGCCCATCGCCGACAGCCTCGCGGTGGACCTGCCGCTGTCCGTCGCCTGCGTGCGCTGGTACGGCGAGGCGGTCGACAAGCTCTACGACGAGATCGCGCCGACGCCGGGAACGGCGATCTCGCTGATGCGCCGCGCGCCGCTCGGCGTGGTCGCCGCCGTGGTGCCGTGGAACTTCCCGCTGCTGATGGCGTGCTGGAAGATCGCGCCGATCCTCGCCGCCGGCAATTCCGTGGTGCTGAAGCCGGCCGAGCAGTCCTCCTACACCGCGATCCGCATTGCCGCGCTCGCCGTCGAGGCCGGCATTCCCGAGGGCGTGCTGAACGTCGTTCCCGGCTATGGCGAGACGGCGGGCCGCGCGCTCGGCCTGCACATGGACGTGGACTGCATCGCCTTCACCGGCTCGACCGAGGTCGGCAAGCTGTTCATGCAGTATTCCGGCCAGTCGAACCTGAAGCGCGTCGGCCTCGAATGTGGCGGCAAGTCGCCCAACATCATCTTCGCCGACGCGCCGGACGTGAAGGCCGCGGCGGTCGGCGCGGCATGGGGCATCTTCTACAACCAGGGCGAGGTCTGCAATGCTGGCTCCCGCGTGCTGGTCGAGGAGGCGGTGCGCGACGAGGTGGTGGAGACCATCGTCGAGACCGGCAGGGCGATGCGCGTCGGCGACCCGCTCGACCCTGCGACGCAGATCGGCGCCATCGTCGACCGCCGCCAGACCGAGCGCGTCATGGACTACATCGCCATCGGCAGAAGCGAGGGCGCGCGGCTCGTTTCCGGCGGCGGCCGGCCGCGGGGCGACGGCGCCTGCTTCATCGAGCCGACCGTCTTCGACAATGTCGGCCCCGAGATGCGCATCGCCCGCGAGGAGATCTTCGGGCCGGTGCTCGCGGTGCTGTCCTTCCGCGACGAGGCCGAGGCGGTCCGGCTCGCCAACGACACCATCTACGGCCTCGCCGCCGGCCTGTGGACGCGCCTGGGTGAACTGCTTCGACCACGGCCACATCTCGTCACCGTTCGGCGGCTTCAAGCAGTCGGGCTTCGGCCGCGACAAGTCGCTGCATGCGATCGAGAAATACACGGACATCAAGACGACCTGGATCAATCTCGGCTGAGCGGAGGAGACGATGACCACACACCGACCGACCGGTCCTAAGCTCACGGGCCTCGTTCCCGCCTGCCCGACCGCCATCGACGCCGACGGCAATGCCGACCGCAAGGCGATGCACGCCATCGTGCGCCACATGCTCGACAACGGCGCGAGCGGCGTCGTTCCCCTCGGCGGCACCGGCGAGTTCACCGCGCTCACGCCGGCGCTGCGCACCGCCACCGTCGAGGCCTGCGTCGAGGCGGCGCGCGGCGCGCCGGTCTATGCGGGCGTGCTCTCGCCCGGCCTCGGCGACGCGGTCGAGGCGGCGCGCGCGTTCAAGGAGGCCGGCGCCGACGGCATCATGCTGATCGTGCCCTATTACGCGCGCTGCACGCAGGCGACCGTGGTCGACTATTTCCGCGCCGTTCGCGACCGCGTCGACCTGCCGATCCTGCTCTACGACAATCCGGCGCGCTCGCACTTCGTCATCCAGCCCGACACCATCGCCGCGCTGGCCGAGGACGGCACCATCATGGGCATGAAGGCGTCGAACATCGACCTCTACCATTTCGATCAGGTGATCCAGCGCGTCGGAGCCGGTTTCTCGGCGCTGAGCGGCCAGGACACGCTGTTCGCGCAGCAGGTGGCGATGGGGGCATGCGGCGGCGTGCTGACCTCGGCCGTGCTGGTGCCGGGCATATGGGCGCAGATCCAGAGCCTCGCCGAAAGCGGCGGGTTCAACGAGGCGCTGGCGCTGCAACGCCGGCTCAACCCGCTCATGGACGCGCTGTTCGCCGAGGAGAACCCCGGCCCGGTGCGCGAGGCGCTTCGCCTGATCGGCATCGCCAACGGCGGCTCGCTGCTGCCGATCCCGCCCGTCTCGGCGGCGCTTCTGGCGCGGATCGCACAGGTTCTCGACGATCTGCGCAAGGACGGCATCCTCCCCTCGGCGGCCGCGTAGGCATCGGCAAGGCACGGTCATGGACGAGACGGCCCGCACTTCCATCTATGCGCTCGACGCCGCGACGGCGCCCGCCTACCCGCCGCTTTCCGGAGAGGCGAAAGCCGACATCGCCATCGTCGGCGGCGGCTATACCGGGCTGTCGACCGCCCTGCATCTCGCCGAGGCCGGGCACGCGGTGACGCTGCTCGAGGCGCACCAGCCCGGCTGGGGCGCCTCGGGACGCAACGGCGGACAGCTCAATCCCGGCCTGAAATACGATCCGTCGAGCATCGTCAGGACGTTCGGGAAGGAGAAGGGCGAGGCGGCGGTGGCCTTCGCCTGGTCCTCGGTCGAGCAGACGGCGCATCTGATCCGGCGGCTCGGCATCGACTGCGAGCTGAGGCTGAACGGCACGCTGCGCGCCGCGGCCAAGGCGCAGGACGCAGCCGCCGTGCGGCGCAGCCAGGAGGACATGGCCGGCTTCGGCATGCCGGTCGAGTGGATCGGCCGGGACGAGCTGCCGGGCGTCGTCGGGCATCCGCGCTATCACGGCGCCTTCCTCGACCGGCGCGGCGGCGATCTCGACCCGCTGCGCTACAGCCGCGGGCTCGCCGAGGCCGCCGCACGGGCAGGCGCGACCATCCACGGCGACAGCCGCGCGCTGCGGCTGGAGCGGGACAAGGGCGCGTGGAGGCTGACGACGGCCGCAGGCACGCTGCGCGCCGCGCGCGTCCTCGTCTGCTGCAACGGCTATATCGACGATCTCGTCCCCGGCCTGCGCAGGGCGCTGGTGCCGGTGTTCAGCTCGGTTCTGGCCTCCCGGCCGCTGCCGGTGAAGCTCGCCGCCGCCATCCTGCCCGGCCGGCAGGTGCTGTACGAGTCCGGCCTCGTCACGGTCTACTACCGCGTCGATCACCGGAACCGGCTCATCATCGGCGGGCGCGGGCCGATGCGGCCGATCGCTTCGCCCGACCGGCTGGGGCCTGTCGCGCGCCACGCCTTCGACCTGTGGCCCGCCCTCGCCGAGACGGGCTGGGAGACGGCGTGGAACGGCCGCGTCGCGGTCACGACGGATCACATGCCGCACGTGCACGAGGTGTCGCCCGGCCTGATCGCCGTCTACGGCTACAACGGCCGCGGCGTGGCGCTCGCGAGCGCGCTGGGCAAGCCGCTGGCCGCCTGCCTCGCCGGCGAGATTGCCGCGGCGGACCTGCCGATCCCGCCGAGCGCCGTCCGGCCGATCCGCTTCCACCGCTTCTGGCCGGTCGGCGTCCACGCCACCATCGCGTGGTCGCGGCTGAGGAACGCGCTGACGAAGTGAGCGCCCTGCCGGAGCCGGGCTGCCGCAGCGCTTATGACGCTGCGCCACTCCGGCTGAGAGCGTCGATCAGATCGCCCTTGCGAACCTGCGGCGCGGGATAGGCCCGGCGGCTGTGCGTGAGCCCGAGCCCCGTCATGCTCTCGGCCAGCTTCACGATCAGCGGCAGCGGCTCCACCAGCGGAGCCCGGACGGACCTCGACGCGCCGGCCGGCGACGCCGCCAGCACCACCACGTCCGCCTCGTCCAGCGCGGCCGGCAGTTCGCCGTCCTCGCCGAGGAGGTGGACACCGGCGCACTGGTGATCGAGCGCGTATTCGTGGACGAGCTTTCCGATGCGGACATGGTCGCGCGCCGACGCCGCGACCGAGAAGCGCGCGCCGAGCGACAGCGCATAGAGCATCGA
>JALHFU010000079.1:0-22860 GCA_022838525.1 Hyphomicrobiales bacterium | reverse complement strand
CGGCGGCATCGCGGTCGCCCACAACGGCAACCTCACCAACGCCATGACCGTGCAGCGCACGCTCCAGAAGCAGGGCTCGATCTTCACCTCCACCTCGGACACCGAGACGATCCTGCACCTCGTCGCCACCAGCCGCGAGAAGGACATCAACTCGCGCTTCATCGAGGCGGTGCGGCAGATAGAGGGTGCGTTCTCGCTGGTGGCGCTGACCGCCAAGAAGATGATCGGCTGCCGCGACCCGCTCGGCATCCGGCCGCTGGTGCTGGGCGACCTCGACGGGGCGTGGATCCTCGCCTCCGAGACCTGCGCGCTCGACATCATCGGCGCGCGCTTCGTGCGCGACATCAAGCCCGGCGAGATGGTGGTCATCACCGCCAAGGGCATCGAGAGCATCTTCCCGTTCGAAAGGCAGAAGCCGCGCTTCTGCATCTTCGAATACGTCTATTTCGCGCGGCCGGATTCGACCATCGAGGGCCGGAACGTCTATACCGTGCGCAAGAACATCGGCATCGAGCTGGCCCGCGAGAACCCGGTCGAGGCCGACATGGTGGTGCCAGTGCCCGATTCCGGCACGCCGGCCGCCATCGGCTTCGCGCAGGAGGCCGGCATCCCGTTCGAGCTCGGCATCATCCGCAACCACTATGTCGGGCGCACCTTCATCCAGCCGGGCGATTCGATCCGCCACATGGGCGTGAAGCTCAAGCACAACGCCAACCGAAAGATGATCGAGGGCAAGCGCGTGGTGCTGGTGGACGATTCCATCGTGCGCGGCACGACGAGCCAGAAGATCGTGCAGCTGGTGCGCGACGCGGGCGCGCGGGAGGTGCATATGCGCATCGCATCGCCGCCGACGATGTCGCCCTGCTTCTACGGCGTCGACACGCCGGAGAAGTCGAAGCTTCTCGCCTCGCGCATGTCGATCGCCGAGATGGCGGAGTTCATCCGCGTCGATTCGCTCGGCTTCCTGTCGATCGACGGCCTCTACCGCGCCGTGGGCGAGGCCGCGCGCAACGAGGAGGCGCCGCAGTTCTGCGACGCCTGCTTCACCGGAGAGTACCCCACCCGCCTGCTCGACCTCGAAGGCACGAGCAACGTGCGCACGCTGTCGCTGCTCGCCAGCAGCGGGTGAGAGGCGCGACGCTCAGGGCGAGACCAGCTTGAGGCCGACGATGCCGGCCGCGATCATGCCGATGCAGACGAGCCTGAGCGCCGCGGCCGGCTCGGCGAACAGCACGATGCCGAGGATGGCCGTGCCGATGGTGCCGATGCCGGTCCAGATCGCATAGGCCGTGCCGAGCGGCAGCGAGCGCAGCGCAAGGCCGAGCAGGAACAGGCTGATCGCCATCGCCGCCACCGTCAGCAGGCTCGGCGTCAGCCGCGTGAAGCCGTGGGTGTATTTGAGGCCGACGGCCCAGCCGATCTCGAACAGGCCGGCAAAGAACAGATAAATCCAGGACATAGCCCTTCTCCTTCACATCGAGGAGATGGGGCCGTCCCCATCGTTCGCGGCGTCCCGCATCGCGGGGCGCGCCGGGTCGTCCCGGCTGCGTCGATATGGGACGCGGCGCGCGCCCGGTCAAGGGTTTCCGGGGGTTTCCCTCGCGCCTGCATTCGGCTAATCCGGCACGGAAGCCGGTGCGCCTTCGCAGGCGCGACGGCAGGACCGACACAGCGGGAGCAGCCATGTCCGAAACGCTCGATCTTTCCGGCCGCGTGGCCCTCGTCACCGGCGCATCGCGCGGCATCGGCTATTTTCTGGCGAAGGAGCTCGCGGCGGCGGGCGCCCATGTCGTCGCGGTCGCGCGCACCGTCGGCGGGCTGGAGGAGCTGGACGACGAGATACGGGCAGCCGGCGGACAGGCGACGCTGGTGCCGCTCGATCTCACCGACATGGCCGGCATCGACCGGCTGGGCGGCGCGATCCACGAGCGCTGGGGCAAGCTCGACGTGCTGGCGGCGAACGCCGCGATCCTCGGCGTCATCGCGCCCGTCGGGCATGTCGAGGCCAAGGTGTTCGAGAAGGTGATGGCGGTGAACGTGACGGCCACGTGGCGGATGATCCGCTCGGTCGATCCGCTGCTGAAGCTGTCGGATGCCGGCCGCGCCATCGTCATGTCCTCGGGCGCGGCGCATTCGGCGCGCGCCTATTGGGGGCCTTACGCCGCTTCCAAGGCCGCGGTGGAGGCGCTGTCGCGCTCCTGGGCCGACGAGACCAGGAACACGCCGCTCCGAGTCAACTGCGTCAATCCGGGCGCGACGCGCACGGCGATGCGCGCCCAGGCGATGCCGGGCGAGAACCCGCAGACACTGCCGCATCCCTCCGAGGTGGCGAAGAAGATCGCGGCGCTCGCCAGCCCGGCGCTCACCGAGACGGGCCTGATCTTCGACGTGCCGGCCGGCCGCTTCGTCCGCTACCGCATGCCCGAATAGGCGCGAAGAGCGGCAACGCTATCGACCCCGCTTGCAGGGCGTGCTAGACGGGACCATATAAATCTCCGTCCTCTTGCCAGGGATACGGATCATGGCCCTTTCTCTCCGCCCGGCCGTCGCCGGCCTTCTCCTCGCAGGTTTCGCGCTCGCCGCGCCCGCCCATGCCGACGTGTTCAGCTCGCAGGGCTTCTCCGGCGAGACCACGACCATGGACAAGCTGCCCGGCGTCAACCTCGACGTCGTGCCCGGCTACGGCAACGGCCTCAGCAATTGCGCCGAGGACGAAACCCCGTCCTTCGCGAGGCGGGGGCTCGCGCCGCAGAAGTCGACGACCTGCCGCTTCGGCAACTTCTCGATCACCTCGACGAACAACAACTCCGCGTCGCATCTCTACGACACCACCTATGGCGGGAACCCGCCGCCGTGGGTTCCGAACTGGCGGCCGTGAGGCCCGGAGATACGGACGCCCTATCCTGCCCGGTCGAAAGGCCGGGCAGTTTCGTTTCGGCCGGTCCTTCGTCCTATGCCTGCGCCTTGGCCGCCTCGCGCGCCTCGCGGCGGCGATAGGCGATGGCGCTGAACGGCAGGAAGACGAGGAAGGCGACCGCCGTCGCGGCCATCGTGTGCCAGGTATAGCTGGCGAGCAGCGCCACATAGAGCACGGTGCCGAGGATCATCGGCATGACCAGATCGCGGCGCACCCGAATCCCGGTCTTGCCCGAATAGACAGGCAACTGGCTGACCATCAGGAAGGCGACCAGCACCGTGAACGCGCTCGCCGCGAAGGCGAAGGGCGCGCCGTGCGGCAGGCCGAGGAAGCCGAGATAGACCGGCAGCAGCACCAGCAGCGCGCCGGCCGGCGCCGGCACGCCGACGAAATAGTCGGCCTTCCATGCCGGGCTGTCGGTATCCTCGAGCATCACGTTGAAGCGGGCGAGCCTGAGGCCGCAGGCGATGGCGAACATCAGCGCCGCGATCCAGCCGAAGGCGCCCGCCTTGTCGAGCAGGTAGACGTAGAGCACCAGCGCCGGCGCGACGCCGAAATTGACGATGTCGGCGAGCGAATCCATCTGCGCGCCGAACTTGGAGGCGCCCTGGAGCAGGCGCGCGATGCGGCCGTCCACCGCGTCGAGCAGCGCGGCGATCAGCACCATGGCCACGGCCAGCTCGAAGCGGTGCTCGAAGGCGAGCCGTATCCCGGTCAGCCCGGCGCAGACGGCAAGCACGGTGATGAGGTTCGGCACCACCATGCGCAGCGGAATCTCGCGCAGCCGCGCCCGGCGGGGGGCGCCATTGGGCGTGTGGGGCGCGGGAGCCATCGCCTCTCAGGACACCCGGACGAGCGGCGTCGCCGCGTCGGTGCCGTATTCGGCGATGACGGTCTCGCCGGCGACCGCGGTCTGGCCGACGGCGACCTTCACCACCGCGCCGGCCGGCAGGTAGACGTCGACGCGCGAGCCGAAGCGGATCAGCCCGAAGCGCTCGCCGACGGCGAGGTCGTTGCCCGGATCGGTCCAGCACACGATGCGCCGCGCCACGAGGCCGGCCACCTGCACCACGCCGAGGCGGCCGTTGGGGCTGTCGATGACGAGGCCGTTGCGCTCGTTCTCGGTGCTCGCCTTGTCGAGCTCGGCATTGAGGAACTTGCCGGGGCGATGCTCGACCACGGAGACCCGGCCGCGCACGGGCGCGCGGTTCACGTGGCAGGAGAACACGTTCATGAAGACGCAGACGCGCGTCATCTCGCCGTCGCCCAGCCCCAGCTCGCGCGGCGGCACGGCGGGGCCGACGGACGACACGACGCCGTCGGCCGGGCTGATGACGAGCTTGTCGCTGACCGGCGTGACCCGCTCGGGGTCGCGGAAGAAATAGGCGCACCAGGCGGTGAGGATCAGGCCGATCCAGAACAGGCTTGTCGAGACCAGGCCGAGCAGGATCGTCGCGCCCGCGAAAGCGGCGATGAAGGGCCAGCCCTCCCGGTGGACCGGCACGAAGGTGTTCCTGATCGTATCGGCAAGGCTCATGCGGCGTTCCGCTCCCGCGCTTCGAGGTTCGCCTGATAGCCTATCGGGCCGGATGCCGCAACGCGCGATTGGCCACGCACCCCTTCGCCGCCGCCCCCGTTCAGACCGGCGAACCGGGGGCAGGAAACAGTGATGCACGTCATTGTACCTTATGCACACCGCCCACAGCCTCCAGTTGCGGTTACCGCTTGAGATAAACAACTTATTATCGAACTCGTGGGTAGATGCCGCTGTTCTGGGGGAGTGAATGAACTCGCAACTCTTCATTGCGCTGCTCAATCCTGGCATCGGCCTGCTTCTCGCCTCGGCGTTCTTCCTGCTGTGGCTGAATCGCCGCGACCAGACCTATGTCGTCATCGCCGCCGCGAGCTACGTGCTGTCGACCCTCGGCTTCCTGATCCAGGACGTCGGACCGAACCTTCCCCACGACCTCGAGCGCCTGCCGTCCAACATCTGCTTCCTGCTGACCGGGTGCCTGCTGGTCTCGGCGGTGCTGCGGCGTTACCGGCTCGACATCCCCTATCTCGCCTTCGCGGCCATCGTGCTCGCGGGCGCCGGCGGCATGTACTGGTTCCTCGTCGAGCAGCCGAACCTGACCGCGCGCATCTATCTCATCAATTTCCTGGTCGGCGCGGTCGCGGTGATCGGCGCGGTCAAGCTCAGGCGCATCGAGAAGCAGCACCTCGTCGATCGGCTGCTGTTCTGGGCGCTCGTCGTGTCGGCGGCCAACTTCCTGCTGCGGCCGATCACCATCATGTGGCTCGCCGGCACGTTCGACAGTTTCGACAGCTTCCAGAGGTCGCTCTACTGGACGACGGTGCTGTTCACGCAGGCGATGATCTCGGTCATGTTCGCGCTGAACCTCCTCGTCGCCATCGCCATCGACCTGATCGCCGAGCTGAGGCAGGAAGCCAACACCGACAAGCTCTCGGGCCTTCTCAACCGGCGCGGCTTCGAGGTCGAGGCGGCGGCGGTGCTGGAGCGCTGCCGCGCCGAAGGCAGGCCGGCAAGCCTGCTGATCGCCGATCTCGACCACTTCAAGGCCATCAACGACACCCACGGCCATTCCGTCGGCGACGAGGTGATAAGCCTGTTCGGCCGGCAGATCGCCCTGGCGGCGGCGGGAAAGGCGGTGGCCGGGCGGGTCGGCGGCGAGGAGTTCGCCGTCCTCATCCCCGGCATCGAGACGGGCGCGGCGAAGATCTTCGCCGAATCCCTGCGGACGGGCCTTGCGCTCTATTGCGCCGGGCAGCTGCCGTCGCCGCTCCTGCCGACCGTCAGCATCGGCGTCTGCGTCGCCCGGCCGGCGGCGGAGCTGCACGAGATGATGCGCCATGCCGACGAGGCGCTCTACCTCGCCAAGCGGCAGGGCCGCAATCAGGTGCAGGTCCATGCGCCGGCCGCGGACGATCCTGCGGCCGAACCCCTGCGCGCCTGACCGGCGGAAGAATGCCGGCCCCTACTCGGCCGGCGGCTCTACGCCTGCGGGCGCGCGGCGCTCGACGATGCCGAGCTCGTCCTCCTCGCGGACGCGGCGCAGCCGCTCCTCGGCCTCGGTCGCCTCGCGCTGGCGCGCCCACATCTCGGCATAGAGGCCGCGTTTGGCCAGAAGCTGCGAATGCCGGCCGCGCTCGGCGATGCGCCCATCCTGGAGCACGATGATCTCGTCGGCGGAGATCACCGTCGAAAGCCGGTGGGCGATGACCAGCGTGGTGCGGCCCTGGCTGACGAGGTCGAGCGCGGCCTGGATCTCCTGCTCGGTGCGGGTGTCGAGCGCCGACGTCGCCTCGTCGAGCATCAGGATCGGCGGGGCTTTCAGGATCGTGCGGGCGATCGCCACGCGCTGCTTCTCGCCGCCCGACAGCTTCAGGCCGCGCTCGCCGACCATGGTGTCGTAGCCGTCCGGCAGGCGGGCGATGAAATCGCCGATCTGGGCGAGATCGGCCGCGCGCTCCACCTCCTCGGCCGTGGCCTCCGGGCGGCCGTAGCGGATGTTGTAGCGGATGGTGTCGTTGAACAGCACCGTGTCCTGCGGCACCATGCCGATCGAGGCGCGCAGGCTTTCCTGCGTCACGTCGCGGATGTCCTGCCCGTCGATGCGGATCGCGCCCGACTGGATGTCGTAGAAGCGGAACAGAAGCCGCGAGATCGTCGACTTGCCCGCGCCCGACGGCCCGACGATGGCCACCGTCCTGCCGGCCGGCACCTCGAACGACACGCCCTTGAGGATCGGCCGGGCCGGGTCGTAGGCGAAGTGCACGTCCTCGAACACCACCCTGCCCTCGCTGACGGCGAGCGGCTTCGCGTCGGGCCTGTCCACGACCTCGGCCCTGACATCGAGCAGGTCGAACATCTGCTCGATGTCGGTCAGCGCCTGCCTGATCTCGCGATAGATGAAGCCGATGAAGTTCAGCGGCACGGAGAGCTGCATCAGCATGGCGTTGACGAAGACGAAATCGCCGATGGTGTGGGTGCCGCGCGTCACCTCCCACGCCGACAGCGCCATCACCGCGGCCATGCCGACGCCGAAGATGACGCCCTGGCCGAAGTTGAGCCAGCCGAGCGAGGTCCAGGTGCGGGTCGCCGCATCCTCGTAGCGCGCCATCGAGCGGTCGAAGCGCGCGGCCTCCATCTTCTCGTTGCCGAAATACTTGACCGTCTCGTAGTTGAGCAGCGAGTCGACCGCCTTGGTATTGGCGTCGGTGTCGCTGTCGTTCATCTCGCGGCGGATGGCGATGCGCCAGTCGCTCGCCCATACCGTGAACCAGGTGTAGAGCCACACCGTCGCGGCGATGATGACGACATAGATCCAGCCGTAGACCACCCAGAAGATCACCGCCATCAGCGCGAATTCGAGCACCGTCGGCAGCGTGTTCAGGATGGTGAAGCGGACGATGGTCTCGATGCCCTTCACGCCGCGCTCGATGATGCGCGACAGGCCGCCCGTCCGGCGCTCGAGATGGAAGCGCAGCGACAGCGCATGGAGGTGGATGAAGGTGCGGTAGCCGAGCTGGCGCACCGCATGCTGGCCGACGCGGGCGAACAGCGCATCGCGAAGCTGGTTCAGGCCGACCTGCACGATGCGCACGGCGTTGTAGGCGAGCACCAGCATCACCGGCGCGATGAGGATGGCGGGGATGTAGTCGGGCGCGGAAAGCTCGCCGGTCAGCGCATCGGTCGCCCATTTGAAGAAATAGGGCACCAGCACCAGAACCAGCTTGGCGAGAACGAGGAACACGGTCGCCCACACGACACGCATCTTCAGGTCGGCGCGGTCGGCCGGCCACATATAGGGCCACAGATTGGCGAGAGTCTTCAGGGTGGAGCCGGAATCGGCGGAAACGGTCTTGTCGGACGCGGCGTTGTCGGACACGGGCAGGAATCCTGATAAGAGCGGTCAGTCGCACCGCCCGGCGGGCGGCGTGCAGCACGAGACGAGCAGCCGCCCGATCGAGCCGGAAAGGGAGGCGAGCGCTTCGCGGTCGACCTCGTAGCGGGAGCGCGGGCGGCCCGGCGTCAGCCGCACCAGCCCGGCATCGACCAGCACCTTCAGGTGCTGCGACACGGTGGACTGGGCGAGATCGAGCCGCGCCACGACGTCCTTGCAGCAGCAGGCCTCCACCCCCGCCAGATGCTGGAGGATCTCGATGCGGGCGGGATGCGCGAGCGCGGCAAGCCGGTCGGCAAGCGCGGCGCGGTCGCTGCAGCCGTGCTGTGGCGGAGAGCTGTTCCGAAGCATGTTCATCGTCTATCGGCGATATACGATGAAATCGCGGCGGGCAAGCGGCAAAGGGGAAAATCGCCGGGGCCACGCAGACTGAAAACCAAGGGCCATGCCTGAGGCGGCATGGCCCTGTCGGTTGAGTTCGGCCGTGGATGGCGTGCCGGCAAGCATTTCACGCCGCGCGGGGAGAGCCCACGCGGCGGGAGACGGCTATTCCTGGACCGCCTCGCGCTCCTCGGGCCGCACGGCCTGCTCGCCGATGGCGTCGAGGTCGGCCTGCTCACCCTCCGGCGTCTCGCTCGGCAGGGTGAAGACCTGCCCCGGCCAGATGCGGTTCGGATCGCGGATCTGGTCCTGATTGGCGAGGTAGATGGTCGAGTAGCGGATGCCGTGGCCGTAGACCCGCCGCGAGATGCGCCACAGCGAGTCGCCGCGGCGGATGATGACGGCCCCGTCGACGCGCTGGAGCGGCGGCGCGGTGGCCTCCTCGTCGCCCGCCTCCGGTGCTGCCGGCGCAACGGCGACCTCGGCTTCGGGTTCGGTCGTGCCTTCCGCTTCGCCGGCTGCGGTCTCCGCGGGCGTCGCGTCCGCCTCGGCCAGATCGTCAGGCTGGGAGGGGGCTGCCACATCCTCTTCGCCGGCCGGCGCCGGCTCTTCCTGGGCCGGGGCGACGGCGGCGATGCTTTCGCCCGGCTCGCGCTCGAACGGCACCGCGGCGCGGGCGACGACCGAGCCGTCGGCGCCGAGAAGGTCGGCGCGGATCAGATAGGTGCCGACCTCGAGATGCCGCTTCGCCTCGACGAGGAAGCGACCGCCATCCGAGGCCACCGCATCGCCGAGAAGCACGGTGCCGGCATAGACGCGCACGGTGCGGCCCGGATCGGCACGGCCGGCGACGAAGATGGTGTCGCCCTCGATCTCGACCGCCTCGACCGCGACGGTGTGGGTGGCGGCAGGCTCGGCGGCGGGTGCCGCCTGCTCCTCTTCTTCGGCCGGAACCCCGGCGACGGCGGCGGGCGGCGCGGCCTGTTCGTCCTGCGCGGGGTCGGAAGCGGCGTCGGCTGCGGCCTCGGCCGTGCCGTCTTCCGCCTCGGCGACGGCCGGAGCCTCGTCGCCGGCCTGCTCCTCGTCCGCCTGCGCCGTCTCGGGCGCGGCCTCATCGTCGCCCGCCTGCGGCGCGGGCTGCTCTTCGGCGACCTGCTCTTCGGCCGCGGTCTCGTCCGGTGCGGCCTCCGCCGGGGCGGAAGGCTGCGGCACGGTGATCAGCTGCGCCGGCGCACCCGGCTCCTCGACCATGGCCAGCACCTGGCCGTCCTCGGTCTCGGGGATGGAGACGATGGCGGTGCCCGCCGACAGAACGGTCTCGTTGTCGGGGCCGGTGGCGCGCAGCGCCATGCGGTAGTCGCCCGGCGCGAGCGGATCGTCGAGCACGACGACGAAATCGCCGCTGGCGCCCGCCGAAGCCTTGCCGAGCACGGTCTCGCCCGAAAGAACCTCGACCGTCGCTTCCGGGCCGGCCTTGCCGGCCACCAGCACCGAGCCGTCCGGCTCGACGCGCACCTCCGCCTCGGCCTCGGGTTGCGCTTCGTCGCCGGCCGCGGCCGGCTCGTCCTGCGTTGCGGGCGTCTCGGGGGCGGGCGTTTCGGGGGCGGGAGCGACCACCGCCGGCCTCGGCGCGAGCCACGGATCGAGCAGACCCGTCACATAAGCGGTGCCGGTGGCCGCGGCCACCCCGCCAAGCAAGAACAGAACAGCTTTAACCCAACCCGCCATGTGCCCGTATCCTCAGCCCGCATTCACCCGCGTCTAGCCTGTTTTGCCGGCGTCTACAACAAAAAGCCCTCTGCCGCCCGACTGGCGCTTGACCGGCGGCGCGCCAGCATCTTCGAATCCCGCGATGAACCCGATTCGATCCATCTGCGTCTATTGCGGCTCTTCCACGGGCCGGGGCGAAACCTATGCCAGGGCCGGCTATGCGCTCGGCCGCGCGCTGGCCGAGGCCGGCCTCCGGCTCGTCTACGGCGGCGGCACGCGCGGCATCATGGGCGCGGTCGCCCGCGGCACGGTCGAGGCCGGCGGCAAGGTGACCGGCATCATCCCCCGCTTCCTCATCAACAAGGAGGCCACCCACAGCGCGCTGGGCACCCTCGACGACCTGATCGTGACCGAGGACATGCACGCCCGCAAGCACACGATGTTCGAGAAATCCGACGCCTTTGTGGCGCTTCCGGGCGGCATCGGGACGCTGGAGGAGGTGGTCGAGATCATGACCTGGGCGCAGCTCGGCCGCCACCGCAAGCCGATCGTGCTGGTCAACATCGACGGGTTCTGGAACCCGATGCTGGCGCTGATCGACCACATGCGCGCCGAGGGCTTCGTCCACACCGGCCATCTGGTGCAGCCGCTGGTGGTGGACACGGCCGAGGCGGTGGTGCCGGCAGTGCTGACGCAGGCGGCGGCCACGGCCGAGATCGCGGCCGAGGGCGATCCGCGGGTGATCGACCGGCTTTAAGGGGAAGGCGCGGCCAAAAGCCGCGCGCCCGCCTCTACGCTCTCCTGCGGAACAGGATCGACCAGGTGTAGAGCACCAGCGCCAGGCCGATGAGCCCGAAGGCGATCATCCTGTCCACGCCGAACGGCTCGCCGAACACGAACACGGCGATCAGCGCCACGATGGTCGGCGCGATATACTGCATGATCCCGATGGTGGAGATGCGCAGCATCTTGGCGCCGAACGCATAGAGGATCAGCGGGATCGCGGTGATCGGCCCGGCGAGAAGCAGGATACCGACATTGGCCCCGCCGTCGGCGAAGAAATGCCCCTGCCCCGTCGCCTCCAACCACAGGACGTAGGCGAGGCTCGGCCCCACCAGGATCAGCACCTCGAGGAAGAACCCCTGGCTCGGGCCGATGGGCAGCGTCTTGCGGAAATAGCCGTAGGCGGCGAAGGAGAAGGCGAGCGCCAGCGACACCCACGGCAGCCCGCCGGCCTCGACGGTCAGCACCACCACGGCGACCACGGCGAGCGCCACGGCGACGATCTGCAGCCTGTCCAGCCGCTCCCGCAGCAGGATCGCCCCGAGAAGCACCGTGACCAGCGGGTTGATGTAGTAGCCGAGCGCGGTCTCCACCGTCCTGTCGACGGCGATGGCCCAGACATAGATGCCCCAGTTGACCGAGATGATCGCGGCGGTCAGCGCGGCCATCGCGAGCGTGCGCGGCGACCGCAGGGCGGCCGCGATGTCGCCGGTGCGTCCGAGCGCCAGCAGCACGACGCCGGCGATGGGCACCGACCACAGGACGCGGTGGGCGACGACCTCGACCGCCGGGATGTGGGCGACGGCCTTCATGTAGAGGGGCAGGAGGCCCCACAGCAGATAGGCGGACAGCGCGAACAGGAAGCCGCGCGTGGCCTGGGCGCTCTCGCGCGCCGCGGCTTCCTCTTGCGCCACCGCCGGCGTGACATGTTCCTGCATCGGATCGTCCGTTTCCGCGCACGGGCATAGGCGCGTTTCAGGCAGAGGCTCTATCGCGGCCCGCCATGCGCCACCAGCGCAAAATACTGATCCAGAGCTGCAGCCGCGCTGATGGAACGCCCTATTCGGCGGCGACGGCCGCGGCCTCGCGGTTCTTCACCAGCTTGTAGACGATGGAGTCCATCAGCGCCTGGAAGGAAGCGTCGATGATGTTTTCCGACACGCCCACCGTCCACCAGCGCGCGCCCGTCGAATCGCGCGACTCGATCAGCACGCGGGTGATCGCCTCGGTGCCGCCGTTGAGGATGCGCACCTTGAAATCGACCAGCACCATGTCGGCGATCTCGTTCTGGAAGCGGCCGAGATCCTTGCGCAGCGCGATGTCGAGCGCGTTGACCGGGCCGTCGCCCTCGGCCACCGACATGCGCTGCTCGCCGTCGATGGTGAGCTTGACGATGGCTTCCGAGACCGTGCGCAGATTGCCGTTGGCGTCGTGGCGGCGCTCGACCATGCAGCGGAAGGAATCGACGTGGATGAAGGTCGGCACCGTGCCCAGCATGCGCCGCGCCAGCAACTCGAAGCTCGCATCCGCGCCTTCGTAGGCGTAGCCCTGCGCCTCGCGCTCCTTGACCACCGAGATCAGCGCGTCGAGCCGCGGGTCGTCCTTGGCGACGGCGATGCCGCGCCGCTTCAGCTCGGCGATGAAGTTCGACTTCCCGCCCTGATCGGAGACCATGACCTTGCGGCTGTTGCCCACCGCCTCGGGCGGCACGTGCTCGTAGGTCTGCGGCTCCTTGAGCAGCGCCGAGGCATGGATGCCGGCCTTGGTGGCGAAGGCCGAAGCCCCGACATAGGGCGCCTGCGGCTCGGGCGCGCGGTTGAGCAGCTCGTCGAAGGCGTGCGAGAGCCGGGCGATGCCGGCGAGGTTCGCGCGCGAGATGCCGGTCGAGAAGCGCTCGGCGAAGGCGGGCTTCAGCATCAGCGTCGGCACGATGGAGATCAGGTTGGCGTTGCCGCAGCGCTCGCCGATGCCGTTGAGCGTGCCCTGCACCTGGCGCACGCCCGCCTCGACCGCGGCGAGCGAGTTGGCCACCGCCTGCCCCGTATCGTCATGGGCGTGGATGCCGAGGTTCACGCCCGGAATGCCGGCGGCGATCACCTTCGCCACGATGTCGCGCACCTCCGATGGCAGCGTGCCGCCATTGGTGTCGCACAGCACCACCCAGCGGGCGCCCGCCTGATGGGCCGTCCGCGCGCAAGAAAGCGCATAGTCCGGGTTGGCCTTGAAGCCGTCGAAGAAATGCTCGCAATCGACCATCGCCTCCTTGCCGGCCGCGCGGGCGGCCGCGACCGAGGCGGAGATGGAGTCGAGGTTCTCCTCGTTGGAGCAGCCGAGCGCGACGCGGACATGGTAGTCCCAGCTCTTGGCGACGAAGCAGACCGTGTCGGCCGGCGTCGCCATGAGCGCGGCAAGGCCGGGGTCGTTCGAGGCCGAGACGCCGGCGCGCTTGGTCATGCCGAAGGCGACGAACTTCGCGCGCTGCGTGCGCTTCTCGCGGAAGAAGGCCGTGTCGGTCGGGTTGGCGCCCGGATAGCCGCCCTCGACATAGTCGAAGCCGAACTCGTCCAGCATGCGGGCGATGACGATCTTGTCCTCGACCGAGAAATCGACGCCCGGCGTCTGCTGGCCGTCGCGCAAGGTCGTGTCGAACAGATAGATGCGTTCCTTGCTCATGGGCGCCCGCTTACAGCCGGAGGCCCTGCGACGGCCACACCTCGGTCTCGTGATCGGGGTGCTGGAAGGAGATGATCGCCTCCTGCCGCGCATAGTAGTCGGGGTCGTCGTAGACGCGCGCCTCGAAGATCTTCTCGACCCAGGGAAGGCGCGAGGCGTAGTTGACCTGTATGCGCGGCTTGAGGTCGGAGCGGTCGTCGAAGGCGCCGATGGCGATCTCCAGCCCGCCCGGATGGCGGTAGGTCAGGGGCGTGCCGCAGCGGGCGCAGAAGCCGCGGTCGATGTTGACCGAGGACTGGAAGTAGCTCGGCTCCTCGCGCGTCCATTCGACGCCGTCCGTCGGCACCGTCACCAGCGCCGAGAAGAACGAGCCGAACTGCTTCTGGCACATGCGGCAATGGCAGATGGAAGGCCGTCCCAGCTTCCCGTGGATGCGGAAGCGCACCGCGCCGCACTGGCAACCGCCCGTTCGTACCGTCTCGCTCATGGTCTCTCCTCCGGCGGCCAGGTCCCGGTGTCATGGTCGGGATGCTGGTAGCTCACGATCGATGCAAGGAACGCCGCCGCCTGAAGGTCCTCTTCCGTGGTGCGGGCGGGCAGCGCAGGGATGGCGTCGACATAGGGAAGCTTCCTCTCGACGCCGAACTGGACGGTCGGCGCGACCTCTTCCGGGTGGTCGAACGCGCCGATGGCGAGCGCCACGCCGTCCGGCGCCTCGTAGGTCAGCGGCGTGCCGCATTCGGCGCAGAAGCCGCGCCGGACCTGGTTCGACGAGCGGAAGCGCTTCGGCTCGCCGCGCGTCCACGTCAGCCCGCCGTCGGGCGCGGTGGCGAGCGGCGCGTAGAAGGCGCCGAACGCCTTCTGGCACATGCGGCAATGGCAGATCGAGGCATTCGCCAGCGCGCCCTCGATGCGGAAGCGCACCGCCCCGCACTGGCAGCCGCCGGTGTAGATGGGCTTGTTGTCCAGGCTCACGCGTCCCTCCTATTGCGCGCGGTGGCAGACGGCCTCGATGTTGTTGCCGTCCGGATCGAGCACGAACGCGCCGTAATAGTGCTCGTGATAGTGCGGGCGCAGGCCCGGCGCGCCGTTGTCGCGGCCGCCGGCGGCAAGGGCCGCGGCATGGAAGGCGTCGACCTCGGCGCGGGTTCCCGCGGTGAAGGCGTAATGCCGGCCCGGCCCCGGCTCGCCGCCCTCGTGCAGCCAGAAGTCGGGCTTGTCGCGGCCGTAGCCGCCGACCTTCGCGCCGCCGGTGAACGCTTCCGGCACCACGTGCAGCAGCCTCGCGCCGAGCGGCGCGAGCGCAGCGTCGTAGAATGCCTTCGCCTTTTCCCAATCGGCGACCGCAATGCCTGCATGGTCGATCATTGCTTCACCTCCCAGGTCGTGACCCGCTCGCCGGTGGCCGGGTCCTTGCCGTCCTTCAGCTGGATGCCTTTTTCCAGCAGCTCGTCGCGGATGCGGTCGGCCTCGGCCCAGTTCCTGTCGCGGATGAAGGCGAGGCGCTGCGCCACGAAAGCGGCCACGTCGACATCCGTCTCCAGCTCGGAAAGGTCGAGCCCGATCAGCTCCGCTGCCGCGACCAGCGCGGAAGCGTCCAGATCGCCCGCGTTCATCAGGCGCAGATACTCCGCCATATCGAGATCGTCGCCAAGGGCGGCGGCGAAGGCCGGATCGACGGGGCCCGGCTCCGCGCCCGCGGCGCGCCGGCGCCACTTGGCGATGAGCGAGGCGGCTTCCTCCAGCTTGCGCACGGAAAAGTCGATCGGCTCGCGGTAGTGCGTCATCAGCATGGCGAGGCGCAGCACCTCGCCCGGCCATTTGCGCCCGCCGAATTTCTCCGTGGTCAGCAGCTCATGGATGGTGACGAAGTTGCCTTCCGACTTCGACATCTTCCTTCCCTCGACCTGAAGGAAGCCGTTGTGCATCCACACATTGGCCATCCGCTCGGAGCCGAAGGCGCAGCAGGACTGCGCGATCTCGTTCTCGTGGTGCGGGAAGACGAGGTCGATGCCGCCGCCGTGGATGTCGAAGACGTTCTTTTCCGGGTCGTCGCAGGCAAGGCCGCCGCCGAACGGTTCGAGCAGCTTCGCCATCGACATGGCCGAGCACTCGATGTGCCAGCCGGGACGGCCGAGCCCGGCGATGCCGGCCGGCGACGGCCAGCCCGGCTCGCCCTCCTTCGACGGCTTCCACAGCACGAAGTCCATCTCGTCGCGCTTGTAGGAGGCGACGTCGACGCGCGCGCCGGCCAGCATCTCGTCGAGCGGGCGGCGCGACAGCGCGCCGTAGCGCGGGCCCGTCCTTCTCGCGTTCATCGCCGAGGGCGAGAACAGCACATGGCCTTCGGCGACATAGGCGACGCCGAGCTTCACCAGCCGCTCGATCATCGCCTTCATGGCGTCGATATGCGCGGTGGCGCGCGGCTGGTCGGAGGGTTCCAGGCAGCCGAGCGCCTTCACGTCGGCCTGGAACTGGGCGTTGGTCTCCTGCGTGACCCTGGCGATCGCCTCGTTCAGCGGCAGGCCGGGATAGTCGCGCGCGGCGCGCGCGTTGATCTTGTCGTCGACGTCGGTGATGTTGCGGACATAGGTGACGCGGTCCTCGCCATAGACGTGGCGCAGCAGACGGTAGAGCACGTCGAACACGATGACCGGCCGCGCATTGCCGATATGGGCGAAGTCGTAGACCGTCGGCCCGCACACATACATGCGCACATTCGCCGGATCGATGGGAACGAACCGCTCTTTGGCGCGCGTCAGCGTGTTGTAGAGCCGAAGCTCGACGTCCGGTGCAGGCATGGTGTCTCCCTGGCCGGCTGGCCGGGGCGTTTTGCCTATCTGGTGGATGAGAGCGAAAACGGCCGGGCCAGCGGATGCGCTAGCCGATAATGCAAATGCCGGTAATGGCGAAAGGCGTTTTCATCGCCTGCTTTATCGCTTTCCGCCCGTTCGCCGTCAAGAGTTGCCGATGCCGCATGGGCGGCACGGGCGGCCGGGGAGGATCGATAGCATTTTATTAAACATGTCAGGAAGCAGTTGCCGGCAAAGCACTGAAATACCCAGTTCCCGACACCATTCCGTCGAAATCGGCGGCGATGATTTGACCATGTGAAACACGCGCCCCGAGCCGGGCGCAAGGGGACTGAAAATGCAACGGAACGCCGCCCATCCCGCAATCGAGGCCGAGCGCGAGCGCGCGCAGCGCGAGAAGTACGCGAAGCTGACCGCCCACTACGGCAAGATCGGGTCCGGGGCGCTCAACGCGGCACTGATCTACGTGCAGAAGCAGAAGAAGGCCAAGCTAGACGCGAAGACCGCGTAGCAGGCCGATGCCGATCGCGGCCATCACCAGCCCGATCAGGATGTCGAGCACGCGCCAGGCCGCCGGCCTGGCGAAGACAGGCTGAAGCAGCCGCGCGCCGTAGCCGAGGCTGAAGAACCAGACGAAGGACGCCGTCATGGCGCCCACGCCGTAGGCCAGCCGCGCCCCTCCCGAATATTGCGCCGACAGCGACCCGAGAAGGACCACCGTGTCGAGATAGACATGCGGGTTGAGGAAGGTGAAGGCAAGGCACGCGGCCACCGCCGCCTTGAGGTCGCCCTGCCCGGTTCCGGCCGCATGCAGCGCCTGCGGCCTCCATGCCCGGCGAAAGGCGATCAGCGCATAACCGAACAGGAACAGCGCGCCACCCACCGCCACCACCGTGATGAGCATCGGTGAGGACGACACCAGCGTGCCCAGCCCCGCGACGCCCGCCGCGATCAGCACCGCATCCGAGACGGCGCAGATCAGGCACAGCACGAAGACGTGCTGCCGGAGCAGGCCCTGGCGCAGGATGAAGGCGTTCTGCGCGCCGATCGCCACGATCAGCGACAGGCCGAGGAGGAAGCCAGAGAGGAAGGGAGCGGCGTTCTGCATCGCCCTGCCCTGCCCCAACGGCCGCCTCGCCGCAATGGGCCAGAACCGGCATGCGGCTCAGAACAGGCTGAGCTGATCGCCCTTCGGGGCGGCGTCTTCCTTCGCGTCCTCGGGCCGGAGCTCGGCGAGTTCGACCCGCTCCTGAAGCTCGGGGCCGCTGTTTGCGACCTTGTTGACCTTGTCGGAGACCGGGATCGCCTCGAAGAAGCCGGGCTCCACGGGCTGCACGATGTCGGCGACGTCGCGCGGCTCATTGCGCACGCAGTCGAGCCAGCGGGAAAAATGCTCGGGCCGGATCACCACCGGCATGCGATGGTGGATATGGGCGATCTCGCCGTTGGCGGCGCAGGTCAAGATCGCCGCGGTGTCGATCTCGGAGCCGCCCGGCTCGGCATAAGTCTCCATCAGCCCGCCGAAGGCGATCACGCCGCCGTGCCGCGGCCGCACCCAGTAGGGCTGGGCGTCCTTGCGGCCGGTTCCCTTCCATTCGTAGAAGCCCGACGCCGGCACCAGCACGCGGCGATGGCGCATCGCAGCCTTGAACGAGGCCTTGCTTGCGGCCGTCTCGGCGCGGGCGTTGATCAGCAGCGGGAACTGCGCCGTGTCCTTGACCCAGGACGGGATGAAGCCCCAGCGCGCCAGCATCGCCTGCCGCTCCGGCCGGTTTGAGCCGGGCTCGCGCGGCGTGCCGGCGGTGACGATCAGGATCGGCTGCGTCGGCGCGATGTTATAGCGCGGCGGAAACGCCTCCACCCCGGCGACGCCGAAGCCGTCCTCGACGACGGTTGCCCCCTGCACCAGCGCGAAGCGTCCGCACATGCCTAATTCCGCCCTCGATGCCGCATTGCGCTTGCCCTCGGTTGTTCCCGGCAGCAATGTTGCGGGGCATATCGGGACCTGCAACCCTCGCCCAGAGATACACACAGAAGAAGCACCCTCGACCATGCCCGCTCCCGTCCGCGCCGTCTCGGCGGCGATCTTTCACGAAGGCCGCTTCCTGCTGGTGCGGCGCGGACGCGCGCCCGCGCTCGGCCTCTACGCCTTTCCCGGCGGCCGGGTGGAGGCGGGCGAGACGCTGGCCGAGGCGGTGCGGCGCGAGGTGATCGAGGAAACGGGCGCGCTGCTGTCGAGCGTCGAGCATCTGATCGACCTCGAGCTCGTCTCCGAGCAGGAGGAAGGACGGGTCGAGTTCATCCTGTCGGTGCATGCGGCCTGCTTCGCCGGCGGCGACATCGCGGCCGGGGACGACGCCGCGGCCGTGGCATGGCTGACGCTCGACGAGATGGCGCGCCTGCCGCTCGCCGGCTCGGTGCTGGAGATCGCGCGGCGCATCGCCGGCGAACGGGAAGCGCCTTGCGCCGGCCACGATTCTCCGCGACAAGCCGGGCGATGAAGCTCCGTTCCCTCTCCTCCGCGCTGGTCGCGCTGTGCCTGCTCGCCGCGCAGGGCCAGGCCGCGCGCGCGGCGGAATCCCCCTTCGAGGGCGATCTGGTGCGGCTCGCCGAAATCCTCGGCTCGCTGCACTATCTGCGCAACCTGTGCGGCGAGAGCGGCCAGGACTGGCGCGGCCGCATGGAGGCGCTGCTCCAGGCCGAGAACCCGGACGAGGCGCGGCGCGCCCGCTTCGTCGCCAGCTTCAACCGCGGCTATCGCAGCTTCGAGACCACCTACGCCACCTGCACGCCTTCCGCGCTGGAGGCGATCTCCCGCTACATGAAGGAAGGCGAGGCGCTCGCCCGCGACACGGCGACGCGCTACGGAAACTAGAACCGGCTCATAGTTGTGGATGGCGCGAAGCCGGGATTGGGCCGCGCTTAACAATGGATTAACTTTTACACGAATGTGGCGCGCTTTGCCGCATTTCCTGTGCTAGAAGCCTTAACGGGACATTAAGGGAGCGGCCGCCGGGATCGGCCGCGGTCATGGGTGGAACGGATGGATCGGGGCATCAGCGACATCGACCAGCTGATTCGGGAAGAAAAGCGCCTGACGGCGGTCGAGAGCTACGAGGATGCATGGGCCGAAGGCCGCGCCGCCGGCATCGAGCCCGACATCATGGCCGATGCGGCCATCGCCACCGCGCTCGAGGAGCTGGTGCGCGCCAACGGCGAAACCGCCGCCCTTTCGCTGATTGAGCGCATGCGCGACCGGCTGGTCGCCGGCGAGTTCGACCCGGCCCAGCGTATCCACTGAACCGACCTGCCCTCTTCCGGCAACCATTTTGACGCGGCGGCCGCCCGGCGTCTCGCCGCCAGCGCATTTTCCGTTATAGTGCGGCTCCGACCGACAAGCGGAGGCATGGCTGCCTGATATGGCAAGGAAAGGCGCGAACGGATCGAAACCCGACAGGATGCGCGGCCGGGCGCTCGCCGTGACGCTCGCGCTTGCCGGCATGGTCGCCCTGCCGGGGGTCGCGCTGGCGCTGAGCGAGTTGCCGCGCGAGGAGGTTCCGGTTCCGGAGAACACGGACGACGCCGACACCATCGAGCGCCGCGACCTGCCGCCGCCGGGTGAGACCACCGAGCCCGATACCGACGCGGACGATAGCGAGACCGCCCCCGAGGAACCCGCGCCGCAGGAGACGCCGCCGGCCGAGGCGCCGGCGCAGGAGGACATCCCCGCCGACACGCCGCGGCCGCCCGCGATCAATATCCCGCTTCCCGACCCCGTCGTCATCCCCCGCGACCCGGCGCAGCATCAGCCGGGAGCGACGGAAGCCGGGGAGGACGCGGAGGCCGAGCCGATCCCCGACATCCTCTACGATCTCGCGCTGCTGCCCGAGCCGGTGCGGCGGATGCGCGAGCTGATCGTGGAGGCCTGCCTTTCCGGCGACATCGAGCGGCTGCGCCCGCTGATCAGCACCGGCGAGAACGCGACGCAGCTTTCCTTCGGCGACATTTCCGGCGACCCCATCGCCTTCCTGCGCGAGCTTTCCGGCGACGAGCAGGGCCACGAGATCCTCGCCATCCTCTACGAGGTGCTGTCGGCGGGCTACGTCAAGCTCGCCGAAGGCACACCGGAGGAGATGTATGTCTGGCCCTATTTCTTCGCCGTGCCGCTCGACGCGCTCACCGCGCCGCAGCGCGTCGAGCTGTTCAAGATCGTCACCGCCGGCGACTACGAGGACATGAAGAACTACGGCGCCTACATCTTCTACCGCACCGGCATCTCGCCGGAGGGGCGGTGGCTGTTCTTCGTTGCCGGTGATTAAGTGAATAGTGAGTAGAGAGTAGTGAATACGAAATAGAGGTAGTTCTATATTCCAGACACTACTCTCTATTCACTATTCGCTACTCGCTCATACAGCCAACGCCTCGGAAAACTCCACCGGCCGCCCCTGCCCCGGCGTCGCGATCTCGCCTTCCCACATCACCCGCGTTCCGCGCACGATGGTGCCGACCGGCCAGCCGGTGACGGTCTTGCCGTCATAAGGCGTCCAGCCGGCGCGGGAGCCGGCCTGGGCGTTGGTGATGGTCTCGCGGCGCTTCATGTCCACCACCGTGAAGTCGGCGTCGTAGCCGGCGGCGATGCGGCCCTTGCGCGCCATGCCGAAGATGCGGTTGGGGCCGTGGCTCGTCAGGTCCACGAAGCGTTCGAGGGTCAGGCGGCCGGCATTGACGTGGTCGAGCATGATCGGCACCAGCGTCTGCACACCGGTCATGCCGGACGGCGAGGCCGGATAGGGCTTGGCCTTCTCCTCCAGCGTGTGCGGGGCGTGGTCCGATCCCAGAACGTCGACGACGCCGTTGCCGATGCCCTTCCACACGCCGTCGCGATGGCGCGCGGCGCGGACGGGCGGGTTCATCTGGATCAGCGTGCCGAGCGTGGCGTAGTCGTCGGCCGAGAGCGTCAGGTGGTGCGGCGTCGCCTCGCAGGTGGCGACGTCCTTGTGGTGCTCCAGGAACTCGATCTCCTCGGCGGTCGAGATGTGCAGCACATGGATGCGCGCCCGCGCCAGGCGGGCGATGCGCACCAGCCGGTCGGTGCAGCGGATCGCCGCCACCTCGTCGCGCCACACCGGATGCGAGGACGGATCGTTCTCGATGCGCTCCGACAGGCGCTCGCGCAGGCGATACTCGTCCTCCGAATGGAAGGCGGCGCGGCGGCGCGTGTGGCGCAGGATCTCGTAGACGCCCTCGTCGTCCTCGACCAGCAGCGAGCCGGTGGACGAGCCCATGAACACCTTGATGCCGGCCGCGCCCGGCAGGCGCTCCAGCTCGCCCGCGTCGCGCGCATTGTCGCGCGTGCCGCCGACCCAGAAGGCGAAGTCGCAATGCATGCGGCCCGTGGCGCGCGCGACCTTGTCGGCGAGCGCCGCCTCGCTGGTGGTGAGCGGATTGGTGTTCGGCATCTCGAACACGGCGGTGACGCCGCCGAGCACGGCCGCGCGCGAGCCGGTCTCGAGGTCTTCCTTGTGCTCGAGCCCCGGCTCGCGGAAATGGACCTGGCTGTCCACCACGCCCGGCAGGATGTGCAGGCCGGTGCAGTCGATGGTCTCGCCGGCATCGGCCCGCGACAGGTCGCCGATGGCGGCGACGCGGCCGGCGACGACGCCGATGTCGCGCTGCCCCGCGCCGTCGTGGTTGACCACGGTGCCGCCTTTCAGGATCAGGTCGAAGCTGCGTGTCATGGGAGCCATCCTCGGGGGAGCCATCCTTGCGCGCTGCGGTCTCTTGCCCGCGCCTGCCGGGGGGCTTACGTAATGGCCACGTCAAATGCAAGTTCGGACGATGCCTCCATGCCGACAGCCCAGCTTGGCGACCGCGCCGCGATCCTGATCGACGGGCCGGACGCCGAACACTTCCTGCAGAACATCCTGACCGTCGATCTCGACCGGCTGGAGCCCGGCGAGGCGCGGCCGGGGGCGCTGCTGTCGCCGCAGGGCAAGATCCTGTTCGATTTCCTGATCTCGCGCCGGGGCGAATCCGGCTTCCTCCTCGACTGCCGGGCGGACACGGCCGGCGACTTCGTGCGGCGGCTGACGCTCTACCGGCTGCGGGCCAAGGCGGAAATTTCCGTTCAGGATCATCTGGTTGTCGCGGCACGCTGGCAGGATGATTCCGCGTCCTCACATGCCGATTCAGGCAGTTCACAGCCTGATTCAAGCTGGCTCGCCGACCGCCGCTTTCCCGACGGCGCCGGCGTGTTGCGGCGTTACGGCGAGGCTGTCGCCGCCGACGCTTCGCCGGACGATTTCACGCGGCTGCGCATCGCCCACGGCGTCGCCGAGGCGGGCGCGGACTTCGCCGCGGGCGACGCCTTCCCGCACGACGTGCTGATGGACGAGAACGGCGGCGTCGGCTTCCACAAGGGCTGCTATGTCGGGCAGGAGGTGGTGTCGCGCATGCAGCACCGCGGCACGGCGCGGCGGCGCGTCATGATCGGCCGCGGCGACGCCGGGCTGCCCGAAAGCGGCACCGCCGTCCTCGCCGGCGAGCGCCCCATCGGCGCGCTGGGCAGCGTCGCGGGCCGCGATGCCATCGCCATCGTCCGCATCGACCGGGTGAAGGATGCGCTCGACGGCGGCCTGCCGGTCACGGCCGGCGGCGT
>JALHFU010000290.1:0-2556 GCA_022838525.1 Hyphomicrobiales bacterium | reverse complement strand
GCGGAGCGGCCGAGCGGCGCATCCACCGTGCCCGTCATGCGCGCCGGGGCGCCCCAGACCAGCGCGTCGTAGGCGCGCTCGAGATCGCCGGTGCGGCCGTGATCCGCGAACGCCTCCGACAGCGCGCGGTGGGCGCGGTCGTTCTTGGCCACGACGAGGACGCCGCTTGTGTCCTTGTCGAGCCGGTGGACGATGCCCGGCCGCCGCACGCCACCGATGCCCGACAGCGACGCGCCGCAATGGCGGATCAGCGCGTTGACCAGCGTGCCGGTGGGGTTGCCGGCGCCGGGATGGACGACGAGCCCGGCCGGCTTGTCGATGACGATCAGGTCCTCGTCCTCGTAGAGCACGGCGAGCGGGATGTCCTCGGCGGCGGGCGCCGCCGGCGCCGGCTCCGGCAGGACGAGGCGGATGCGCTCGCCCGTCGCCAGCCTGCGGCCCTGCGACCGCTCGACCGTGCCGTCGACGCTCACCTGCCCGTCGCGGATCAGCGCCTGGATGCGGCTGCGCGACAGGTCGGGCGCAAGTTGCGCGGCCAGCCACTGGTCGATGCGCGCGCCAGCGGCATCGCCGTCGGCCGTCAACTCTTTCAATGCGGCCTCGCCTTCGCTATCAGGATCGCTCATCGACCAACCGGAACGACATCTTCATGACTGGAACCCCGGACGACGACGATCGCGAGAAGCCGCTCGACCCTGCGGTGGAGCGGGTCCGCCGCAAGCTCATCCGCTTCATGGCGATCAATCTGGGGCTCCTGTTCCTCGCCCTTATGGCGGTGGCGGTGGCCATTGTCTACCGCGCCGGCCGCAACGAGGAGCCGCCGGCGCCGGCCGTCCCCGAGCTGCCCGCGCCGCCGCAGGGCCAGATGCTCTACGGCGAGATCGCGCTGCCGCAGGGCGCAAGGGTGCTCGGCCACACGCTCGCCGGCAGCCGCATCGGCCTCGACGTCATGCTGGCGGACGGCAAGCGGGCGATCTTCGTCTACGACACCGCGGCCGGCCGCATCGTCGGCCGCTTCGACATCGCCCCCGCGCCCTGACCGGCGCGGGAAGCGAAATTCGTCCCCCGACGAGGTTGCATTCGCGCCGATTCACCTCTATATCGCGGGTCACGGCAAGCGCCCATCGTCTAGCGGTCAGGACGGCGCCCTCTCACGGCGCAAACAGGGGTTCGATTCCCCTTGGGCGTGCCATTTCATCCAAAACTGCAAACACCGGACATTATAAAGCGTTTGCTTCCAACGTCGGTTTGTCGCCGATGGTCCGCAGCTAGTAAATATCGCAACGCTCATATTGAGCCGGCCATCTTGGCTGGGCCCGCAGCCGCTTTGCAGCATAGATCGGCCAATAGGGCTCGGCCATGAGTGCCCGGCCGAGAAAAACGACGTCCGCCTGGCCGTTGGCCAGAATCTGCTCGCACAGATCGGGACTGTGAAGCAGGCCTACGGCTCCGGTTGCCATCCCCGTTTCCTGCCGGATGCGCGCCGCCAGAGGGACCTGATAGCCGGGATGGATGGCGATCTTCTGGCGGGGATCGTTCCCGCCCGACGAACAATCGATCAGATCGACCCGACCTGTTTCCTTGAGCAGTCGTGCCAGCCTCAGGCTTTGCTCGACATCCCAGCCGCCATCGACCCATTCCGATACGCTGAGACGGAGAAACAGCGGCAGATCGTCCGGCCACTCGCTGCGTACCGCTTCGATCGTCTCCAGCAGCAGTCTGATCCGGTTTTCGAAGCTGCCCCCATATTCATCCTCGCGGCGATTGCTGAGAGGCGACATGAACTGGTGCAGAAGATAGCCGTGAGCGGCATGTATCTCGATGATCTTGAACCCCGCCTCGCGGGCCAGACGCGTCGAATTCGCCATCTTTTCCGTGACTTCGGCGATATCCGCCTTCGTCATTTCGCGAGGCGGCGAATAGCCTTCGGCGAAGGCGAGAGGGCTGGGGCCGATCGTCTCCCAGCCTCCCTCGTCGGGCGCCAGCGGCTTCGATCCTTCCCAGGGCCGCATGGTGCTGGCCTTGCGGCCGGCATGCCCGAGCTGAATTCCGGGTACGGCTCCCTGGGCTTCGACGAAACGCGCGATGCGCGCGAAGGCCGTCGCCTGTTCGTCGTTCCAGAGGCCGAGACAGGAGGGCGTGATGCGCCCTCGCGGCTCGATATGGGTGGCCTCGGCGAAGACGATGCCCACGCCGCCGACGGCGCGCGATCCGAGATGCACGAGGTGCCAGTCGTCCGGAACGCCGTTCCGGGCGCTGTACTGGCACATCGGCGAAAGAGCTATCCGGTTGCGCGCCGTGACGCTGCGGAACGTCATCTCCTGCAGAAGAAGCGGGTTTGGATCGCGCCTCAGAATACGGCGTTCGTTCTCGCTCATCGGATGATGCCCTTTCCCGGATTTTCCCCTGTTCGGATGCCCGAACCTCGTCTCGTATCCCTGCTCGAGCCGCTCGCTCCGTCACAGCGGTTTTTTGATCCATTTCTGGATGACGCCGATGATGCCTTCGCGGAAGAGGAGGACGCAGACGACGAAGATGATGCCCTGGATGATGGTG
>JALHFU010000078.1:0-17841 GCA_022838525.1 Hyphomicrobiales bacterium | reverse complement strand
GCCGCCCCCGCGTCATCCCGGCCGACCGAGCGGAGCGAGGGAGAGCCGGGACCCATTGAGCGGCACGGCCGGGTTCAGGGTTTGCGATACGGTCCTGATATGCGCCGAGGCGAGGACCGGGCCGTGCCTGACGATGGTCCGGCCAATGGGTCCCGGCTCTGCGGGCGCTGCGCGCCCTTGGCCGGGATGACGCAGGGGCGGCGTCTCGGCATAAGCGACTGCCCGGCGCCTAGGGGGCGAAGGTGGCACGGCCGGATGAAAGCCAGACGAGAGGTGATGTCGAGGGCTGGACGCTACGCCTTTTGGCGTCGCGTGGAATCAAAACGGCCGGCGTCGCGCATGGCGGCGTCAGCGCGAAACCGCCCGGGCCGGAGCCCGCTCTGGCCCTCCGCGGCGCGGCTCACCGGCTGTCCCGGTTTCCGGATGCGCGGCATACGGCCTCCACTTCCTCGCGGATGATCGCCTTCCACCGCTCGACCGCCTGGTCGTTGGTCTGCGAGGCGAGCGCGGCGATGCTGAGCGCCAGCGAGGACGGGCCGTCTTCCTGCGGGATCGCCATGCCGATGCCGATCACGTCCCTGACGACGTTGCTCCGGCTGAGGGCGAAGCCCGTCGCGCGGGTTTCCTCCACCAGCCGCCGCACCACCTGCTCGTCGAGGCCGGGATAGCCGTTGAGCGACGGCGCGATCATGCGGATGATGCGCTCGCAGGTGTCGGGGTCGAGGGCGGCGAGCAGCGCGGTCGAGCCCGCGCCGACGCCGAGGAACCGGCGCTGGCCGACATCCACCGGGATGACCCGGATCACCGAATTGCCGTCCGTCTTCAGCACGCAGGTCGCCTCGACGCCGCTGCGGCTCATCAGATAGGCGGTGACGCCTGTGCGCCGCGCCACGTTGTCGACCGCGCCGCGCCAGCGGGCGATGTCGATCATGTCGTTCGTCACCGCCTGGCCGAGCTCGTAGGTCAGCCGCCCGATGACGTAGGTGCGCTGCTTCTGCTCGTGCCTGACCAGCCCCTCCTCCACAAGGCACTTGATGATGCGGTGGGTGGTCGAGCGCGGCAGCCGGAGCGTCTCGGCGATGGAGGCGAGGCTGACGCCGCGCGCGTTTCCGCGGCCGATGCAGCGCAAGATCGCCGCGGCCCGGCGGATCGCCTGGGTGCCGTCCACGTTTCCGTCGGCGGGTTCGGATGACGCCATTGTCCCCTCGTTCGCGTTTGCCCGGCGCACCAAAGGTCCTGGATCGTTTCAGAATTTCACGGAAATGCTGAAACGATCTATCTCCTTGTTTTTACGCAATTCCGGACGGAAAACCGTTTCACACTTTTCCTGGAATTGCTCTAGACCGCCAGATAGCGGTCGACAAGGTCGGATGCCCGGTCGAACGCCGCCCAGTCGTCGGCGAACACCGTCCTGCCCGAATCGAGCAGCAGCACGCGCGACGTGCACTGGCGCGCGAACCACAGGTTCTGCTCGGCGAGGACCAGCGCGATGCCGTAGGCCTCGCACGCCTCCACCACCTTGACGGCGAGATCCTCGACGATCACCGGGGCGAGCCCCTCCGTCGGCTCGTCGAGCAGCATGAGGCGCGGCCGCGCCGCGATCGAGCGGGCGATCGCCAGCACCTGCTGCTGGCCGCCGGAAAGCTGCCCGCCCAGCCGGCCGAGCAGGTCCTTCAGCATCGGGAACCGCTCGACGACCTCCTCGACCGACGGCAGTTCCCTGCCGCGGCCGGTCCCGTGCTGGGCGAGAAGCAGGTTCTCGGCCACCGTGATGTGGGTGAAGATGCGCCGGTCCTCCGGTACCAGCGACAGGCCGAGCCGGACGCGGTCGCTCGCGCTGGTGCGGCCGAGCGCCCGGCCGTCGAGCGACACCGTGCCGCGAACCGCGGGGCCGGCGTTCATGATGCTTTTCAGCAGCGTGCTCTTGCCGGCGCCGTTGCGGCCGATGACGGCCAGCCGCTCGCGCTCGCCGACCCCGAGCGAGATGTCGTGCAGGATGTGCGCCTGCCCGTAGAAGGCGTCGATGCGCTCCAGCTCAAGCATGACGATGCCCCGGATGATGGCCTTGCCCGAGATAGACCCTGCGCACCGTGGCGTCGTCGCGCACGGCCTGCGGCGCGCCCATGGCCAGCACCTCGCCGAAGTTCAGCACCATCAGGCGGTCGGCGAGCTCGAAGATGATGTCCATGTCGTGCTCGGTCATCAGGATGGTGATGCCCGTCTCCGCCTTCAGCCGCAGCAGGAGCTGGGTCATCTCCCTGCGGTCGGAGGGCGACATGCCGGCCGTCGGCTCGTCCAGCATCAGGATTTCGGGGCGGGTGGCGAGGGCCACGCAGAATTCGAGCCGCTTGCGGTCGCCATGCGACAGGTAGCTCGCCTCGTCCTGCCAGCGCCGGCGCGCGAAGCCGAAGCGCTCCAAGATCTCCTCGGCTTCCGCCCGCACCGCGGCCGTCGGCCTCCATCGCCACCAGCGGCCCAGGCTGCCGCCGGAATAGCGCAGGCGCGACTCGACCGCCACGACGACGTTGGTGCGCAGGTCGAGCTCGTTGAACACGCGCGCGACCTGGAAGGTGCGGC
Organism: Hyphomicrobiales bacterium; assembly: GCA_022838525.1. Classification (GTDB taxonomy): domain Bacteria; phylum Pseudomonadota; class Alphaproteobacteria; order Rhizobiales; family Rhizobiaceae; genus Aerobium. Next base: position 15,264 of record JALHFU010000078.1, on the reverse strand, counting down.
CGAACCCCCGGCGCGCGCGCTGGTGGGCCGGCAGCCGCGTGATGTCCTGGCCCTTGTAGCGGATGGTGCCGGCCGTCGGCATCGCCTCGCCGGTCAGCACCTTGAACAGCGTCGTCTTGCCCGCCCCGTTGGGGCCGATGATGGCGAAGGTCTCCGACGGCTCCACGCCGAGGGAGATGCCGTGCAGCACCTTGAGCGCGCCGTAGCTCATCTCGATGCCGTGGACGTCGAGGATCATGGCCGGCCTCCGGGATTGCCGCCGCCGCGGCGGCGGGCGAACTGCCGAACGGCGCCGAGGACGCCCTGCGGCGCGAGCAGCACCACGAGGATCAGGCTTGCACCCACCAGAACCTCCGACAGCCCGGCGAAGGTGCGCGTCAGGTAGTTGATGCCGCTGAGGCCGAGGACGCCGACGACCGGGCCCCAGAAGAAGCCGGCGCCGCCGAGCAGCGCTGCGAACAGCGGCTGGGCCGATTGCAGCCAGTTGACGTAGTCGGGCGTGACGATCTGGCCCCACGGCGCCAGCAGCGCGCCCGCCACCGCCGCGAACGCCCCCGATATGGTGAAGGCGACCACGCGCACGCGCCACACGTCGATGCCGATGAAGGCCGCGCGCTCGGCGTCGATGCGCACCGCCTGCATGGCGCGGCCCATATGCCCCTTGACGAGGAGCCACATCAACCCGACCGCCAGCAGGCAGATCGCCAGCACGAAATAGTAGTTGGTCAGCGGCCGGTTGAGGTCGAGCGTGAACAGGCCGAACTCCATCACCGGGCGCGGGATGGCGGCGATGCCCTCGTCATGGCCGAGAAGCGACGAATAGCCGATCAGCACGACGATGAGCTGGGAAAGCGCGAGCGTCAGCACCGCGAACTGGACGCCGCTCGCGCGCCGGAGCACCACCAGCGCCACGAGCAGCGCGGCGACCGCCCCGGCGACGGCGCAGATCAGGATGACCAGCACGAAATGGATGCCGTGGCCGTCGCGCAGCACCACGGCCGAGATGTAGGCGCCGACGCCGAAGAAGGCGGCATGGCCGAACGAGATCAGCCCGGCATAGGAGAACAGCAGGTTCCACGACAGCGCGAAGACGATCTGGATCAGCGCGAAGCCGGCGATGAACACGAGCCCCGGATTGACCAGAAAGGGCGCGAACAGGAAGGCGGCGAGAAGCAGCAGCAGCGCGATCTGGGCGATCCGGTTCATTGCGACAGCTCCGGATAGATGCCCTGCGGGCGGATCAGGACGAGAACGATCAGCAGCGCGTAGGAGCCGATGCCCGGCATGGTCGGCAGCACCACCGAGTTCAGGCTTTCGGCGAGGCCGAAGATCAGCGAGGCGATGAAGGCGCCCTTGATCGAGCCGAGGCCGCCGACGATGACCGCGCAGAAGGCGAGGAGCAGGTAGGAGTGGCCGAGGTCGAGCGACAGCGACTGGTTGGCGACGAGGATGCCGCCGGCCAGCCCCGCCAGCGCGAAGCTGATCGCCACCGAGGCGAGCTTGAGGCGCTGGACGCGCAGGCCGATGACGTCGGCCATCCACGGATCGCGCGCCACCGCGAAGATCATCTTGCCGAACCAGATGCGGTTGAGGCCGATCTCCAGCACCAGGAAGACGACGACGCCCGAGGCGATGATGAACAGGCCGTAGTGCGAGACGAGGAAGCCGACATTGGAGAAGCCGCCGATCGCCTCCGGCGGGTAGATGGCGTGGACGGACTGGCCGAAGGCGATGCGCGCCGCCCCGGTGCAGAACAGCATGATGCCGAAGGCGGCCATCAGCGTGTATTCGTGCGGCACGTTGCCGAGCCGCCGGAAGATGGCGAGATCCGTCAGGATGCCGATGCCGCCGACCGCGAGCGCCGCCACCAGCGCGGCGCCGAGGAACAGCGGCAGCGACGAGGCTTCCTGCCCGGTGACGGCATGGGCGATGTAGGCGCCGATCATGAAGAAGGCGCCGTGGGCGAAGTTGAAGATCTTCATGATGCCGAAGGCGAGCGTCAGGCCGGCTGCGACCAGGAAGATCGCCATGCCGAGGACGACGCCGTTGAAGACTGCGTAGAGATAGAGCGTCGTCAAGACCCGACTCCCTCCGTTTCGGCCACCATCGCCCTCAGCTCCTTCTTGTCGATCTTCCCGACCGTCGTCATCGGCATGGCGTCCACCAGATGCAGGCGCTCGGGGAATTTCTGCCGCGCCAGCCCCAGCGTCTGCAGGTGCCGCGTCATCTCCGCGAAGTCGAAGCCGGCGCCGTCGGCCGGCAGCACGACGGCCACGACCATCTCGCCGCGCTCGGCGTCGGGCATGCCGACGACGGCGCTCTGGCGGACGCCGGGATGGCGCGCCAGCGCGTTCTCGATCTCGAGCGGGCTGATGTTCTCGCCCTTGCGGATGATGATGTCCTTCTTGCGCCCGGTGATCTCGAGGAACCGCCCGTCGACCAGCCGGCCGAGATCGCCCATGCGGAAGAAGCCGTCGCCGGTGAAGCAGCCTTCCTCGTCGGCCGGGTCGAGATAGCCCAGAAGCATGTGCGGCGCGCGCACCGCGATCTCGCCCGGGCTGCCCTCGGCCACGGGCGTATCGTCCTCGCCGAGGAGCCTGAGCTCGGCCGTGCACTCGCCGTCGGTCGTGGCGCGCAGCCCGGCCTCGGCGCGCTCGCGCACGCCCGGGCAGACGAGCGGAACCTCTGTCGAGCCGTAGGCCCGCGACACGGTGGCCGAGGGGAACCGCGCCAGCGCGCGCGTCACCAGCTCGGGCGGCACGCTCGCGCCGCCGCAGACGAAGCGGCGCAGGCCGGGCAGCGTCGTTCCCGCGCGCTCGGCCGCGGCGAGGAGCCCGGCGAGGAACGGCGTCGCCCCGGCCATGAAGGTGGCGCCGTGCCGGTCGATGACGCCGACCGCGGCGTCCGGGTCCCAGCCGTCGGCCAGATGCGCGACGCAGCCGGTGATCCACGGGAACTCGAAGGCGTAGATCGAGCCGCCGATATGGCCGATCGGCGAGGGCACGAACAGCCGGTCGTCGGCGCCGATGCGCCAGAACGCGCCCGTGCTGCGGATCAGCGCGTCGATGGCGGCGTGGCTGTGCATCACGCCCTTGGGCCGGCCGGTGCTGCCCGAGGTGAAGAGCACCATCTTGACGTCGCCCGGCGCGGCCGGCTGCGGCGCGGCGGGCTGGTGACCGAGCATGGCCTCGAACGTGTCGGGACCGGCCGTTCGGGCGCCGCGCACGGTCAGGACATGCGCCGGCCTTTCCGGCAGCGCGCCGACGAGCACGGGAAAGTCGACGCCGCGATGGCTTTCCGGGATGAACAGCGCATCGACGCCGCAGGCGCGGAAGATGGTCGACAGTTCGGCGGCGCGGTAGATCGTCAGCAGCGGGACGAGGCGGAAGCCGAACAGCGCGGCGGCGAGGTTGACGACGCAGGCCTCCCACCAGTTCGGCAGCTGGAACGCAACGACCGAGCCGGGCGCGAGGCCGCGCGACAGGAGCGCGCCGCCCAGCCGGCGCGCGGCGTCGACCATGTCGGCGCGGGTGAGGACGCGTTGCGCGTCCGCCACCACGACGCGGTGCGGGTCCTCCCGCAGGCGCCGCAAGGCGACCGTGCCGAGATTTTCGCCCTCGACCGCGACATGGCGTCGTCCGCGCCCGAGCGCGGCGAGCCTTTCGTCCAGAACCGACATGAATTCCGCTTCCATCATGCAGCACCGCCCTGCCGGCTCCCGAGGGGGAGGCGGCAGGGCGTCGGGCGCCTATTCGAAGGCCAGCGCCTGCCCGGGGGTCGGCGCGCCGGCGAACTGCGCCCCGTCGATGCGCGCGAAGTCCACCGCCTCCCAGCCGTCGGCGTTGTCGGCCCCGCCGAGCAGCGCGTAGTTGACGTCGCAGATCGCCTGATGGTCCTCCGCGCGCAGCGTGATCGGCCCCTTGACGGATTCGAAGGTCAGCCCCTCCAGCGCCGGCACCAGCTCGGCCGCCGTCTCGCCCGCACCCTTGCGCAGGGCGGCGGCGACCGCGAGGACCGCGCTGTGCGCCATGCCGACGAACCCGTCCGGGTGCTCGCCATAGCCCTTGTCGCGGAAGGTCCTGACCAGCTCCTGCGCCAGCGGGTTGTCGGGATAGGCGCCGTAGTACCAGTGGAAGCCCGACCAGTAGTTCTTCGGCGTGCGCCCCTTGAGCGCGGCGGCCGACTGGAACTCGCTGCCGGAGGTGTAGATGCCCTTGAGCTGGTCGGTGAGGCCGAACTGGCCTGCCTGCTGCAGGAAGGTCACCTCGTCGGTGCCGCCGAGGCCGACGATCAGCCCGTCGATGCCCTGGCTGACGAGGCGCGCGATCTCGTTGCGGTAGTTGGTGGCGCCGAACTTCACCCAGCTCGTCTCCAGCAGCTCGATCTCGGCGCCGTGGGTGGCCTGATAGGCCTTCGGCAGCCAGTGGCCGGCCGTCTCGATCACCGAGCGCCCGACCTCGTTGTCGGGGGAGATGGAACCCCAGCGCAGCGCGTCGGGATAGCGGTCGGCCATGAGCTGCGAGCCGGCGCCGATGCGCATGGCGGAATAATCGGTGACGCGGAAGTAGTTCTTGCGGAAATCCTGGTGCGTCAGGTTGTTGCCGTGCGAGGCGGCGTTGATGAAGACGGAGTCCAGCTCCTCCATCACGCCGCCCAGCGCCAGCGCCACGCCGCTCGACAGCACGCCGGCGAAGATGTGCACGCCGTCGGCGGCGAGCTCGCGCGCCGTGGCGACGCCGATCTCGGGCTTCAGCCCGTCGTCGCGCACCACGATCTCGATCTGGCGGCCGTCGATGCCGCCCTCGGCGTTGATCTTCTCGGCCGCGATCTGCATGCCGCGGGCATGGGCCTCGCCGAACAGGCTGTAGCCGCCGACGAGGCTGGTGATGCAGCCGATGCGGATCGGCGCCGACTGGCCGATGGCCGGCATCGGCAGGCCGGCGAGCGCTGTGGCGCCGAGCGCGCCGCCGACGAATTCGCGTCTGTTGAGTCTCATCGTTTCCTCCCGTTCGAGACCAGGCATGTGCCTGTCCTTCGCTGCTGCCCGGCGCTAGCCGCCGGATTTGCCGAGCTTCTCCTTCATCGCCCTCACCGCGTCGCGATGCTCGGCCGTGCGCACGGAGAGCGATTCGTAGGCGATGCCGGGGTCCATCAGCGCATGGGCGATGCGCTTCAATTCGAGATTGACCGTCACCTTGGTCCAGCGGATCGCCTGCGTCGCGCCGGCGAGGAGCTCGTCGCAGAAGGCGTCGACCCGCGCGTCGAGCTCCGCATCCGGCACCGCATGGTTGACGAGGCCGATCTCGGCGGCGCGCGTCGCCGTCAGCAGCGCGCCGGTCATGAGGAATTCCTTGGCGCGGGCGAAGCCGACGAGCTGCGGCCAGATCACCGCCCCGCCGTCGCCGGCGACGAGGCCGACCTTGACGTGGGGATCGCCGATGCGGGCGCGCTCGGCGGCGAAGATCACGTCGCACAGAAGCGCCAGCGTCGCGCCGAGACCCACCGCCGCGCCGTTGACCCTGGCGATCACCGGCTTCTCGATGTCGAGCAGGGTGAAGACGATGCGCTTGGCGTCCGCCGCCTCGCGGTCGAACTTGCGCGGATCGGCGATCGACGCCTCCATGTGCTCGAGATCGCCGCCGGCGGAAAAGGCGCGGCCCGCGCCCGTCAGCACGATCACGTCGGAGTCCGGGTCGGCGGCCGCGAAGCGCAGCGCCTCGACGATCTCGACATGCATGGCGGCATCGAAGGCGTTGAGCGCATCGGGCCGGTTCAGCGTCACGGTCAGCAGCCGGCCGCGCCGCGCGAGCAGGATGGTGTCGAAATGCGGCAATCCGCTCATGCGGCCCTCCATCGCCGCGCCGAGGCGGCCCGGTAGTTGGCGCCCGCCCCGCCCAGCGCCGAGCGCAGCAGGCGCGCGCGATAGGTCCAGCGGTGCAGCGGATGCTCCAGCGTCAGGCCCATCGCGCCCATGAACTGGTGCAGGTCGTAGACGATGCGCGTCGAGGCGTCCTGCACGTGGCCGAGCGCAAGCGCGGCGTCGGCGGGATCGCGGCTCTGCGCCGCCTTCAGCACCAGGAAATAGCTCGCCTCGATCTTGGTCGCCGCCGCGGCGAGGCGATGCTGGATCACCTGGAAGCTGCCGAGCGGGCGGCCGAACTGGTGGCGGTCGCGCACATGGGCGACGACGGCGTCGAGGCCGCCCTTGAGGCAGCCCGCCATCTCCGCGGCGAGCGCGACGCGCCAGGTGTCGCGCACGGTCGCGGGGTCGGCGTCGAGCGGGCGGAACCCGGCCTCGCCCCGCCTCAGCGTGCCCATCGGATAGGCGAAAATGTTCTCGACGGTCTCGACCGCGCCGTCGCCGAGGACAGCGGCGCGCACGCCCTCCCCGGAAAGGAGGATCGCCGAGCGCGCGACCGGAAGGAAGGGCGCGGGGCGGCCGGCATCCTCGATCACCGCCACCGGGCGCGGCAGGTCGGGCGCACAGAGCGGCCGCAGCATCGACGAGGCCGCGCATTCCACCAGCACCGGCAGGCCGGCGAGCCGATAGGTCATCGCGGCGGCGGTGACGAGGCCGAGCGTCTCCTCCGCCGCGCAGTCGAAGAAGCCGTTTTGCTCGAGGAGCGCGTCGAGCCCGGCCGACCAGTCGAAGCGCTCCCAGCCCGGCGCCGGCTTCCACGCCGCCTCCGGCGCCTGCGCGAGTTGGTCGAGAACCGCCAGGAACGCGGCCTGATCCTCGTTGGGGGCAAAGCGCATCAGGAGGCTTCCCTCGGGAGTTCGAGCCAGTTGCGGGCGATAAGCCCGAGCTGGATCTCGGCCGCGCCGGCGGCGATGCTGGTGACGATGGCGCGCTCGTGATGCGCCAGATGGGCGGGATGGTCCAGGCCCGCGAAGGTGTCGGGCAGGAAATCGAGCCCGAAATCGGTGACGGCGTTGTCGGCCTCGGCGACCGCGACGCGGGCGATGCTCGCCTCCGCCCCGACCGCCTCGCCCCGCGCGCGCTTGTCCACGGCGCGGTAGACGAGGAGCCGCGCCGCCTCGCAGGCCGCGGACGCCGCCGCAGCGCGCACCTGGATCAGCGGATCGGAGAAGGCCTGCCGCGCATGCAGCACCTCGACCATGCGGTCGAGCACGCGCGCGGCGAACTCGTAGCGCGGGATGCCGATGCGCTCGTTGGCGAGCGAATAGCTGATGATCGACCACGCCTGCCCCTCCTCGCCGAGCCGCGCCGAGACCGGCACGCGCACGTCGGTGAAGAAGGTCTCGTGGATGTCGCCATGGCCGATCAGGCTCGGGATCGGGCGCACCTCGATGCCGGGCGTCGACATGGGCACGAGGAAGATCGCGATGCCCGCCTTGCCGCTCGACGCCTCGCCGGTGCGCGCGAGCAGGAAGCAGTGCTGCGCCATGGCGGCGTAGGAGGTCCAGATCTTCGAGCCGTTGATGACGTAGTCGTCGCCGTCGCGCACCGCCCGCGTGCGCAGGCTGGCGAGGTCGGAGCCGGCGTTCGGCTCGGAGAAGCCCTGGCACCACACCGCCCGGCCCGCCGCCATCTCGGGGATGTAGCGCCGCTTCTGCGCCTCGGTCCCGAAGCGCATCAGCGTCGGGCCGATCCAGTTGACGTTCATGTATTGCGCGCCGCGCGGCTCGCCCGCCGCCCACATCTCCTCGCCGAGGATGAAGTGCTCCCAGGTCGGGCGGTCGGCCCCGCCCCACGCGGCCGGCCAGTGCGGCACCAGAAGGCCGGCCTCGGCGAGCTTCGGGCAGAATTCCAGGCTGAATTCGGTCTGCTCGCGCGAGCCCGGCCCGTGGCGGGATATCTCGGCCCAGTCCGCCGGCAGCTCGCGCTCAAGAAAGGCGCGGACCCGCGCCCTGTAGGCCCGATCCTCGTCGGTCCACCTGAAATCCATCCCCGGCGCCTCCTGATGTCCATCATATGGGACGTTGCTCCCGACGCTTGATCGGAAAACTGACGGTACATCGGCGGATTGTCAACACGACAGTGCTGATTTTCGATTGATATGCGGGGAAAATGCGCCATACTCCCGGCCAAGAGGAAATTCCATGCAAGCATATTGTCTCAATATATGAGACATACCTGGAAGGGAGGGACGGGATGCGCACATCCGTGGTGACGGGGTGCAACGGCGGTATGGGCCGCGCCATCGTGGCCGAGCTGCGCCGGGCGGGCGACCGCGTCGTCGGGCCCGACAGGGACGAAGCCTCCGCTGCGCCCTCGCCCGCGCAAACGCCCGACCGCTACATCGCCTGCGACCTCGCCGACATGGAGGCGGTGCGCGGCGCGCTTCGCCTGCTCGCGCAGGAGGACGGCATCGACTGCCTCGTCAACTGCGCCGGCCTCTACGAGAAGAAGGCGGTGTTCGACCTGACGCTGGAGGATTTCGACCGCGTCCTCGCCGTCAACCTGCGGGCGCCCTTCCTCCTGAGCCAGGAGCTTGCCCGCGCCATGGCGACGCGCGGCGGCGGGGCCATCGTCAACATCGCCTCGATCAACGGCAAGCTCGGCAGCCCGATGGTGCCCTACGGCGCCTCCAAGGCCGGGCTGATCGGGCTGACGCGCAGCCTCGCCCGCACGCTCGCGCCCTACAACATCCGCGTCAACGCCATCGCGCCCGGCACCATCGACACGCCGATGGCGGCCGGCGTCGATCCGGTGCAGATGGAGCGGCAGATGCACAATGTCGCGATGGGCCGCGTCGGCGAGCCGCGCGAGATCGCCACGGTCGTGCGCTTCCTCGCCGGCGAGGAGGCGAGCTACATGACCGGCAGCATCGTCGATGTCGCCGGCGGATGGATGTCGTGAGCGGAAAATGCAGCTGACCTTTACCGACGAAGACGACGCGTTCCGGCGCGAGGCGCGCGACTGGCTGGCCGCCAACGTTCCGGGAGCGCGCGCCCCGGCCGAAGGCGAGGCCGCGCGCCGCTTCGCGCTCGACTGGCTGGCGCGCTGCCATCGAGGCGGCTGGTCGGGCATCGGCTGGCCGCGGGACTATGGCGGGCGCGGCCTGCCGCCGGATCGCCTCGTGCTGTGGTACGAGGAATATGCCCGCGCCCGCGCGCCGTCGATCCTCGACTGCACCTTCGTGGCGCTGAACCATGCCGGGCCGACGCTGATCGCCTGCGGCACGGAGGAACAGAAGGCCTTCCACCTGCCGCTGATCCTGTCCGGCCGCTCGGTCTGGTGCCAGGGCTTTTCCGAGCCCGGCGCCGGCTCGGACCTCGCCTCCCTTTCGACCACCGGCCGGGTCGAGGGCGATCATCTCGTCGTCAACGGCCAGAAGATATGGACGAGCTTCGCCGACATCGCCGACTATCAGGAGCTGCTCGTGCGCACCGCGCCCGGCTCGAAGCGGCACAAGGGCCTGTCGTGGGTGATCTGCGACATGAAAAGCCCCGGCATCACCGTGCGCCCGATCGGGAACATGGCCGGCGTCAGCCATTTCGCCGAGGTCTTCTACGACGACGTCCGCATCCCGCTCTCCAACGTGGTCGGCGCGCTCGACGACGGCTGGCGCGTGGCGATGACGACGCTCGGCTTCGAGCGCAAGACCGCGGCCATGGGCCTGCAGCTGGAGCTGTCGGTCCGCGTCGAGGACCTGATCGCGCTGGCCGCGCCGCGCGCCGGCACGGCCACGGCGGAGCGTCTGGCCGACCTGCGCGCCGAGGCGGCCGCGCTGCGCGCCATGACCTATCGCGCCCTCTTCCGCGACCCGGCGACCGCCTCCGACGGCTCGCTGGTGCGCCTCCATTTCGCCGAGCTGTCCCAGCGCATCCACCGCGCGGCGATGGACATCCTCGGTCCCGCCGCGCTGCTCGGCAACGGCTGGACCCACGACTATCTCGAATCCTACAGCGAGACCATCGCCGGCGGCACCGCCGAGATCCAGCGCAACATCATCGCCGAACGCATTCTCGGCCTGCCGAGGGAAGAGCGGTCATGACCTTCGACCTGAACCGCAGCGAGGACCAGCGCCGGATCCTCGACGCCGCCGACGGCCTGCTCGACCAGAGCTATCCGCTGTCGCGCCTGCGCACCTCCCAATCGGACGACCTCGGCCCGCTCGCCGCCTTCGGCGCCTTCTCGCTGGCGCTGCCCGAGGAGACGGGCGGGGCCGGCTTCTCGCCCGTCGAGGAAGCGCTGCTCCACGTCGCGCTCGGGCGCCACGTCGTGACAACCCGCGCGCTCGCCACCGCGCTCGCCGCGCGGCTGGCGCTGTCGCTCTCCCGCGCTGACCTCGCATCGCGCTTCGCCAACGGATCGCTCGCCGCCTGCGCGGCGGTGCGCGACGGCGACGCGATCCTGCTGTTCGAGAGCGCCGGGGCGGGAGACGGGGCGGGACCGGCGCTGCTGTTCGACGGGCGGGAGCTGGCGCTGGTCGAGCCCGACACTGCCCGCGCCGAGCGCCTGCCGGGCCTCGGCCACGGGCCCGACGTGCTGCGCGTTGCCGATTCGTCGGCGACGGTGCCGGGCCGCACCGGCGACGCCGGCATGCTGGCCGCGGCCGACCTGCTGGTCCCTACGCGCAGGTCCGGCACCAGTTCGGCCGGCCGATCGGCGCCTTCCAGGCGATCAAGCACCGCTGCGCCGACATGGCGCTGGCGGCCGAGGCCGCGTCGAGCCTGCTCGACTTCGCGGCCGTCGCGGTCGCCGACGCGCGCGCCGACGCCCCGTTCCAGGTCGCGGCGCTGCGGCGGCTCGCGGCGCGGGCGGCGCTGGAGAACGCGCGCGCCTGCATCCAGATCCACGGCGGCATCGGCTTCTCGGCCGAGGCCGACGCCCACCACTTCCTCAAGCGGGCGCATCTTCTTAGCCGGCTCGGCGGCGCGCCGGCGCTGCTCGACCTGCCGGCGCCGCTCGCGCCCCACCGGACCTTCGCGGAAAGGAGCTGACATGCGGGTTGCCCTCATCACCGGAGCGTCGAGCGGCATCGGTCTCGCCACGGCGCGCCTGTTCCTCGAGAACGGCATCGCCGTCGTCGGCATCGCGCGCGACGCGGCAAAGCTCGACGCGATGAAGCGCGAGCTCGCCGGCGCGGGCGCGCCGCTCGCGACGCTGGCGCTCGACGCCACCGAGGACGACGCGCCGCAGCGGGCCGTCGCGGCGGCGCTGGAGCGGTTCGGCCGCCTCGACCATCTCGTCAACAATGCCGGCATCGGCAGCCCGAAGCCGGTGCACGAGACCGACGACGAGACGCTCGACTATTTCCTCGGCCTGATGCTGCGCGCGCCGTTCCGCTTCTGCCGCGAGGCGCTGAAGGCGTTCGGCGAGGAGGCGACCATCGTCAATGTCAGCTCGACCTATTCGCTGCTCGGCGGCCTGCGCGGCGGAGCCTATTCGGCGGCCAAGGGCGGCATCAACGCGCTGACGCTCCACCTCGCCTGCCAGTACGGCTCGTCGGGCGTGCGCGCCAACGCCGTCGCCCCGGGCGTCATCCCCACGCCCATGACCCGCCACCGGCTGGAGGACGAAGGCTTCCGCCGCATGAACGACGACATGACGCCGGCCGCGCGCATGGGCACGGTCGAGGACGTGGCGCAGGCGATCCACTTCCTGTCGTCGCCGGCCTCGGGCTGGATCAACGGCCAGGTGCTGGCCGTCGACGGCGGCTGGAGCGCGACCAAGTTCCTCTCCGAGGACGCCCTGACCGCCGAGCGCCGCATCGCGCCGCCGGACTGGACCCATTCCGGCAAGCCGCGCCGGCCGCGGTGAGGCAGGACGCACGCGGCCGGGAGCTCACCGGGGCCCCGTCCGGTGGACGGGGCCCGCCAGCTCGCCCGCCTGTATCAGCCTGCGCCGCGCCCGCCGCGCGACATAGCCCATCCGCTTCAGCGTCTGCGCCCATGCCAATGCGCGGTCGACGGCCTCCACATGCGTGCCGCCGCGGGCGAGTTCGGCGAGCAGTTCGTTCTTGAACGCATCGTAGGCGCTTTCGGCCTCCCGCTCCGCAGCCTGCAGCGCCTCCGCGCTGTCCGACCCCTCTTGCGGCAGCGTCGCGCAGTCGAGAACCGCGTCGAGGAGCGCCGCGCGCGCGGTGCTGGAACCGGCCTCGCCCGCCGCGCCGGGGTTGAGCTCCAGCAGCTCCTCGCCGTGCTGGAGCGCACGCACCAGCTCGGGCACCGCACGTCCCACGGGCTCCGAGAGCGGCTGCACGGTCAGCCTGTCGACGAAGTGGCGGATCTCCGCCATCAGCGCCCGGATGTTGGTGCGGCGCACCGCCGCCGCCCGCGCCGGGCCGCCTTCCAGCCGGTCGCGGGCGAATTCCAGGCACAGGTCCAGCGCCCGGCGCGTCTCGAGATAGAGGCCGGAGGCCGCCAGCTCGGGCAGGCCGGCGACGGTGGCGTCGATGTAGCGGGGCCGGGCGATCTCCTCTTCCCGCGTGGCGAAGAGGCGCGACAGGAACCGCACCAGATAGGGCGCTAGCGGCCAGACCAGCACCACGCCGAGGACGTTGAGGAGGGTGTGGAATGCCGCGAGCCTGTTGGGCGCCGTATCGGCGAGACCCATGAGACGCAGCATGAGGCCGCTCGCCTCCAGCAGGACCGGCATGAGCGGGAAGGCCGCCGTCGCCGCGAGCAGGCTGAACGCCACATGCGACATCGCCGTGCGCCGCGCTGCGGGCGTGGCGCCGATGGCCGCGAAGATCGCGGTCGAGGTGGTGCCGATATTGGCGCCGACGATGACGGCCGCCGCCGGCATCACCCCCGCCACGCCGCCGGCGCTGGCGGTAATGGTGATGGCGACCGCCGCGCTCGACGACTGGGTGGCGAGCGTCAGCACCACGCCGAGCAGGACGAAGCCGAGCAGGGACACGACGCCGCTCCCGTCGAGCGGAACGGCGGCGAGCGTGGGCGCGAGCCCGGCGAACGCCTCCTGCAGCACGCCGATCCCCATGAAGAAGGCCCCGAACCCCGCCACCGCCCGCCCGAGGCCGCCGAGGCGCTCCATCCCGCCGCTGAAGAGATGGACCAGCATGCCGGCGCCCACCAGCGGCAGGCCGAGCGCGGTCATGTCGATCCTGATCCCGATCAGGGCGACGAGCCAGCCGGTGGTGGTGGTGCCGACATTGGCGCCGAACACCACCCATATCGCCTGGGAAAGCGTCAGCAGCCCGGCATTGACGAAGCCGATCACCGCCACCGTCGTCACCGCCGAGGACTGGACGACGGCCGTGATCAGCACGCCCGCCGCAAGCCCGCGCCAGGCCGAGCGCGTCCACGACCCCAGGATCGACTTGAGCGCGGGGCCGGCCGCGATCTTGAGCCCGTCGGTCATCATCGTCATGCCGAGGAGGAAGAGGCCGATGCCGCCCAGAAGTATCGCTATGCTCATCCCAACAGCCGCAAGGTGAAATCGTGAACCGATCGAACGCAGCCGTTGTGAAGCATATCCGGACGAGGCTGCATAGCTCCCGGCGGCACGATGCCGTCGATCCGCGCCTGCGGGAGAACGCCCGCGCAGTCCGCCACGGCATCGGCCTTGCCTCCGGGAAAGCGCGGCACCTATACTCCCTTCCGCTTTGAAAAACGCGAAGGGGGCGCGGGCTTCGTCATGGCGGGCATCCTGGCGGCAATCGGATTCCTCGCAGTGCCCGCGGCGATCGTGTGGATGTGCCGGCGGGTGCCGCTCGCCGCGCGGCTGGAGCCAATCGTGCTGTGCTATGCCGCGGGCCTCCTCGTCGGCCTCTCCGGGCTGCTGCCCGAGAGCGCAGCGCCGGCGCGCACGCAGGTGGCCGAGGCGAGCGTCGGCCTCGCCCTGCCGCTTCTCCTCTTCGCGGTGAACGTCCACGCCTGGCGCCGCGTCGCCGGGCGGGCGATGCTGTCGATGTTCCTGGCGGTGACGGCGGTCGTCGCGGTGTCGGTCGCGCTGTTCCACGTCTTCGCCGCACGCGGGACGGAAGCGCCGGAGCAGCTGTCGGGCATGGCCGTGGGCATGTATACCGGCGGCATCCCCAATATGGGCGCGATCAAGCTGGCGCTGGGCATACCCGACGCCCGCTACATCCTGTTCGCCACCGCCGACACGGTGGTCGGCGCGCTCTACGTGCTCTTCATCATCACCGTCGCGCCGGCCTTCTTCCGCCGGCTGCTGCCGCCCTTCCCGAGGAGCGACGCCGGGGCCGACGCCCCGGCGCCGCAGGATGCCGCGCATCGCCAGCCTGCGGTCGTGGCGGGGCTCATCGCGCTGGCGGCGGCGGCGGTCTGCGTCGGGCTCGCGGTCGTCCTCGCTCCCCTGCTGAGCTTCATGGACCCACGGATCGGCGTCATCGTCCTCCTGACGACCTTCGGCATCGACTCGATCGCCTTCGTCCAGGCCCGGGACGTGGAGTACGATCCCGGCGAGATCCGGGCGGAGATCGAAACCCCGGCAGGCACGTTTCCGATCCGGGCGCCCTTCATCGGAAAGTTCAACCTCTCGAACATCCTGGCCGCGGCGGCGGCGGCCTGCCACCTGGGGATCCCGCTGTCGGCGATCCAGCGGGGCATCGAGACCGCCAGGCCCGTCCCGGGACGCCTCGAAAAGATCAGCGCGCCGGGCGAGCCCGCCGTCTTCGTCGACTACGCCCACTCGGAGGACGCCCTGCGGGGAGTGCTGCGGAACCTTGCCCGGTTCCGCGAGGGACGGATCATCACCGTCTTCGGCTGCGGCGGGGACCGCGACCGCGGGAAGCGCCCGCTCATGGGCCGGGCCGCCGCCGAGGGGAGCGATCTCGTCGTGATCACCTCCGACAACCCCCGTTCCGAGGAGCCTCTCTCGATCATCGGCGAGATCGAGAGCGGGATCGATTCCTCCGTGATGCGGAAGACCGACCCGTCGGGCCTCGGCGCCGGCGACAGGGCCTATACGGTCGTGGCGGACCGGCGGGAGGCCATCGCCCTGGCCGTGGGGATCGCCGTCCCCGGGGACATCGTCCTCATCGCCGGCAAGGGCCACGAGGACTACCAGATCCTCGGGAACCGGACCATCGCCTTCGACGACCGGACCGTGGGCCGAGAGGCCCTGGACAGGAAGGGAGAGGGAACGCCTTGAAACCGAGCGAACTTCCCCGGTTCACGATGGAAGACGTGCTGGCGGCCACGGGCGGCACGATCCTGCGCCGCGGCCAGGCCGGGGCCTTCGACGGGGTCTCGACGGACTCGCGGAGCCTCGCAGCCGGCAGCCTCTTCGTGCCCCTGGCAGGCCCCCGGTTCGACGGGCACGACTATCTCGGCCAGGCGGCCGACGCCGGTGCCGCAGGGGTCCTC
>JALHFU010000289.1:0-2564 GCA_022838525.1 Hyphomicrobiales bacterium | reverse complement strand
GCCTGGGCGCGCCCGGCGCCGTCCCGGGTGCGGAAGGGCCCGGCGTCGCCGCCGCGCGCGGCGCGCGGCTTGCCGCCCTCGCCCCCGGCGGGGGACTTTCCGGGGCCGCGCCCCTTGCCGCCGCTGCCGGCCGGCTTTTTTCTGTCGTCGTTCATGTGGCGCTCGCCTTTCCGCGCGGGTAACTATCAGAGCCCATCCGGGCTTGCGAGTGAAATGTCATCGGCAGCGAACGCATGAGACCGTCACCCTTCATGGAAGCCGCCTTCGCGGAGGCCGAAGCCGCGGCGGCGCGCGGCGAGGTGCCCATCGGCGCGGTCGTCGTTGAGGACGGCGCCATCGTCGCGCGCGCCGGCAACCGTACCCGCGAGCTCAACGACCCGACGGCGCACGCCGAAGCGCTCGCCATCCGCGAGGCATGCCGGCGCGCCGCAAGCGAGCGGCTGCCGCAGGCCGATCTCTACGTGACGCTGGAGCCGTGCCCGATGTGCGCGGCGGCGATCTCCTTCGCGCGCATCCGGCGCCTCTATTTCGGCGCGACGGACGAGAAGGGCGGCGCGGTGGTCAGCGGCGTGCGGCTGTTCGCGCAGCCGACATGCCACCATGCGCCCGAAATCTATGCCGGCATCGCCGAACAGCGGGCCGCGGAACTCCTGAAATCGTTCTTCCGGGAAAAGCGCTGAGCCGGCCCGAGAGGGCCGCAGCGATCATGCCGCCGCAGCGGGTTGCCCTACCAGGGCAGAAGGTCGCGCCAGGACGACTTGCCGGAGGCGGCCTTGCCGCGCCGCTCCTTCTTCCACTCGTCCTCGCCGAAGTCGTCCGCGGCGGCGGTCTCGTTCGGCACGCGGTATTCGACCGGCGGCTCGGAGAGGTACTTGCGGCTGTTGGCGTTGCCCTGATTGGCCTCGCGCTTGCGGCGCAGGATCTCGGCGCGCTGCTCGGGCGTGGCGTCGGAAACGTCGCTGCCGGGGGCGCGGAAGCTGCCGCCCATGACGATGGGCGAGCGGTAGGTGGGGTTTTCCTGATTCTCGGTGGCCTCGGCGCGCAGGCGGGCGCGGCGCTGCTCGGGCGATTCCGGCCAGGCCGTGTTTTCCGCAGCGGCGATCTCGCGCTGCGGCTCGGGCAGCACCTCGAGCGAGGCCGGGCGCACGAGCTCGGGCCTCGGCTTGTAGGCGATCTCGGCCTCGCCGCTGCGGCCGGTCAGCCCCTCGGTGGAGACGACGCCGGTGATGTCCTCGAAGAGCTGCTGGCTGGCGGTCTTGTCGGTGCCGTAGGTGGGCGAGCTCACGCAGCCCGACAGCAGCGCGGCGGCGCAGACGGCGGAAACGCCCATGAGAAGCGGCGCGCGGCCACGCGGCAAACTGCGATCTGTCTTCACTGCAAACTGCCTCTCAAACCGGGCGAAACCACGTCGGACGCGCCCGTTGTCGCCGCACATTCCGGCGACAACATGGCATCCGGCCGCCGCGCTTGTAGCGCAAACGGCCTTTTCGGGCAATGACGGGCGCCGTCAGAGCCGACCCAGCGCCCTCAACTCGCGCAGCGCCGCCGCATCGCGCGCCGAGACGTCCGGGAATTCCGGATCGGAGCCGACGTCGTCGGTGTAGCGCCACGAGCGCGCGCACTTCCGGCCCGAGGCCAAGGCCGGCACCACGGCCACGCCCCTGACCTCGTCGAGTGTGAACGCGCCCTCGGGCGCCGCCGCGTCGAGGATCGAGATGCCGCTGACGATGCAGATTTCGGCCATGTCGACATCGGCGACGGCGGCCAGAAGCTCGGGATCGGCGATGTGGACGACGGGAGCCGCCTCCAGCGACGAGCCGATGCGCTTCTCGCGGCGCTCGACCTCGAGCGCGCCGGTGACGACGCGGCGCACGGTCCTGACCTTGCGCCACCTGGCGGCGAGCGCCTCGTCCTTCCACTCGGCCGGAATGGCGCGGAACTGCTCGAGATGCACCGAGACGGCATCAGGATAGCGGTCGAGCCAGGCTTCCTCGGTGGTGAAGGGCAGCATCGGGGCGAGCCACGTCACCAGATTGTCGAAGAGGTGGCGCACCACGACGATCGCCGCCTTGCGCCGGACGCTCGACGGCGCGTCGCAGTAGAGCGCGTCCTTGCGCACGTCGAAGTAGAAGGCCGACAGCTCGACCACCATGAAGTCGATCAGCGCGCGGGTGATGCGCTTGAAGTCGAAGGCGTCGTAGCCCTTGCGCACCACCTCGTCGAGCTCGGCCAGACGATGCAGCATCAGCCGCTCCAGCTCCGGCATGTCGGCCGGCGCCACCTCCTCGCCCTCGTCGTGGGCGAGCGTGCCGAGCATCCAGCGGATGGTGTTCCTGAGCTTGCGGTAGGCGTCGATGTTGGTCTGGAGGATGTTCTTGCCCAGCCGCTGGTCTTCCCAGTAGTCGGTGGTCATCACCCACAGGCGCAGGATGTCGGCGCCCGACTGCTTCATCACGTCCTGCGGCACGACCGTGTTGCCGAGCGACTTCGACATCTTGCGGCCTTCCTCGTCCATGGTGAAGCCATGGGTGATGACCGTGTCGTAGGGCGCGCGGCCGCGCGTG
>JALHFU010000077.1:0-13263 GCA_022838525.1 Hyphomicrobiales bacterium | reverse complement strand
GCGTTCATGCCGGCGGCCGCCCGTCGCGGTTCAGGCGGCGCGCGGCTTGTAGCTCACGCCCTGGGGTATGGTCTCGTTGCCGTGGAGCGCGGGGTTGTAGCGGTAGAGCGTCGAGCAGTAGGGGCAGACCGTCTCGTTGTCCTCGCCCATGTCGAGATAGACATGCGGATGGTCGAAGGGCGGGTTGGCCCCGACGCATTTGAACTCCTTCACGCCGATCTCGATGACGGCATGGCCGGCGTCGTTCTGGAAGTGGGGAATGGTCGGATGGTCGGCCATGACATGCTCCCGGATGCTTTTGGCACGCTGCTGCCGCCAGCGTTTGCAGCATAAACGGACCCTTTGCAAGGGCATGATATGAAACTGTCATAAAAGCCTGTCAGGAGGCAGCTTGACGAAATGCGCGCCTGCTGATGCAGTCGCGGCGGATGCTTCAGGTGGCAGGATGAACGAGACAAGACCGGCGCAGAGCGAGTTCACGGGCAAGGTACAGGCGCTCGCCGCCGCACCGGAGGGAAACCCCGACCGCTTCGTCAATCGCGAGTTCTCCTGGCTCCAGTTCAACCGCCGCGTCCTCGACGAGGCGGAGAATGCGCGCCACCCGCTTCTGGAGCGGCTGCGCTTCCTGTCGATCTCGGCCGCCAATCTCGACGAGTTCTTCATGGTCCGCGTCGCGGGCCTCGCCGGGCAGATCCGCGAGGGCATCGCGATCAAGAGCCCGGACGGGCGCACGCCCGAGCAGCAGCTCGAGCTGCTGCTGCTCGAGGTCGACCGCCTGCAGGAGGACCAGCAGGCCGCCTATTCGCGCCTGACCGCGCTGCTGCGCAAGGAAGGCATCGAGGTGGTGCGCGCCGAGGCGATCACCCGCGACGAGAAGACCTGGCTCGAAGAGCACTTCATGGAAGCGGTGTTCCCGGTGCTCACCCCGCTCTCCATCGACCCGGCGCACCCGTTCCCGTTTATCCCCAATCTCGGCTTCTCCATCGCGCTCCAGCTTCGCCATCTGCGCGACGGCAACGAGATGACGGCGCTGCTGCGCCTGCCGCCGGCGCTGCGCCGCTTCATCCGCCTGCCCGACCGCAAGGGCGCCAGCGGCAAGGGAATCGTGCGCTTCATCGCGCTCGGCGACACGGTCGGCCTGTTCATCGGCAAGCTGTTCCCCGGCTACGAGGTCAAGGGCTCGGGCACGTTCCGCATCATCCGCGACTCCGATATCGAGGTCGAGGAAGAGGCGGAAGACCTCGTGCGGCTGTTCGAGAGCGCGCTGAAGCGCCGCCGCCGCGGCCAGGTCATCCGCATCGAGTTCGACGACGAGATGCCGGCCGCGCTGCGCGATTTCGTCGCGGGCGAATTGGGCGTCACCGGCTCGCGCATCTCGATCCTGAAGGCGC
Source organism: Hyphomicrobiales bacterium (assembly GCA_022838525.1). Classification (GTDB taxonomy): domain Bacteria; phylum Pseudomonadota; class Alphaproteobacteria; order Rhizobiales; family Rhizobiaceae; genus Aerobium. Next base: position 11,872 of record JALHFU010000077.1, on the reverse strand, counting down.
CGCTGGCGCTCAACCAAGTGTCGGAGATCGTCGCCCTGCCGCGCGACGACCTCAAGTTCGTGCCCTACAACCCCCGCTTCCCCGAGCGCGTCCGCGACCGCGGCGGCGACTGTCTCGCTGCCATCCGCGAGAAGGACTTCATCGTCCACCATCCTTATGAGAGCTTCGACGTGGTGGTGCAGTTCCTGCGCCAGGCCGCGGTCGATCCCGACGTAGTGGCGATCAAGCAGACGCTCTACCGCACCTCGAACGACAGCCCCATCGTGCGCGCGCTGATCGACGCCTCCGAGGCGGGCAAGTCCGTCACCGCGCTGGTGGAGCTGAAGGCCCGCTTCGACGAGGAGGCCAACATCCGCTGGGCGCGCGACCTGGAGCGCGCCGGCGTCCAGGTGGTGTTCGGCTTCATCGAATTGAAGACCCACGCCAAGATGTCGCTGGTGGTGCGGCGCGAGGACGGCAAGCTGCGCAACTACGTGCATCTGGGCACCGGCAACTACCACCCGATCACCGCGCGCATCTATACCGACCTCAGCTTCTTCACCACCGATCCGTCGATCGCCCACGACGTGGCGCAGGTGTTCAACTTCATCACCGGCTATGCCGAGCCGGCCGAAAAGATGGGCATCGCCATCTCGCCCTTCACGCTGCGCCAGCGCATCCTCGACCACATCGCCGCCGAGATCGAGTTCGCCCGGAACGGCAAGCCGGCGCAGATCTGGATGAAGATGAACTCGCTGGTCGATCCCATCGTCATCGACGCGCTCTACGATGCCAGCCGCGCCGGCGTCGAGATCGACCTCGTCGTGCGCGGCATCTGCTGCCTGCGGCCGCAGGTGCCCGGCCTGTCGGAGAACATCCGCGTCAAGTCGATCGTCGGCCGCTTCCTCGAGCACAGCCGCATCTACTGCTTCGGCAACGGCCACGGCCTGCCGTCGGACGAGGCCATCGTCTATATCGGCTCGGCCGACCTGATGCCGCGCAATCTCGACCGCCGGGTGGAGACCCTGGTGCCGATCACCAATCCGACTGTGCATGAACAGGTCCTCGGCCAGATCATGCTCGGAAACATCATGGACAATCAGCAGAGTTTTGAAGTACTGGCGGACGGCACTTCCCGGCGCATCGCGCCCGAGGAAGGAGAGGAGCCGTTCAACGCTCAGGAGTACTTCATGACCAATCCGAGCCTGTCCGGAAGGGGTGACGCCCTGAAATCCAGCGCGCCGAAGCGGATCGTCCAGCCGAAGCGTCGCAAGAAGCCCGGTGTGACGCCGGCCGCATGATACATTCCTCGCAGGGCCGGCTGCAGGATCGCCGGCCGCTTGCCGTGATCGACATCGGGTCGAACTCGGTGCGGCTCGTTGTCTACGAAGGCGTGGTGCGCTCGCCGACCATCCTGTTCAACGAGAAGATGATGGCCGGGCTCGGGCGCGGCATCGTGTCCACCGGCAGGCTCGACGAGGAGGCCGTGCGCCGCGCGGTCGAGGAGCTGCGCCGCTTCCGGGCGCTGGCCGAGCAGGCCGGCGCGGTCTCCCTCCACGTCATCGCCACCGCCGCGGCGCGCGAGGCCGAGAACGGCCTCGACTTCGTGCACCGGGCCGAGAAGATCCTCGGCGTGCCGATCCAGGTGCTGTCCGGGCGCGAGGAGGCGAATTTCTCGGCGCAGGGCGTCATCTCGGCCTTCCACACGCCCGACGGCATCGCCGGCGACCTCGGCGGCGGCAGCCTCGAGCTGGTCGACGTGGCCGGCACCGAGATCGGCGAGGGGATCACCCTGCCGCTCGGCGGCCTGCGGCTTCAGGAGATGGCCAAGGATTCGCCGGCGGCGGCCGCCAAGATCGCGCGCGCCGAGCTGCGCCGCGCGACCGTTCTCGGCCAGGGGTTCGACCGCACCTTCTATTGCGTCGGCGGCACGTGGCGAAACCTCGCCCGCCTGCACATGATCGCGACGGGCTACGCCTTGCCCGTCATGCACCATTACGAGCTGCCGCTGGCCGACATGGACGGCTTCATCCGGCAGGTCGCAGCCGGCGACCTGGCACCGATCCCGGGGATCAAGCGCATCTCGAAATCGCGCCGGGCGCTCCTGCCCTACGGCGCGGCGGTGCTGCGCGAGATCGTCGAGGCGATGCAGCCGCGAAACATCGTCGTCTCGGCATTCGGCGTGCGCGAGGGCTATCTCTACTCGCTCCTGTCCGAGAAGGAGCGCGGGCGCGATCCCCTGATGTCGGCCGCCGAGGAGCTCGCCATCCTGCGCGCCCGCTCCGTCACCCACGCGCGCGAGCTCGCGGCCTGGACCGACGAGGCCTTCGCCACCTTCGGCATCGAGGAGACGGAAGACGATGCGCGCTATCGCCGCGCCGCATGCCTCCTCGCCGACATCGGCTGGCGCGCCCATCCCGAATATCGCGGCACGCAGTCGCTCAACATCATCGCACACGCCTCCTTCATCGGCATCGACCATCCGGGCCGCGCCTTCATCGCGCTCGCCAACCTGTTCCGCCACGAGGGCATCTACGAGGACGACATCTCCCCGGCGATGAAGGCGCTGGCCGGGCCGCGCCACCTCGAGCGCGCGCGCGTGCTCGGCGCGCTGCTCAGGGTCGTCTACCTGTTCTCGGCCTCGATGCCGGGCATCATGCCGAAGCTGAAATGGCGCACGGGCGAGGGGCGCAAGCTCTCGCTCGTCGTGCCGGCGAGCCATGCCGACCTGATGGGCGAGCGCCCCGACACGCGCATGGCGATCCTCGCCCGGGTGCTCGACCGGCCGATGGATATCGTGGTCGGCGAGTAAGAGCCGGGCTCACGGAGCGACGGCATGATCTTCGACCTCATCGTATCGCATGGCCGCATCGCGGACCGGACGCCGGGGGGGCTCTTGCCGGCGTAGGTCAGGGCGATCCTGGAGAGGCTGCCGCCGGAGCAGATCGCCGGCATCGAGCTGGCTGAGTTCGAGGCGTCGGGCGACGCATCGCGGGACGAGGCCGCCGTCGCGATCATCCTCGACGTCGTCGCCCCGCTGCTCGGCCGTGCCGATAATCGCGTCGAAACAGGGGGATAGGCCGCTTTCCTGATTCGATGGGGCAGGGGGCCGGCATCGCGGCGGCCGTGCGACACGGTGCGCCGGTCCCATGCCGGCCGCGGTGCGCTAGAGTTGCCGTCGATCGAATTGACAGGGGAACGGCCATGGAAACCGTGCTCCGCAGCGTGCTGTTCGTTTTCGGCGTCGGCGTGATCGGGATTTCCCTCGCCCACATCGCCCTCGGGCCGGCCATGATTCCGGGCTCCGTCCCCGTCAACGCGACCATGGACAGCGAGGATCGCTTCTACGCGGTCTTCTTCCTCGCCTACGGCGCGGCGGTGCTGTGGTGCATCAGGGACTGGCGGTCCCGGCTTCGCGAGATCCGGTTGCTGATGGCGGTGTTTTTTCTCGGGGGACTGGCGCGGCTGGTGTCGATCGCCCTTGTCGGGCTGCCGCATCCCTTCTTCGTCGCTATGACCGCCATCGAGCTGGCGCTGCCGCCGCTGGTGATCTGGCTCGCCGCGCGGGCTGCCCGCAATCCGGCGGCGTGACCGGCTTCACTCGGTATCGAACACCGCGATCCTGCGCTTGTCGAACTTGAGCGCCACCTCGCCGCGCACCAGCGCCAGCGCGCGCTCGCCGAACACCTCGCGCCGCCAGCCGTGCATGGCCGGCACGTCGGCGTCCTCGCCCTTGGCGGCGATCTTCTCGATGTCGTCGGACGAGGCCAGCACCTTCGGCGCCACGCCTTCCTCCTCGGCCACCAGCTTGAGCAGGACCTTGAGCAGCTCGGCCGCCGCGCTGGTGCCTTCCGGCTGCTGCACGTGCTTGGGCAGCTTCGGCAGGCTTTCCTTGGGCATGTCGAGAGCGGTGTTCACCACCTTGAGCAGCGCCGCCGCCGTGGCGGAGCGCTCCCAGCCCTTCGGCGTGGTGCGCAGCCGCGCCAGCTCGACCGCGTCGCGCGGGCCCTGCTGGGCGATCTCGAAGATGGCGTCGTCCTTGAGGACGCGGCCGCGCGGCACGTTGCGCTCGCGCGCCTCGCGCTCGCGCCAGGCCGCGACGGTCTGCACGATCGCCAGCTCCTGCGGCTTCTTCACCCGCATCTTGAGCCGCCTCCACGCATCGTCCGGGTGCGGGTCGTAGGTTTCCCGCGCCGTCAGCACCTCCATCTCCTCGTTGAGCCAGTGGGCGCGGTTCTCGCGCTCGAGCTGCTCCCTGAGATGGCGGTAGACATCGACGAGGTGGGTGACGTCGGCGAGCGCGTAGTCGAGCTGCTTCTCGGACAGCGGCCGGTGGCGCCAGTCGGTGAAGCGCGACGACTTGTCGATGCGCTCGCCCGTCACCTTCTGGACGAGCTGGTCGTAGGAGACGCTGTCGCCGAAGCCGCACACCATGGCCGCGACCTGCGTGTCGAACACCGGATGCGGGATCAGCCCGCCGCGGTGGAAGATGATCTCGATGTCCTGCCGCGCGGCGTGGAAGACCTTGGTCGTGCGCTCGTCGCCCATCAGCTGGAAGAACGGGCCGAGGTCGATGCCCGGCGCGAGCGGGTCGATCAGCGCGGTCGCCTCCGGCGAGGCGAGCTGGATCAGGCACAGCTCCGGCCAGAAGGTCGTCTCGCGGATGAATTCCGTGTCGATGGTGACGAACTCGGAACGGCCGAGTCGGTCGATGGCGTCTTCGAGGGCTTCCTGGCGGGTAATCAGCGGCATCAATGTTTCGCAATCTGGCAGATAACGCTCAATTCCAGCCGCGGGCCGCTGCGTCAAGCCTTTTGCGTGGCCGGGGCATCATCCCTTTCTGTCGTTGTTGCGCCAGTCGGCCAGCCGGGCGAACACCGTCGAGGTGCGCAGGAGCGCGGTGAAGCGCCCGCGCTCGTGCTCGGCGGCAGGCGCACGCACGCGCATGCGCCACAGGATCAAGCCGATGAAGACGACGTAGACGGCGGCCGAGAACTGGAACAGCGCATGCGGCCCGAACTGCTGCATGGCGGCCGCCGCCGCGAAGGGGCCGCCGATGGCGCCGAAGGAATAGAACAGCATCAGCGCCGCGTTCAGCATGACGTATTCGTTCTTGGCCGCCCGGTCGTTGGCATGCGCCGCCGACAGCGAGAACAGCGGCATGGCGAAGGCGCCGAAGACGAAGACGAGGACGAAGTTGACGAACCGGCCGCTGCCGGCGGTGAAACCGAGCGTGAGCGCCGCCGCCAGCGCCAGCGTCGTCGTGACCAGAAGCACGCTGCGCCGGTCGTACCGGTCGGAAGCGTGGCCGAGCGGATACTGGATCAGCGCGCCGCCGATGATCGAGACGCTGACGAAGGTGGCGACGTCGGCCGTCGACATGCCGATGTCCTGGGCATAGACGGGCGAGAGCGTGCGGAAGGCGCTGTTGGTGACGCCGATGGCGATGCAGCCCAGGGCCGCGATGGGCGAGATCGCCCAGGCGCGCCTCAGGTCGAGCTTGACGTCGTCGGGCGCGGCCGGGTTGGAGCGGTCGCCGAGCGACACCGGCACCAGCGACAGCGTGATCATGATCGCCATCACGGCGAAGATGGCGAAGCCCTCGACCCCGACCACGGGGATGACGAACTGCGAGCCGGTGACCGCGCCGATGTCGACGATGCGGTAGAGCGACAGCACCCGCGCGCGGTTCTCGTTCGACACGCCGGAGTTGAGCCAGCTTTCGATGACCGTGAACAGGCCGGCGAAGCAGAAGCCGGAAAAGAAGCGGCTCGCCGTCCACACCGTCGCGTCGATGGCGATGGCCATGACGAGCGTGGCCGAGGCGGCGATCGCCGCCAGCGCGGAAAAGGCGCGGATGTGCCCGACCGCGCGCATGATGCGCACGATGACGAGGCAGCCGATCAGGAAGCCGGCATAGTAGGCGGTGCCCATGAAGCCGATGATGGCCGGCGAGAAGCCTTCCTGCGCGCCTCGCAGCGCGATGAACGTGCCTTGCAGGCCGTTGCCGCCGAGGAGGATTCCGGCAGCCACCAGGATCGGGATGAGAGGTCTCAGGCCGTGCATGCCGCCGCCGGAAGGAGAGGGTGCTTCGCCTATCTATAGGCGGGGACGGCCGCTTGTGCCATCCGCAGGCATGCGCGTCTGCTGGGCCAGCCCGCCCCGCGGGCCGGCCCGCTTGGAGGGCCGTCCGTCCCGTTCCGGCGCTTCCTCCGGGCGAGGGGCTATTTCACCTCGATCGTGCCGCGCATGCCCGGATGCACCATGCACTTGAAGGCGACCGTGCCGGCCGATTCCATCGTCACCGTCGCCGTCTCGCCCATCTTCAGCCTGCCGGTGTCGAACGAGCCGTCGTCGGCCGTCGCCGTGTGCTGGGCGCGGTTGGTATTGGTGAAGGTGACGGTGTCGCCGACGGCGACCTCGACCCGGTTGGGCTCGAAGCTCGTTCCCTTGATCTCTATGGCGTGGTCGGCTGCCAGCACGGGAGCGGAAAGAAGTGCCAGCGCGGTTGCGATCGAAATGGCGCGGAGCATGGATGTCATTCCCTCGTGCAGGCATTAGGGCGGACGGGAACGGCGCTGCACTCGCCGTCGTTCGTTTCATGATCCTCCGCGCCGCCGCTCGCCTTGACAAATCTCAACGCCCATGCGCTTTTCCGGCCGATATTCGGGGGCCGCCGCTTCGCGGACGCCATGCCCGTGCGATTTTTCAGACAAGCGGAAGACCATCCCATGCATCGTTACCGGAGCCATACCTGCGCCGCACTGAGGAAGGCCGATGTCGGCAGCACCGTCCGCCTTTCCGGCTGGGTCCATCGCGTGCGCGATCATGGCGGCCTGCTGTTCATCGACCTGCGCGACCATTACGGCATCACGCAGATCGTGGCCGATCCGGATTCGCCCTGCTTCACGACGGCCGAGACCGTGCGCGGCGAATGGGTGATCCGCGTCGACGGCGAGGTCAAGGCGCGCACGTCGGAGACCGTCAACCCGAACCTGCCGACCGGCGAGGTCGAGATCTTCGCCCGCGAGATGGAAGTGCTGTCGGCGGCGAAGGAGCTGCCGCTGCCGGTGTTCGGCGAGCCGGACTATCCCGAGGACATCCGCCTCAAATACCGCTTCCTCGACCTCAGGCGCGACACGCTGCACAGGAACATCGTCGCGCGCACCAAGATCATCGCCGAGATGCGCCGCCGCATGGTCGAGGCCGGCTTCACCGAATATTCGACGCCGATCCTGACCGCCTCCAGCCCCGAGGGCGCGCGCGACTTCCTTGTGCCGTCGCGCATCCATCCCGGCAAGTTCTACGCGCTGCCGCAGGCGCCGCAGATCTACAAGCAGCTCATCATGGTGTCGGGCTTCGACCGCTACTTCCAGATCGCGCCCTGCTTCCGCGACGAGGACCCGCGCGCCGACCGCCTGCCGGGCGAGTTCTACCAGCTCGACCTCGAGATGAGCTTCGTCGAGCAGGAGGACATCCTTTCCACCATGGAGCCGGTGCTGCGCGGCGTGTTCGAGACCTTCGCCGACGGCAAGCCGGTGACGCAAGAGTTCCCGCGCATCCCCTATGACGAGGCGATCCGCAAATACGGCTCCGACAAGCCGGACCTGCGCAACCCGATCGTCATGGAGGCGGTGTCGGAGCATTTTCGCGGCTCGGGCTTCAAGGTCTTCGCCAACATCCTCGCCAACGATCCCAAGGCGGAAGTCTGGGCGGTTCCGGCGAAGACCGGCGGCAGCCGCGCCTTCTGCGACCGCATGAATTCCTGGGCGCAGGGCGAGGGGCAGCCCGGCCTCGGCTACATCTTCTGGCGCAAGGAAGGCGACAGGCTCGAAGGCGCCGGCCCCATCGCCAAGAACATCGGCGAGGAGCGCACCGAGGCGATCCGCACCCAGCTCGGCCTCGAGGACGGAGACGCCTGCTTCTTCGTCGCCGGCGACCCAAAGAAGTTCTATTCCTTCGCGGGTGCCGCGCGCACCCGCGCAGGCGAAGAGCTGAACCTCGTGGATCGTGACAGGTTCGAGCTGTGCTGGATCGTCGATTTCCCGTTCTACGAGTGGAACGAGGACGAGAAGAAGGTCGACTTCGGCCACAACCCGTTCTCCATGCCGCAGGGCGGCATCGACGCGCTCGCCTCGCAGGAGCCGCTGTCGATCAAGGCGTTCCAGTACGACATGGTCTGCAACGGCTTCGAGATCGCGTCGGGCGGCATCCGCAACCATCTGCCGGAGACCATGGTCAAGGCGTTCGAGATCGCGGGCTTCGACCGCGCCACGGTCGAGGAGCGCTTCGGCGGCCTCTACCGCGCCTTCCAGTACGGCGCGCCGCCGCATGGCGGCATGGCCGCCGGCATCGACCGCGTGGTGATGCTGCTGGTGGGGGCCAAGAACCTGCGCGAGGTCAGCATGTTCCCGATGAACCAGCAGGCCTTCGACCTCTTGATGGGCGCGCCCTCGGAGGCGACCCCGGCACAGCTCCGCGAGCTGCACCTGCGCCCGGTGCCGCCGAAGAAGGAAGGCTGATCTCCCGGCCGGAGGCCATTGACCCCGTCATCTCGCGGCCACCCGTCATCCCGGCCAAGGCCGCGAAGCGGCCGCCGAGCCGGGACCCATTGGCCGGAACATCGTCGGGCACGGCCCGGTCCTCGCGTCGGCGCACTTCAGGATCGTGTCGCAAGCCTTGAACCCGGCCGTGCCGCTCAACGGGTCCCGGCTCTCCCTCGCTTCGCTCGGTCAGCCGGGATGACGGCGCGGGTGAACGACCCACCCCGTTCCGGGGATCAGTGCAGGATCTGGCTCAGGAACAGCTTGGTCCGCTCGTGCTGCGGGTTGTCGAAGAACTGGGCCGGCGTGTTCTGCTCGACGATCTGGCCCTGATCCATGAAGATGACGCGGTTGGCGACCTGCCGCGCGAAGCCCATCTCGTGGGTGACGCAGATCATGGTCATGCCTTCCTCGGCAAGGCCCACCATCGTCTCCAGCACCTCCTTGATCATCTCCGGGTCGAGCGCCGAGGTCGGCTCGTCGAACAGCATGATCTTCGGGTTCATGCACAGCGAGCGCGCGATGGCCACGCGCTGCTGCTGGCCGCCGGAGAGCTGGCCGGGATACTTGTTGGCCTGCTCGGGAATCTTGACCCGCTCGAGGAAGTGCATGGCCGTCTCCTCGGCCTGCTTCTTCGGCACCTTGCGCACCCAGATCGGCGCGAGCGTGCAGTTCTCGAGGATGGTCAGGTGCGGGAACAGGTTGAAGTGCTGGAAGACCATGCCGACCTCGCGCCGCACCTCGTCGATCTTCTTGAGATCGTTGGTGAGCTCGATGCCGTCGACGACGATCCGGCCCTTCTGGTGCTCCTCCAGCCGGTTGATGCAGCGGATCATCGTCGACTTGCCGGAGCCCGACGGCCCGCACACCACGATGCGCTCGCCGCGCATGACCTTGAGGTTGATGTCGCGCAGCACGTGGAAGTCGCCGTACCATTTGTGCATGGCGACGATCTCGATCGCGACGTCGGTGTCCGACACCTGCATCTTGGAGCGGTCGACCTCGATCTCTTCCGCTGCGACTGCGTTTTCGGTAGCCATGTAAATCCCTTTCGGTTCTCTGGCCTGATCCAGTCTATCGTCGGTGCCCGGTGTCCAGCCGCCGCTCCATCCAGATCGAATAGCGCGACATGCCGAAGCAGAAGATCCAGAACACGAAACCCGCGAACAGCAGGCCCGACATCGGCGTCTGCGGCGAGGCCCAGTTCGCGTCGGCGAAGTTCTGCCGCACGATGCCGAGCAGGTCGAACATGCCGATGATGTAGACCAGGCTGGTGTCCTTGAAGAGGCCGATGAATGTGTTGACGATGCCCGGAATGACAAGTTTTAGCGCCTGGGGCAGGATGATGAGGCCGGTTTTCTGCCAGTAGCTGAGGCCGAGCGAATCCGCGCCCTCGTACTGCCCCTTGGGGATCGCCTGCAGGCCGCCGCGTACCACCTCGGCCATGTAGGCCGACGCGAACAGGGCGACGCCGACCAGCGCGCGCAGGAAGCGGTCGAAGGTCATGCCGGCCGGCATGAACAGCGGCAGCATCACGCTCGCCATGAACAGCACCGTCACCAGCGGCACGCCGCGCACGGTCTCGATGAAGGCGACGCAGATCATCTTGATGACCGGCATGCGCGATCGTCGCCCGAGCGCGAGCAGGATGCCGAGCGGCAGCGACACCGAGATGCCGACGAAGGACAGCACCATCGTCACCAGCAGCCCGCCCCATTCCGAGGTCGGCACGTAGCGCAGCCCGAACCAGCCGCCGACCAGAAGGAAGAAGGCGACGATCGGGAACACGCCGAAGAATAGCACCGCGTTCCAGAACTTGTAGGGCGCGCGCGGGATGAGCAGCGGCACCAGAAGCGCCACGAACAGGATCGCCGTCAGGTCCACCCGCCAGCGCTCGCCGAAGGTGTAGCGGCCGTACATGAACTGGGCGAACTTGGCGTTGACGAAGGCCCAGCACGCGCCGGACCAGCCGTCCGGCTGGATGCCGCCCTGGATGGTGGTGGCGCAGACCGTCCGGTTCGGCCCGCTCCACACCGCGTCCACGAACGCCCAGCGGATGAAGGGCGGCAGGAACCAGGCGAGGATCAGCAGGCCGAGGATGGTCAGCGCCGCATCGGTCGGGGAGGCGAACAGGTTCTTGCGCAGCCACGAGGCGACGCCCTGCTCGCGGGCCGGCGGCTTCTGCGCCACCGCCATCTCCGTCCGGACGAAGGAAAGGTCCTGATACGCCATCTTACCTCTCCACCAGCGCCATGCGGGCGTTGAACCAGTTCATGAATGCCGAGGTCGCCAGGCTGAGACCGAGATAGATCAGCATCCAGATCGCCACCACCTCGATCGCCTGGCCGGTCTGGTTCATCGTCGTCTGGCCGATCTGGACGAGGTCCGGATAGCCGATGAACACGGCGAGCGACGAGTTCTTGGTCAGGTTGAGATACTGGCTGGTCAGCGGCGGGATGATGATGCGCATCGCCTGCGGCACGACCACCAGCCTGAGCGTGGGACCCGAGCGCAGGCCGAGCGCGTTCGCCGCCTCGGTCTGCCCCTTGCTGACGCCGAGGATGCCCGCCCGCACGATCTCCGCGATGAACGAGGCGGTGTAGAACGACAGCGCCAGATAGAGCGACAGGAACTCCGGCTTGACGTCGAAGCCGCCGGTGAGGTTGAACGTGCCCTGGATCGGGAAGTCGAAGGTCAGCGGAAAGCCCGCCGCCGCGAAGGCGAGGAGGGGCAGCCCGACGATGAGGCCGATCGCGGTCCACAGCACCGGGAAGCGCTCGCCGGTCGCCATCTGGCGCTTGTACGACCAGCGCGCCACGAACCATGTCACGACGAGCGCGACGACCAGCGCCACCGGCAGCAGCCACGCGCCTTCGCCCCAGATCGGCTTGGGTATGAAGAAGCCGCGATTGTTGAGGAAGGTGCCGAACGGCAGCTCGACGCTGTCGCGCGGTCCCGGCAGCACGGCGAGCACGCCGAGATACCAGAAGAAGATGACGAGCAGCGGCGGAATGTTGCGGAACACCTCGACATAGACCGTGCACAGCCGCGCGATCAGCCAGTTGCCGGACAGGCGGCCGATGCCGATCACGAAGCCGAGGATGGTGGCCGTGATGATGCCGAGCACCGCGACGAGGATTGTGTTGAGGAGGCCGACGAGGATGGCGCGGCCGAAGGTCGAGTTCGCCGAGAATTCGATCAGCGACTGGGCGACGTCGAAGCCGCTGCGGCCGTTGAGGAACCCGAAGCCCGACGAGATGTTGGCCCTGCGCAGGTTCTCGGCCGTGTTGCCGACGATCCACCAGACGAACAGCGCCAGCGCGGCGGCGACGAGGATCTGGTAGATGATG
>JALHFU010000288.1:0-2585 GCA_022838525.1 Hyphomicrobiales bacterium | reverse complement strand
CGCACCGTCGATCCCGAGGAACACCCCGGCATCGTGAAGACCGACTGCGTCGTTCTGGATTTCGGAACGTCGAGCCTGATCCACGGCACGCTGGAACAAGATGTCGATCTCGACGGCAAGACCGAAACCGGCGAGGCGCCGACCAAGACCTGTCCGGCCTGCGAGGCGGAAATCCCGCTGGCCGCCACCGAATGCCCGCTCTGCGGCGAGGCTTTCCCGCGCGAGGATCTCGATGCGGGCGAAGGCGACGGTGCCGCGCCGCTGTCGGGCTTCATGATGACCGAGATCGACCTGCTGAAGCGGTCCAGCTTCGCGTGGGTCGACCTCTACGGCACGGACGACGCGCTGATGGCCACGGGCTTCGCGGCTTGGGGCGGCATCTTCTGGCTGGACGGGGTCTGGTACGCGATCGGCGGGGCGAAGGGCGAACGCCCGCATCTGCTAGGAGTGGGCGAGCGTACGGTCTGCCTCGCGCAGGCTGACGACTGGCTGAACACGCACGAGACCGACGAGAGCGCCTTCAAGACCCGCTCCTGGCTGCGCCAGCCGCCGACCGAAAAGCAGCTGCAGTACCTGCCGCCCGAGTGCCGCCATGACTTCGGCCTGACGCGCTACCGCGCTTCCGCGCTGATGACCTTCGGCTTCAACAAGCGCGCCATCCGCCAGCTGATCGACAGCGCGGCCAACCCCGAACGGAGGGCGGCATGACCGATGGCCTCCATCATCCCCATCACCGCCGAGGACCGGCGGCGGCTCTGGCATCCGCGTGGGACGCTCTGTGCTGTCTGCCGGCAACCCACCCGTGGCTTTGGCTGGTTCGATCCGGTCCGGTCGAAGCGGCCCCGGCCCTCGGTGTGGTTCTGCTCGAAGCCCTGCCAGTCCTTCTGGACGCGCTTGGCGCGGGAGCGTTTCGCCATGGTTGACCTGACCGAGGAGGAGCGCGCCGCGATCACCGCCACCATGAAGCGCGTGGCGCTGCTGATGGACGAGATCGGCTGGGCCACCCCGCTCGCCGATCTGACCGAGGCGCAGGTGCGTGCGCTGATCGAGGAAGCTGTCGAGGGCTTCCGCGAGGCCATGTCCGACATCGCCCGGGCGCAGACGCCGGAGGTGCCGTTTTGACCCTCGATTACAATCATCGCCCCAGCTTCGCCGACCGAGTCAACGCCGCCGTCGATCAGGCGCTCACCGCCGATCAGGCCACGCGGCCGCTCCGCGACTATCTCGGCGGATCCCGCCTCGGCCATGCCTGCGAGCGCGCCCTTCAGTTCGAGTTCACGGCGACGCCGAAGGACGAGGGCCAGGGTTTCAGCGGCCAGTCGCTGCGCATCTTCGCCATCGGCCACGCGCTCGAGGATCTGGCCGTCGCCTGGCTGCGCGGCGCGGGCTTCGACCTCTACACCCGGAAGGGCAACCGGCCAGATGGCGGCCAGTTCGGCTTCTCGGTCGCGGGCGGGCGCATCCGCGGTCATGTCGACGGCATCATCGCTGCGGGGCCCGAAGGCTTCGGTCTGGCCGTTCCCGCACTGTGGGAATGCAAGACGATGAACGCCAAGAACTGGCGCGCCTGCGTCAAGGACGGCGTGACCAAGTCGAAGCCGGTCTATGCCGCCCAGATCGCGGTCTATCAGGCCTACATGGAAACCAGCGTGCCCGGCATCAGCGCCGCGCCCGCGCTCTTCACCGCGATCAACAAGGACACGGCCGAGCTTCACCATGAGCTGGTGCCCTTCGACGCCGAGCTCGCGCAGCGCATGTCCGACCGGGGCGTGCGGATCCTGCAGGCGACCGACGCGGGCGAGCTTCTGCCGCGCGTCGCCACCACGCCCGACTTCTTCGAATGCCGCTTCTGCCCGTGGTCCGATCGCTGCTGGGGGCTTCCGGCATGAGCAACGACGGCATCCTGCACTTCAACCCCTGGACGGACTTCAACGACGGGCCGCCGCCCGAGAACCCCTTCGGCTGCGACCCCGACCCCGAGCAGATCGCTCATTTCCTCGACACCGTGTTCAGCTGGTGCGAGGGGCTGATCCCGCTCCGCGGTTTCGTCGACAAGGGTCAGGGCCGGGACGGCAAGCCGCACAACATCTGGATCCCGGCCGACGATACCGCGCCCGAGAAGCTCGCGACTTTCGCCGCATGGGCGAACCGTGAGGGCGCGGCCGTCTATGTCATCCCCGGCACCGTCGCCGAGCAGGGTCAGGCTCGTGCCGCCGACGTGCTGCAGATGCAGGCCATCGTCGTCGATCTCGACGCGGGCGACATCCCGGCCAAGCTCGACCATGTCACGCGCCACCTCGGCACGCCGACGCTGGTCATTGAGAGCGGCGGGCGCACGCCCGAGGGCGCCGCGAAACTCCATGTCTGGTGGCAGCTGACCGAACCCTCCGAGGGAGAGGATCTCGCCACCCTTTGCCGTCTGCGCGGCGACATCGCCGTGAAGGTCGGCGGCGACACGCATTTCCGCTCGGCGCACCAGCCGATCCGGGTGCCAGGGACCGTCTATCACAAGCACGGCCATCAACGCCTCGTCCAGATCCGCGAACATCGCGCGGTCGAGGTGGACCTCGCGGATTTCGCCGAGA
>JALHFU010000287.1:0-3758 GCA_022838525.1 Hyphomicrobiales bacterium | reverse complement strand
CGCAGGCGGCGGATGAGGTCGAGACATTTGTAGGCCGCGATGCCGCCGCCGATGATGAGCAGGATGCGCTTGTCCGAAAGGGTCATTCGCCGGTCCGCCTCCCCGATCGTTTCATCATAGAAGAGATTCAGCCGATCTGCCACGCGATCCAGATCAGCGTCGCCGCGATCACCCACAGCGCGACCCGGCCCGAGCGGGTGCGCCGGGCTTCCGCGCGGCCGATCTTGTCGGCGGTGGCGTCGTCGAAGCGCAGGCCGTTCTCGGCCATGGCGTCGATCTCGCGCGACAGCCGCTCGGTGCGCTCCGCGAGCTCCGGCGCCTGGCGGGCGAGCGAGAGGAGGGCGGAGGCCCCCTCGCGCGCATCCTCCAGCAGGCCGCGCGGGCCGAGATTGGCCCTGATCCAGTCGCCGACGACCGGCTCGGAGGCCTTCCACATGTTGAAGGCCGGGTCGAGCGTGCGCGCCACGCCCTCGACCACCACCATGGTCTTCTGGAGGAGGACGAGCTCCGGCCTCGTCGCCATGTCGAACAGCTCGGTCACCTCGAACAGCAGCGTCAAGAGCCGCGCCATCGAGATGGTTTCGGCCGGCTGGCCGTGGATCGGCTCGCCGATGGCGCGGATCGCCTGGGCGAAGGCGTCGATGTCGTGGGCGCGCGGCACGTAGCCGGCCTCGAAATGCACCTCGGCGACGCGGCGATAGTCGCGGACGATGAAGCCGTAGAGGATCTCGGCGAGGAAACGCCGCTCCTTGCGCCCGAGGCGGCCGGAAATGCCGAGATCGACCGCGACGATGGTGCCGTCGGCCTCGACGAACAGATTGCCGGGATGCATGTCGGCATGGAAGAAGCCGTCGCGCAGCGTGTGGCGCAGGAACGACTGGATCAGCACCTGCGCCAGCTTCTCGAGGTCGTGGCCGGCGGCGCGCAAGCCCTCGACGTCGCTCATCTTGACGCCGTCGACCCACTCCATGGTCACGACGTCGCGGCCGGTGCGCTCCCAGTCCACCCACGGCACGCGGAAGCCGGGATCGTCCTTGGTGTTCTCGGCCAGCTCCGACAGCGCGGCCGCCTCCAGCCGCAGGTCCATCTCGATCTTGGTGGTCTGGGCGAGCGTCCTCGTCACCTCGACGCTCCTGAAGCCGCGCGGCGAGGAAGTAGCTTTCGAGGTCGGCGAGGAAGCGCCGCCGCACGCCCGGGCGGATGACCTTGACCGCGACGCGTCTCTCGACGCCGTCGCGCAGGATCGCTGCCGGATGCACCTGCGCGATCGAGGCCGCCGCGACCGGCTCGTCGAAGCGGGCATAGAGGTCGCCGATCGACCGGCCGAGCGACGCCTCGATCTCCTCGACGGCGTCGCGGGTCGGAAAGGTCGTCATCCGGTCCTGGAGGTTCGCCAGATCCATGGCGATCTCCGTGCCGACCACGTCGGGCCGCGTGGCGAGGAACTGGCCGAGCTTGACGTAGGACGGGCCGAGCCGGTCCACCGCGCGCGACAGGCGCTGGCTGCGCCCGCTGCCTCTGGCCTCGCGCCGCGCGAGCAGCCGCGCCACGCGCCAGCCGGCCCGCGGCAGGCCCGCGAGCTGGTCGCCCGGCAGCGCGGCCAGCACGCCCTCGCGGGTCATGATCCAGCCGGCGCGGACCAGCCGGAACCAGGCGGCGGCGGTGCTCATCGGGCGAGAGACCTCACAGCTTCCAGCCGGAATGCAGCGCGGCGATGCCGCCCGAATAGTTGCGCCACGTCACGCGCTCGAAGCCGGCGCGCTCGATCATGGCGGCGAAATTGCGCTGGTTGGGAAACTTGGCGATGGACTCGACCAGATAGCGGTAGGGTTCGCCGTCGCCGGCCACCGCCGCGCCGATCTGCGGGATCGCCCTGAACGACCACGCCTCGTAGAGCCTGTCCAGCAGCGGCATCTCGACCTCGGAGAATTCGAGGCACAGGAACCGCCCGCCGGGCTTCAGAACCCGGTAGGCTTCCGAAAGCGCGACGTCGATATGCGGCACGTTGCGGATGCCGAAGGCGATGGTGTAGGCGTCGAAGCTCGCATCCGCGAAGGGCAGTTCCTCGGCATTGGCCTCGACGAAATCGACATGCCCGCCGAGCCCGCGCGTCTGCGCCCGCTCCTCGCCGACCTTCAGCATCGAGCCGTTGATGTCGAGCACGGTGGCGTGGGCGTTGCGGTGCGAGGCCTCGACGATGCGCAACGCGATGTCGCCGGTGCCGCCGGCGACGTCGAGTACGCTCCAGCCCTCCCGTTTGGGGGGATTCAGCCAGGCGACCATGGCGTCCTTCCACAACCGGTGCAGGCCGCCCGACATCAGGTCGTTCATCAGGTCGTAGCGCGAGGCGACCTTGTGGAACACCTCGTTGACCAGGCTCTGCTTCTCGCCCTCGCCGACCTGCCGGAAGCCGTAGGCCGTCTCCATGCCGCCCGCGGCGGTCGTGCGTTCATCCGACATCGCAAGTCATCCGTCCGAAATCCGGCGCGACCATAAACGATTGATCGGGCCCGCGCCATTGCCGAAGCCGCGATGATCGGCCGCGCCGGTTAACGCGCCGATTCCGGCGGTTTCGCGCCAGAAAGCTGTGGTTGCGGCCGCGGTCAAGGTATCCTGCGCGCTGCCGGGCGGTTAGGATCGCACGCCGAAAAGAACAATGGAGAGAGGCCTATGCAGGGCGTGACCGTCGTCGACCATCCGCTTGTCCAGCACAAGCTCACCATCATGCGCGACAAGGACACGTCGACGGCGAGCTTCCGCCGGCTGCTGCGCGAGATATCGCTGCTGCTCTGCTACGAGGTGACGCGCGAGCTGGCGCTGACGACGCGGGTGATCGAGACGCCGCTGAAGACCATCGAGGCGCCGACGCTCGAAGGCAAGAAGCTGGTCTTCGCCTCGGTGCTGCGCGCCGGCAACGGCCTGCTCGACGGCATGCTCGATCTGGTGCCGGCCGCGCGCGTCGCCCATATCGGCCTCTACCGCGACCACGAGACGCTGCAGGCGGTCGAATACTTCTTCAAGGCGCCGAGCGATCTCGAGGACCGGCTGGTCATCGTGGTCGATCCGATGCTGGCGACGGCGAACTCGGCGGTCGCCGCCGTCGACAAGCTCAAGGAGCGCCTGGGCAGCCTGCTCGGCCAGGAACAACCGACCGCCAATGCACCTGCTGCGGCGGATGATCCGGTGACCGCACACTTTGCCGAACTCAACCGCATCGTCAGCAAGAACGAAGGCGAACCGGCGGCCATCGATGGCCTGCTCACCGACATGAACGCGCTGTATGTGCAGGTCAGCGCCATGGTTGGCGCCAGCGGTGATGCCTTGCTCGGCGAGGCGAAGAACCAGGCGGCGGCTGCGGCCACGCGTGTCAGCCTGAATGCCGAGCGCCAGCCACCGTTGGTGCAGGGCATGGTCAAGTCGGTGGTCAATTCCACCACCAACAGCATGATGGGCGGGGTGCGCAATCAACTGAACGCGGCCTGGGCCAGCGAAGTGGTCAACGTGTATCGCCAGTCCCTGGCGGGCCGCTACCCGATGTCGCCGGGCAGTGCGCGGGACGCGACCCTGGATGACTTCGGCCAGTTCTTCGGCGTGGGCGGGGTGATGGACAACTACTTCCGCAAGTACCTGCAGCCTTACGTAGACACCTCCGCGCAGACCTGGCGCTGGCAGCCGGGCGCGGCGCAGAAGCTGGGGATTGCGCCGGGTGTGCTGCAAACCTTCCAGCGCGCGGCGGCTATTCGTGACGCGTTCTTTAG
>JALHFU010000076.1:0-13466 GCA_022838525.1 Hyphomicrobiales bacterium | reverse complement strand
CTCGATACGCACGCGCTCGGCGGGATCGATCCCGTTGGCTATGAGTTTCTTGGCCTCGTCCCGCTTGCGCCTCGCTTCGGCGAGCGAGACGATGGGGTACTTCCCGAACGTCAGCGACTTCTGCTTGTTGCCGAAGGTGTACTGCATCCGCCAGAGCTTCGATCCCCTCGGCTCGACCCGGAGATGGAGGCCACCTCCGTCGCTGTACTTCTTCATGCTCTGAAGGGGCTTCACCGATCGGGTAAATGCTTCTGTTAACGGCATTTTTTCGGCCTCTCTTGGTACTTTTTCGACCTCTCAGCGGGCATTTCAGGAGTTTACCACGAAAAGTACCAAAAATGAGCTCCAGATACCAAGGGACGGCAGTGGCCGCCGGCAGACGCCAGATAGCAAAAAAGCCCGGAAAACCGGGCTTTTTGAGACATCAGCGGACTATGCTGGATGAGTTACTGGTGCCCAGGAGAGGACTCGAACCTCCACGCCTCGCGGCACACGGACCTGAACCGTGCGCGTCTACCAATTCCGCCACCTGGGCAGTGACCGCATGATCCGTCCGGGTTCCGTACGGGGCGTCCTAACGCCGACATCATGCGCGGTGCGCCGCCGATGTAGGCGGGCGCGCGCGTGCTGTCAACGACAATCTCGCGCCCGATGCAACAAGCCGGAACCGGACGGCGGATTTCCTCCGGATTTGCCGGCTGCCTATGCGGCCGGGCGATCCGCCGGCCTGCGAAGCAGCGGACCGGCGGGGCTCAGCCTTCGAGAATCTCCTTCGAGGCGACGGTCGAATCCGGGTTGAGCCGGTAGACGATCGGCACGCCGGTGCCGAGCTCGACCTTGACCACCGCCTCGCCGCTCAGCCCGTCGAGCGCCATGATCAGGGCGCGCAGCGAATTGCCGTGCGCGGCGACCAGCACCGTCTCGCCGCGCAGCACGTGCGGCTGGATCACGTGCATGTAGTAGGGCCACACGCGCGCGCCGGTGTCGCGCAGGCTCTCGCCGCCGGGCGGCGGCACGTCGTAGGAGCGGCGCCAGACATGAACCTGCTCCTCGCCCCATTTCGCGCGCGCGTCGTCCTTGTTGAGGCCGGAAAGGTCGCCGTAGTCGCGCTCGTTCAGGGCAAGGTTGCGCACGGTCTCGAGATCGGGCTGGCCGACCGCGTCGAGGATGTGCTGGCACGTCACCTGCGCGCGGCTGAGCGCGGAGGTGTAGGCGATGTCGAACTTCAGCCCGCGCGCGGCGAGCTTGCGGCCGGCGGCCTTCGCCTCCTCGTGGCCCTGCTCGGTCAGGCCGACATCGCGCCAGCCCGTGAACAGGTTCTTCAGGTTCCATTCGCTCTGGCCGTGGCGGACGAGGACCAGCGTTCCGGACATTGGGGTCTCCTGGTTATGCTTGGGAAGGTTGGGAATTCACAGGCCGAGCACGTCGCGCATCGAGTAGAGGCCCGGCTTCCTGCCGTGCGCCCACAGCGCGGCCCTGACCGCGCCGCGCGCGAACAGCGAACGGTCCTCGGCGTGATGGGAAAGCACGATGCGCTCGCCGGGGCCGGCAAGCAGCACCGAATGGTCGCCGACGACCGAGCCGCCGCGCAGCGTGGCGAAGCCGATGGCGCCGGCCTCGCGCGGGCCGGTGTGGCCGTCGCGCACGCGCACGCTCTTGTCCGCCAGCGCCACCTGGCGCCCCCGGGCGGCGGCCTGGCCGAGCAGCAGCGCCGTGCCGGAGGGCGCGTCGACCTTGTGGCGGTGGTGCATCTCCAGCACCTCGATGTCGAAGTCGTCGCCGGTGAGCGCCCGCGCCGCCTGCTCGACGAGGACGGCGAGCAGGTTGACCCCGAGACTCATATTGCCCGACTTGACGATGGCGGCGTGGCGGGCGGCGGCGGCGATCCTCGCATCGTCGGCGGGCAGGCAGCCCGTGGTGCCGATGACGTGGACGATGCGCGCCTGCGCGGCATATCCGGCGAACTCCACGGTCGCGGCCGGCGCGGTGAAGTCGAGCACGCCGTCGGCCCGGGCGAAGACCGGCAGCGGATCGTCGGCGATGGCGACGCCCAGACGGCCGACGCCGGCCAGCTCACCCGCATCCTGCCCGGCGAAGGAGGAGCCGGGGCGCTCCACCGCGCCGGCAAGCTCGACGCCCGGCGTCTCGTGAATGGCGCGAACCAGCGTGCGGCCCATACGGCCGGCGGCGCCGACGACGACGAGCCCCATGCTCATGCCGCTCCCTCCCTCGTCCTGTCGGCGGCCGCGCCGGCATCCTTGCGCTGGAACCGGTAGAACCTGGCATAGGCCCCGGCCGGATCGGCGAGAAGCTCGGCATGCGTGCCTTCTTCCACGACGCGGCCCGCCTCGAGAACGACGATACGGTCGGCGTCGATCACTGTCGACAGCCTGTGCGCGACCACGATGGTGGTGCGGCCCTTCATCGCCGCGCGCAGCGCCTCCTGCACCATGGCCTCGGAGCGCGTGTCGAGCGCCGAGGTCGCCTCGTCGAGCAGCAGGATGGGCGCGTTGCGCACGATGGCGCGGGCGATCGACAGGCGCTGGCGCTGGCCGCCGGACAGCGTCGCCCCGTTCTCGCCGACGGGCGTGTCGTAGCCCTGCGGCATGCGGGCGACGAACTCGTGGGCATGGGCGAGGCGCGCGGCCTCCTCGACCTCGGCGTCGGTGGCGCCGGGGCGGCCGTAGCGGATGTTGTCGCGCACGGTGCCCTCGAACAGGTAGGGCTGCTGCGAGACGTAGGAGATGGCCCCGCGCAGCGAGGCGCGGGTGACGCCGGCTATGTCCTGCCCGTCGATGAGGATGGCGCCGGAGGACGGCTCGTGGAAGCGCTCGAGCAGCGCGAGCAGCGTCGACTTGCCGGCGCCCGAGCCGCCGACCAGCGCGGTGGTGCGGCCGGCTTCGGCGACGAAGCTGACATCCTCGAGGACCGGATGGTCCGGCAGGTAGGAGAAGGAGACCTTGTCGAAGCGCACCTCGCCCGCGCGCGCCGCCAGCGCAGCGGCGCCCGGCCGGTCGCGCTCGCCGGGCTCGCTGTCGAGGAGCTCGTAGATCATGCGGGCGTTGACCAAGGACCTTTCCAGGCCGACCTGGACGCGCGCCAGCCGGCGCGCCGGATCGTAGGCGAGGAGCAGCGCGGTGATGAAGCCGAAGACCGAGCCGGGCGGCGTGCCGGCGGCGGAGGCGCGCCAGGCCGCATAGCCGATGACGCCGGCGACGGCGAGGCCGGCGAGCAGCTCGGAGATCGGCGTCACGCGCTCCGAGACCTTGATGATCTTATTGGCGCGGCCTTCCGCCTCGGAGACGAGCCCCGCCATCTTGCGCGACAGCTCGTCCTCCATGGTGAAGGCCTTGACCACGGCGATGCCCTGGGTGGCCTCCTGCATGGCGCCGACGAGGCGGGCGTTGACCTCCACGGCCTGCCGCGCGACGCGGCGCAGGCGGCGCATGATGGCGTTGACGGCGTAGATCAGCGGCGGGCCGATCACGATCGCGCTCAGCGACAGCACCGGGTCGAGCACGACCATGGCGACGATCAGGCCGACGAGCATCACCGCGTCGCCGGCCAGCGACTTCAGCGTCATCGACAGCATGTCGCGGATGCCGAGCACGTTCTCGTTGATCTGGGCGGCGAGTCGGCCGGAGCGCTCGCTGCCGTAGAAGTCGAGGCCGAGCCGCATCAGATGCTCGAAGATGCGCTTCTGGTAGCGGGCGACGAGATTGTTGCCGATGCGGCCGAGCAGCACCGCCTGCCCGTAGGAGGCGATGCCGCGGACGAGGAACACGCCCACCACGGCGAGGCAGATCCACGGCACCAGATCGAAGCGGCTCTTGTAGAACACCTCGTCGATCAGCGGCGGCATCACCCAGGGAATGAACGCCGTCGCGCCGGCGACCGCCAGAAGGCACAGGATCGCCAGCGCGTAGATGCCGACATAGTCGCGCGCGTTCTCCTGGATCACGCGCTTGAGCACGGGCAGGATCGCGCCCTGCGCGGCCTTGCGCCGCCTGTCCTGGTCCACCGTCAAGCTACCGTCTTCCACGCATCCGCTGGTTCGCAACCGGCTATGCCCTGTCGCGGCGCGCGGCGCAATCGCGAAATCGACCGCGCGCGCTCAGACCTTGATCCAGCGCCGGCCTTCCGTCTCGACGCCGAAGCGGGCCGGCATCCGCGCATAGGCGGCGAGACCGGCCAGTGCGGCGAGCGGATGGGTGACGACGTAGACCGGCATCGCCCGCATCAGCTCGCTGTGGGGAGCCTTGTCCTCGAATGCGGCACGAAAGCGTCCGTCCTTGAGCGCCGGCACGATCTTCTGCACGATGCCGCCGGTCAGGAACACCCCGCCGCGGCTCATGAACACCAGCGCCATGTCGCCGGCAAGCCGCCCGAGGCAGGTGACGAACATGCCGAGCGCCTCGCCGGCGACGCCGTCCTCGCCGGCAAGTGCGGCGCCCGTGATCTCGGCCGGGGTGGAGAAGCGCGGCGCGGCGCTGTCGGCCGCGGCCACCGCGCGGTAGATGTTGACCAGCCCGCGCCCGCACAGCATCTGCTCGCCCGAGATGCGGCCCTCGATGGTCTCGATATGCGGGAAGACGGCGAAGTCGCGCGGCGAGCGCGGGCCGATGTCGACATGGCCGCCCTCGCCCGGCACGGGAATCCAGATGTGGCGGGCATGGACAAGGCCAGCGACGCCCAGCCCGGTGCCGGGACCGAGCACGACGCGGCTCGCCTCCTCCTCCGGCGCGCCGCCGCCGATCTTCTCCATGTGCTCGGGGCCGAGCGCGACGACGCCGAGCGCCTGCGCCTCGAAGTCGTTGAGGACGACGACCTCCTCCAGCCCCAGCGTCTCGAACATCCGCCTCGGGCGCACCACCCAGCCGTGATTGGTCAGCGCGATCTCGTCGCCGTCCACGGGGCCCGCGACCGCGAGCAGCGCCGAGAGCGGCCGCACCGAGGTGCGGTCGAGCACCGCCGCCTCGATCGCCTCGTCGAGCGAGGCGAAGTCGGCGGTGCGCACGCTCGGGAACTCCTTCGGCTCGGCATAGGCGTCGAGCAGGATCGCGAAGCGGGCGTTGGTGCCGCCAATGTCGCCGATCAGCACCGGGAATCTCAGCATGATCCGTCGCAATCCGGGTTCGGGCGGGACGGCGTGCCGGCATGCGGCCGGCCGAGGCTCATCCCGGAGTGGCATCCTTGCGATTCATCCTGCAATTTAGCCCCGCAGCGTGTCCTTGAAGTGCTAAATCGGTTTAGGACAGCCCGGTTTAGGATCGCGGCTCCGGCAAAGTCAAGCACGCCGCGCCGCCGTCAGTCGCGCGGGCGCGGAAACGGCAGCGGGATGGCGCTCTCCGGCGTCGGGGCGTAGGCGCTCGCCGTCACCGGGGCCGCGCCCGCCGTGGCGATGACCGGCGCGCCGCCGCCGACCGTCACCGCCATCTCCGAGGCCGGCGACGGCGCGGCGAGCACGGCCTTGCAGGCGGCCGGCAGGGCGGAAAGGCGCATGACGTCACGGGCGCGCGGTTCCGCCGGCCCGGTCGATTTCCGCCACGGCTCCTCGGTGAACCACCAGGCGAGCGAGGCGTCGCAGCCCTCGCCGCGCGGCGCCGCCTCCTGGCCCTTGCAGCCGGGCGAGCCGGCCGGGCAGCCGATGCGGATGTGGAAGTGCGAATCGTGGCCCCAGAACGGGCGCACCTTGCGCAGCCACGAGCGATCGCCCGAGACCGTGTCGCACAGCTTCTTCTTGATGCCCGGATGGACGAGGATGCGCTCGACGTTGGGGTAGCTCGCCGCCCGCTTCAGCACGGCGGCGTGGGCGGGCGTCCATTTGCGGTCGTCGACATGGAGCGAGTTGGGCCTGAGCATGGAGACGAAGTCCATCGTCTCGCGCTCGGCGGCCGAGAGCCGCCTGTCCGCGGGCATCGGCACGAACCAGATGTCGGCGTCGAGCCCGAGCTGGTGCGAGGCGTGGCCGGAGAGCATCGGCCCGCCGCGCGGCTGCGAGACGTCCCCGATCAGGATGCCCGGCCAGCCGTCCTTCGCCGCGTCGCGCGAGAAGCGTTCGAGCAGCGCGATCATGTCGGGATGGCCCCAGCGGCGATTGCGCGACAGGCGCATGGCCTGCCAGTTCGGGCCGTCGGCGGCGATGGCCATGCCGCCGGCGAAGCAGCCCTTGGAATAGAAGCCGTGCGCGGCCGGCTTCGCCGCGGCGGGCAGGCGGTGGGCGCCGAAGACGTCCTTGGCGAGCGGGTCGGCGGCCGAGGGCGCGGGCACGAGCGCCGCCGCCAGCGCGCCGAGACCGGCGAGCGCAACGGCGATGCCGCGGATCGTCGCTTTCAATGCCATGGCCTGCCTCCGGCTATCGTCCTTCGCGCCCCGCCGGCACAAAGCATGGCCGCGACAGGGTTAAGCGAATCATAACAGCAGCAGGCCGCACTTTCGACGGCGCGTGCGACGCCGCTGCCGTCAGGCATAGCGTCGTTCATCGCCAAGCACATGGGCGATCTCGGCGGCGACCTCGGGGTCGTCGTCACGCAGGCCCGCGACGGCAGCCGGCCCGGAAAGCTCGGCCAGCGCCCACACCGCCGCGCCGCGCACCAGCGGCGAGGCGTCGGCGAGGAGGCGCTTCACTTGCGGGACGAGCGCAGCCTCGCCGGAGTTGCCGACCGCGATCAGCACGTTGCGGATGAAGCGGTCGCGGCCGATGCGCTTGACCGGCGAGCCGGAGAACAGGGCGCGGAAGCCCGCATCGTCGAGCATGAGCAGGTCGGCGAGGCGCGGTTCCTGCAGGTCCTCGCGCGCCACCAGCTTCGCCTCCGAGGCCTCGCGCGCGAACTTGTTCCACGGGCAGACGGCGAGGCAGTCGTCGCAGCCGTAGATGCGGTTGCCGATCGGCCTCCTGAACTCGTGCGGGATCGGCCCCTTCAGCTCGATGGTGAGATAGGAGATGCAGCGGCGCGCATCGATCTGGTAGGGCGCGGGGAAGGCGTCGGTCGGGCAGATGTCGAGACAGGCGCGGCAGGAGCCGCAATGGTCGCGCTCGGCCTCGTCCGGCCGCAGCTCGGCCGTGGTGAAGATCGAGCCGAGGAACAGCCACGCCCCGAAGTCGCGGCTGACGAGGCAGGTGTGCTTGCCCTGCCAGCCGATGCCGGCCGCGGCGGCAAGCGGCTTCTCCATCACCGGCGCGGTGTCGACGAAGACCTTGACCTCGGCGCCGCTGCGGGCGGCGAGCTTCTGCGCCACCTCCTTCAGCCGGCCCTTGATGACGTCGTGATAGTCGCGGTGGCGGGCATAGACCGAGATCGCGCCGCGATCCTTGCGGGAAAGCAGCTCCAGCGGGTCGCGATCGGGACCGTAGTTCATGGCCAGTATGACGACGGAGCGCACCTGCGGCCACAGCGCGCGCGGGTCGCCGCGGCGGTCGGCGGTCTCGGCCATCCATTCCATGGTGCCGTGATGGCCGCGGCCGACATATTCGGCGAGGCGCGCGTGCGCCAGCGGCGTCGAATCCGGCGCCGTCACCCGGACGGCGTCGAAGCCGAGCCTTTTCGCCTCGGCGTCGATGAAGGCGCGAAGCCGGTCTGCGGAAGACCGGCCCGGAGCGCCAGCTATTCCGACAGGGGCCATCAGAAATCCAGGTCGCCGTAGTGCGAGGCCGGCGACAGCCCGCGCACCCTGTCGGAGAGAAGCGGCCGGAAGGACGGGCGCGACTTCATGCGCGTGTACCAGTCCTTGGCGGCCGGATAGTCGGCCCAGGCGACCTCGCCGAGATAGTCGAGGACGGAGAGCGAGGCCGCCGCCGCCATGTCGGCATAGGAAAGCTTCGTGCCGGCGAGCCAGTTGCGCGTGCCGGCGAGCCAGTTGGTGTATTTCAGATGCTGGCGGATGTTGGCGCGGGCGGCGCGGATCGCCGCCGAATCGGGCGAGCCGCCGCCGAACTCCGCGCCCATCACCGGCTTCAGCACGCGCTCGCGCACCAGATGGCGCGATACGTCGGCCTCGAGCTTGCCGAGATACCAGTCGACCAGCCGGCGGATCTCGGCCCGCGCCAGCGGGTCCTCGGCCATCAGCCGGCGGTCGCGCTTCAGGACGCCGCGCGTCTCGTCGAGATATTCGGCGATCACGGTGGCGCCGACGACCGGATGGTCGCCCTCGGCCAGCAGGACCGGAAGCGTCGCGGCCGGGTTCAGCGCCAGGAACTCCTTGCGCCGCTGCCACGGCTTCTCCTCGATCAGCGCCAGCTCCTCGCCATACTCGCCGAAGGAGAGGCGCACGAAACGGCAGGCGGCAAACAGCGGGTGGTGGAACAGGGTCAGCATGGCTACTCGGGAACGCAACGCTCTGGCTTTTTTGAGGCCGGGGGGCTAAGTCTCGGACCCGTTTTCGAGTCGGGCGCCGGGCCAGCCCCGTCCTATAGGCGCTCATCCACCCCCTGACAAGCAAGCGGCCGGCAGGCGGCCGAAGGCGACGGAGACGCGAATGAGCGAACAGACGATCGTCGAGGCCGCGCTTCTCGGCGTTCTGGAAGGGCTGACCGAGTTCATCCCCGTCTCCTCCACCGGCCATATCCTGCTCGCCGGCCATTTCATGGGATTCGAATCCACCGGCAAGGCGTTCGAGGTGCTGATCCAGCTCGGCGCGATCCTCGCCATCCTGTCGGTCTATTTCGCCCGGCTGTGGGACATGCTCGTCAAGCTGCCGTCGGACCGCGGCACGCAGAACTTCGTCGCCGGCATCCTCATCGCCTTCCTGCCGGCGGCGGTGATCGGCGCCGCCGCCCACGGCTTCATCAAGACCGTGCTGTTCGAGACGCCGGTGCTGATCTGCGTCATGCTCATCCTCGGCGGCTTCGTGCTGCTGTGGGTAGACAAGCACGCGCCGGCGCCGAAATATGCCGACGCCTCGCAGTTCCCGCTGTCGGTCTATTTCCGCATCGGCCTGTTCCAGTGCCTCGCCATGATACCGGGCGTGTCGCGCTCGGGCGCCACCATCGTCGGCGGCCTGCTGCTCGGCGCCGACAAGCGCTCGGCGGCGGAATTCTCCTTCTTCCTCGCCATGCCGACCATGGCCGGCGCCTTCGCCTACGACCTCTACAAGAACCGCGACGCGCTGTCGGCCGCCGACCTGCCGATCATCGCCACCGGCTTCGTCTTCGCCTTCTTCGCGGCGGTGCTGGTGGTGCGCAGCCTGCTCGACTTCGTGTCGCGGCGCGGCTACGCCCCGTTCGGCTGGTGGCGGCTCCTCGTCGGCACGGCCGGGCTCGTCGCGCTCTCTATCTGGGGCTGAGAGCTTACAGATAGGCCGTCAGGCCGCGGCGGATCATGTCGAGCGCCAGAAGCGTGATGCCGATCCGGAACCAGCGGCGGAACGTCTCCTCGGGAAGCTTCTCCAGCCAGGCGCTGCCGTAGACCGTGCCGAGATAGCCCGAGACGATCATGACGGCGACCAGCGGCAGCCAGGCCGCGAAGGCGAAGCCCGCGAAGCCGAACACCACCACCTTGAGGAAGTGCTGCACGGTCATGCCCGCGGCGTGGGTGGCGACGAGCGCCTTGCGGTCGTCCGGCATCAGCTGCGCGAAGAAGGCGGACAACAGCGGCCCGGTCGCGCCGACGAACATCGTCACCAGCGCGGTGACGGCGCTGCCGACGGCGAGGCCGGCGCGCGACAGCCGGTCGAAGCCCGGAATCCGCGTCCACGTCACGGCGATGACGAAGCCGCCCAGCACGAGCTTCAGGAGCGCATCGGGAAGCTGGACCACGAAGAACGCGCCCGCCGCCGCGCCGACGAGCGAGCCGGCGAGGAAGGGGCCGAAGATGTCGCGGCGCACATGCGCGCGCTGGTGCCAGGCGCGGCCGGTGTTGGAGCCGAGCTGCACCGCGCCGTGGACGGGGATGAGGGCGGCGACGGGAATGAACAGGCCCATCAGCGCCAGCATGGCCACGCCGCCGCCGACGCCGAAGGCCGCCGTCAGCGCCGAGGTGAAGAAGGATGCGACGACGAGCAGCAGCGCCGCGCCCGTGCCGAGACCCTCGGGCAGGAACGCGGCGAGCGTGTCCAAGGCGGCAGGACTCAGGCCAGCGTGGTCTTGGTGAACTGGCCGGCCGGCCGGTACTGCCACAGATAGGTCGGCAGGATCGCCTCCATCGTCTGCGGCGTGATGCCCAGCCCTTCGAGGGTGCGGCCTTCCTTGCGCGCCTCCTCGGAGACGACGTTGTCGCGCTTGAGCAGCTCGACCTGGTCGGCGGTCAGGAGCGGGTTGGGCAGGAGGCCGAGGATGCGGCCCTGGATCTTCGCCACCCACCACGGCACGGAGACGAGAAGGCGCTTGCGGCCGACGACGGCGAGCATCTCCTCCATGAGCTCGCGGAAGCTGCGCACCTCGGGCCCGCCGAGCTCGTAGACGCGGCCGCCCTCGACCGTTCCGTCGACGGCGCGCGCGATCGCCTCGGCGACGTCGCCGACATAGACCGGCTGGAACTTCGTCCCGCCGCCGCCGATCAGCGGCAGGACGGGCGACAGGCGCGCCATGCCGGCGAAGCGGTTGAAGAAGCTGTCCTCCGGCCCGAACACGATCGACGGGCGGAAGACGACGGCGTCCCCGACCGTGTCGAAAACGGCCTTCTCGCCCTGCGCCTTGGTGCGGGCATAGGGGACGTGGGACGAGGCGTCGGCGCCGATCGCCGAGACGTGGATCAGCCTGGCGCCAGCGGCCCGCGCGGCCTCGGCCACGGCGCGCGCGCCGAACTCCTGCACCGCGTTGAAGCTCTGGCGGCCGCTCTCGTGCAGGATGCCGACGAGGTTGATGACGCAGTCCGCGCCCTGCACCGCGCGGTCGACCGACCAGCGCATGCGCAGGTTGGCCTGGATCGGCTGGATCTGCCCGACATTGCCGAGCGGCAGAAGATGCAGCGCGAGGTTCGGATTGCGCACCGCCGCCCGCACGCGATAGCCGCGTTTGGCCAGCGCGCGCACGACATGGCGGCCGAGGAAACCGGACCCGCCGAAGACGGTGACGAGCGGGGGGACCTTTATGACGGACGTCATTGCTGGCTCTCCATTGGCTTGCCTGTTCAGCGCTTCATAATCGCTTCGTCGCCAAAGGCAAAGGCGCGAATTGCCCCAGACGGCAACTATCCCTGACGGGCCGCCGATTTCGCTTCACCCCGCCTGCCGCGGCGGCTAGAACAGCCCGCGAAAAGGCAACGGGGAGGACGTCGTGCGGCTTGTGAAACCCATCGCCACGCTCATTTTCACCTCTATGGCCGCGCCCGTGGCGCATGCGGCCGAGGCGCACGGGCTGCCGGGCGGAGAGATGTCGCTCCTGTGGGCGATCCCCTTCGCCGGCATCCTGCTGTCCATCGCCTCGGGGCCGCTGTTCTTCCCGCATGTCTGGGAGCACCATTACGGCAAGATCGCCGCCTTCTGGGCCGTCCTCGTCGTCGCGCCGCTGGCGCTGGCCTATGGCGTGCCGGCCGCGCTCGAGGCGGTGCTGCACGCGATGCTGCTTGAGTACATGTCGTTCATCATCCTCCTGTTCGCGCTGTTCACCATCGCCGGCGGCATCCTCGTCTCCGGCAACCTGCGCGGCACGCCGCTGACCAATTCGGCGCTCCTCCTGATCGGCGCGCTGATGGCATCGGTCGTCGGCACGACCGGCGCGTCGATGATCATGATCCGGCCGATCCTGCGCGCCAACGACGACCGCCGCCACAACGTCCATGTCGTGGTGTTCTTCATCTTCCTCGTCTCCAACATCGGCGGCTCGCTGACGCCGCTCGGCGACCCGCCGCTGTTCCTCGGCTTCCTACGCGGGGTCGAGTTCTTCTGGACCACGGTGCACCTCCTGCCCGAGACGCTGTTCGTCGGCGGGCTGGTGCTGGCGATCTTCTTCGTCCTCGACAGCGTGCTCTACCGCCGCGAAGGGGGCCTGCCGAAGATCGCCGACCCGACGCCGGATTCGCGCGTCCGCGTGCGCGGCCTCGTCAACCTGCCGCTTCTCGCCGGCGTGATCGCGGCGATCCTGATGTCGGGCATGTGGAAGCCGGGCGGCGGCATCACGATCGCCGGCGTCCTGGTCGAGTGGCAGAACCTTCTGCGCGACGGCATCATCCTCGCGCTCGCCTTCGTGTCGCTCGCGGTGTCGAGCAGGGAATACCGCGCCGCCAACGGCTTCAACTGGGGGCCGATCCTCGAGGTGGCCAAGCTGTTCGCCGCCATCTTCGTCTGCATCGTGCCGGTGATCGCCATCCTCCAGGCCGGCCTCGACGGCGCCTTCGCGCCGCTTGTCGCGCTCGTGACCGGGGCGGACGGCGCGCCGAACGACCTCGTCTATTTCTGGCTGACGGGGTTGCTGTCGTCCTTCCTCGACAACGCGCCGACCTATCTCGTCTTCTTCGAGATGGCGGGCGGCGACCCGCAGGCGCTGATGACGACGCTTTCGAGCACGCTGGTGGCGATCTCGGCCGGCGCGGTGTTCATGGGCGCCAACACCTATATCGGCAACGCGCCCAACTTCATGGTCTACGCCATCGCGCGCGGCGCCGGCGTCAACATGCCGAGCTTCTTCGGCTACATGCTGTGGTCGGGCGCGGTGCTGATCCCGGTCTTCGTGCTGGCGAGCCTGATCTTCTTCCTGTGAGGATCAGGTTCCTGTGAGGATCAGGCGAGGTCGAGCGGCTGGACGACGGGACCGCCGGCCGCCTCGCCGAGATAGGCGGTGACGCCGTAAACGTCGCGCAGGCGCGCGGCGGTCAGCACCTCGGCCGGCGTGCCGTCGGCGACCAGCCGGCCGCCGTCGATGAGCAGCAGCCGCGAGCACCAGCGCGCGGCAAGGCCGAGATCGTGCAGGCAGGCGACGACGCTGCCGCCCTCGCGCGCCACGCCCTGCAGCGCCCGCATCAGCGCGATCTGGTGCGCGGGGTCGAGGCCGGCGGTCGGCTCGTCGGCGAGCATCAGCGGCGCTTCCTGCGCCAGCGCGCGGGCGATCAGCACCCGCGCCTTCTCGCCGCCGGAGAGCGCGTTCGCCGGCCGGCCCGCGAGCCCGCCGATGTCCATGTGCGCGATGGCGCGGGCGACGGCCTCGCGGTCGCGCGCGCCCGGGCCGGCGAAGGGCGCGATATGCGGCGCGCGGCCGAGCATCACCACGCGCTCCACCGTCACCGCCCAGGCGATCTCGCGCTCCTGCGGCAGGTAGGAGACGATGCGCGCCCGCTCGGCGGCGCCCATCCGCGCTGCCGGGCGGCCCGCGACCTCGACCGCGCCACGCGACGGCACCAGCCCGAGCACGGCGCGCAACAGGGTGGACTTGCCCGCGCCGTTCGGCCCGATCAGGCCGACGAACTCGCCGCCGCCGACCGTGAACGAGACCCCATCGAGAACGGGCCGGCCGCCGAGATCGGCGCTCAGGGCTGACAGGGCGAGCAGGCTCACAGCATCGACCTCCGCGTCCGCCAGATCAGCCACAGGAAGAA
>JALHFU010000075.1:0-13941 GCA_022838525.1 Hyphomicrobiales bacterium | reverse complement strand
GGAAGACGGGCGCAAGCGCCGTTTGAATGACACCGACCACATCGGAAAGCATGTCTGGATTTCATCCTCGTTGATTGGGCACCCGCGGCGACGGGACGGCCGCGCGCGCGATTCACGCCCGACGCCGCCCAGGTTCGGGCCTCCGGCGCGCAATATCAATATGCGGTGCACCCGCGGTGTGCGGCATCGGAGTCCGGATTTTCGGAGGAAACGCGGCCACCCGTCGAGGGCCGAAACCTGCGCCTTGAAGGCGCTGTCGCCCGGCAGCGAAAATGTCAACTATCGTTGACAGAAATCAAAAACACCGGGAGAAAACTGCACCAGGAATTCCGTCATTGCAGATTTGCCGACGCGGAGGCCGATACCGATGACCAAAGCGGAAGCGCTGAAAGCGGTGCAATTTCCTTGTTATTTCATGCGGCTATCGATCAGAGAACGGGCTTGCGCGCTTCAGGGGCCGGCAGCCGGGCCGCGTCATTATGGTACGCAGCGGAGACAAAAAGACCACCTCCGATTGCGTCGCGTCAATTTTCGGCATCGGCATCTGGCCTAGGCTGCAGCGGCCGTTGGGACCGTTCGGCCCCGCGCAGCATGAATTGATCCGGTCCATCGACATGGGAGAGAGGCAATGAGCGACATCACCGAAAGCACCGAACGGAAGCGCTTCCGCTTCCCGACCGCATTCACCATCCTGTTCGGGCTGATCGTGCTCGTCGCCGCCCTCACCTGGATCATTCCCGCCGGGCAGTACGAGCGCGTCGTCAACCCCGCGCTCGACCGCGAGGTGCCGGTCGCCGGCACCTATGTCGAGACCGAGCCCAATCCGCAGGGCATCTTCGACGTCATCATGGCGCCCATCGGCGGCCTCTACAATCCGGCCACCAACGAGGCCAACGCCATCGACGTGGCGCTGTTCGTGCTGGTGATCGGCGGCTTCATCGGCGTCGTCACCTCGACGGGGGCGATCAATGCCGGCATCGGCAGCGCCATGACGGCGCTGAAGGGCCGCGAGAAATGGATGATCCCGGTGCTGATGGGGCTGTTCGCCTTCGGCGGCACCACCTACGGCATGGCCGAGGAGACGCTCGCCTTCTACGTGCTCCTGATCCCGATCATGATCGCGGCGCGCTACGACGCGGTGACGGCGGTGGCCATCATCCTGCTCGGCGCGGGCGTCGGCGTGCTCGGCTCCACCGTCAACGCCTTCGCCACGGTGATCGCGTCGGACGCCGCGGGCATTCCCTTCACGCAGGGCATCGTGCTGCGCTTCGTCATCCTCGGCCTCACCTGGCTCGCCTGCGTCGTCTACGTCATGCGCTATGCCGAGCGCGTGCGGCTCGATCCGACCCAGTCGATCGTCTACGACCGCAAGGCCGAGAACGAGGCGCATTTCCTCGCCGGCCAGGAAGGCGGCGACGTCGAGTTCACCCGCCTGCACAAGATCGTGCTCGCCGTCTTCGGCCTCACCTTCGTGGTCATGGTCTGGGGCGTGCTCCGGGGCGGCTGGTGGATGGGCGAGATGAGCGGCCTGTTTCTCGCCTCGGCGATCCTGATCGGGCTGATCTCGTGGCCGGGCGAGGAGAAGTTCATCGACGCCTTCCTCAGCGGCGCGCGCGACCTGCTGGGCGTCGCCCTCATCATCGGGCTGGCGCGCGGCATCGTCGTCATCATGGACGCGGGCAAGATCAGCGACACGATCCTGCACTGGGCCGAGCTTTCCGTCGCCGGCCTCGGCGAGATCGCCTTCATCAACGTCGTCTACTGGATCGAGGTGCTGCTGTCCTTCTTCGTGCCGTCCTCGTCGGGCCTCGCGGTGCTGTCGATGCCGATCCTGGCGCCGGTGGCCGACTTCGCCGATGTCGGCCGCCATCTCGTGGTCACTGCCTACCAGTCGGCCAACGGACTGGTGAACCTGATCAACCCGACCTTCGCGGTGGTGATGGGCGCGCTCGCCATCGGCCGCGTGCCCTATGAGCGCTGGCTGCGCTTCATGTGGCCGCTGCTCGTCATCCTCACGCTCATCATCATGGCGTGCCTGAGCGTCGGCGTCCTGATCGGCTGAGGGAGAAGACGATGACCATCACCTACGGTGTCCACTCCGAGGTGGGCAAGCTCAGGCGCGTGCTGGTCGACCGGCCGGGCGCCGCCCTCACCCGCCTGACCCCGTCGAACTGCCACGAACTGCTGTTCGACGACGTCATCTGGGTCAAGCAGGCGCGCGTCGAGCACATGACCTTCGTCGACGCGATCCGCTATCGCGGCGCGGAGGTGGTGTTCCTGCGCGAGGCGCTGGCCGAGACGATGCAGGACAAGGAAGCCCGCCAGTGGCTCCTCGAACGCCGGATCAACGAGAACACGGTCGGCGTCGGGCTCGCCGACGACCTGCGCGCCATGCTGATGGAGACGGAGGCCGACGCGCTGTCGCTGATCCTGATGGGCGGCATGAGCAGGGCGGAGCTGCCGGTCGAGGCCAAGGGCGTGCTGGCCCCGGTGCTGCGGCCGGAAGACTTCATCCTGCCGCCGCTGCCCAACCATCTCTTCACCCGCGACACCACCTGCTGGATCCATGGCGGCGTCACGCTGAACCCGATGCGCTGGAACGCCCGCAAGCTGGAGACGGTGAACATCGCCGCCGTCTACCGCTTCCATCCCGATTTCCGCGACGCGGGCTTCCCCGTGTGGTGGGGCGATCCCGACAGCGACTACGGGCTGGCGACGCTCGAAGGCGGCGACGTGATGCCGCTCGGCAACGGCCTGGTGCTGGTCGGCATGGGCGAGCGCACCACGCCGCAGGCGATCGGCCAGCTCGCCCGGGCGCTGTTCGCGCAGGGCGGCGCGGAGCGCGTCATCGCCTGCAAGCTGCCGGTGGAGCGCTCCTCCATGCATCTCGACACGGTCTTCACCTTCTGCGACCGCGATCTGGTGACGCTGTTCACCGACGTGGTCGACGGCATCACCGCCTATTCGCTGCGGCCGGGCGAGAAGGACTGGCAGATAGACGTGCACGAGGAGAAGGCGCATCTCACCGAGGTCGTCGCCGACGCGCTCGGCCTCAAGAAGCTGCGCGTGGTGCAGACCGGGGGCGACGCCTACATCGCCGAGCGCGAGCAATGGGACGACGGCAACAACGTCGTGGCGCTCGAGCCCGGGGTGGTGGTCGGCTACGACCGCAACACCTACACCAACACCCAGCTGCGCAAGGCGGGCGTGGAGGTCATCACCGTGCCGGGCGCGGAGCTCGGGCGCGGCCGCGGCGGCGGCCACTGCATGACCTGTCCGCTGATCCGCGATCCGATCTGAGGAGAAGGCCGATGCCCGTCAATCTCAAGGGGCGCAGCTTCCTCAAGCTGCGCGACTTCACGCCCGACGAGCTCCGCTTCCTGCTCCGGCTGTCGGCCTCGCTCAAGCAGGCCAAGTATGGCGGCTACGAGGAGCCGCGGCTGAAGGGCAAGAACATCGCGCTGATCTTCGAGAAGGACTCGACGCGCACCCGCACCGGCTTCGAGGTCGCGGCCTACGACCAGGGCGCGCACGTCACCTATCTCGGGCCGACCGGCACCCAGATCGGCAAGAAGGAATCGATGAAGGACACCGCCCGCGTGCTCGGCCGCCTCTATGACGGCATCGAATATCGCGGCTTCGGGCAGGAGCAGGCCGAGACGCTGGCGGCGTTCTCGGGCGTGCCGGTCTATAACGGGCTCACCGACGCGTTCCACCCGACGCAGATCCTCGCCGACTTCCTGACCATGCGCGAATACACCCGCAAGCACCTGTCGCAGGTGGCCTTCGCCTTCCTCGGCGACGCGGGCAACAACATGGGCAATTCGCTGCTGGCGGGCGCGGCGCTGATCGGCATGGACGTGCGCCTCGGCGCGCCGAAGGCATGCTGGCCGGACGAGGCGCTGGTGGAGGAGTGCCGCGGGATCGCCGCACAGACCGGCGCGACGATCACCCTCACCGAGGACCCGGTCGGGGCCGTGCGCGGCTGCGACTTCATCTACACCGACGTGTGGGTGTCGATGGGCGAGCCGGACTCGGTCTGGGAGGAGCGGATCGGGCTGCTTTCGCCCTATCGCGTCACGGCCGAGATCATGGCGGCGACGGGCAACCCGCATGCCAAGTTCATGCACTGCCTGCCCGCCTTCCACAATCGCGAGACCGAGATCGGCGAAAAGATTTTCAGCCGGTACGGCATCGACAGCATGGAGGTGACGGAAGAGGTGTTCGAGTCGGAAGCGTCCGTCGTCTTCGATCAGGCGGAGAACCGCATGCACACGATCAAGGCGGTGCTGGTCGCCACGCTGGGGGCGTGAGATGCGCGTCGTGGTGGCGCTCGGCGGCAATGCGCTGCTCAAGCGCGGCGAGCCGATGACGGCCGAGGTGCAGCGCGCCAATGTGCGCAAGGCGGCGACCGCGCTTGCCGATCTCGCGCGCGAGCACGACATCGTCGTCGCCCACGGCAACGGGCCGCAGGTCGGGCTGCTCGCCTTGCAGGCGGCCGCCTATAAGGACGTCGCGCCCTATCCGCTCGACATCCTCGGCGCCGAGAGCGTCGGCATGATCGGCTACCTCGTCGAGCAGGAACTGGCCAACGCGCTGCCGCAGGACGCGAAGCTCGCCACGCTGCTCACCCAGATCGAGGTCGATCGCGACGACCCGGCCTTCGCGCGGCCGGAAAAGCCGATCGGCCCGGTCTACAGCCAAGCCGAGGCGGAGCGGGCGCGCGCCGCCCATGGCTGGCCGATGGTGGAGGAGGCCGAGGGCAAATGGCGGCGCGTGGTGCCGTCGCCGCGGCCGAAGCGCATCACCCAGATCGAGGCGATCCGGCTGCTGGCGAATTTCGGCGTGATCGTGATCTGCGCCGGCGGCGGCGGCATTCCCGTCATCCGCAACGCCGACGGCGACCTCGAAGGCGTCGAGGCGGTGATCGACAAGGACCGCGCCGCCGGCCTGCTTGCCGAACAGCTCGCGGCCGACGCCTTCCTGATGCTCACGGACGTCGATGCCGTCTACGAGAACTGGGGCACGCCGCAGCAAAGGCCGATCCGGCAGGCGACGCCGGACGAGCTTTCCGCGCGGTCGTTCGCGGCCGGCTCGATGGGGCCGAAGGTGGAGGCCGCCAGCGCCTTCGCGGCGGCCGGGAACTGCCTTGCGGGCATCGGCCGGCTGGAGGACGCCCGCGCGATCCTCGAAGGCCGCGCGGGGACGCTGGTCAGGAGCCGGGCGACCTGAGCAGGCGGGAGCGGTCCCGTCAGGCCGGCCTTGCGACCAGCGAGAACTGCAGCTTCAGCCGGCCGGCCAGCGCCTTGTGCATGTGGTTGCGCATCGCCTGCTCGGCGGCGTCGGCGTCGCGCCGCTCGATGGCGTCGAGAATGGCGGCGTGCTCCCGCTTGGCCTCCTCGCTGCGGCCGGGAATCTGGAACGTGGTGCGCGGCAGCAGCGCCAGCGAATCGTTCAGATCCTCCAGCATGCGCATGAGGTAGTCGTTGCGGGCGGTCTGGTAGATCGACTCGTGGAACGCCGCGTTGGCCCGCGCCAGCGACGCCGCGTCGTGAGCCTCTTCCTCGAAGATTTCCGCCGCATGGCGAATGGCGACGAGGTCGGCGGCCGAGGCGTTCTCCGCGGCGAAGCGGGCCGCCGCCCCTTCGAGAACGGCGCGCATGGCGTAGAGCTCGCGCACCTGCCGGCGGTCGAGCTCGGTGACGGTGAGGCCGTAGCTGCTCGCCCCGGCGAGGCCGCGCACCTGAAAGCGCGTCAGCGCCTCGCGCACCGGCGTGCGGCTGACGCCGAGCTCGGCGGCGATGTCCTCCTCGCGCAGCCGGCTGCCGGGGGCGAGCGTGCCCGCGCGGAGCCGGTCGACAAGGCTGCGATACACCATCGTGCTCAGCGGTTCCGCCCGGTCCCGGGCCGCCTTTGCCTGTCTCGCCATCGCCGTTCTCCCGAGTCCCGCGCTGCCGCCCTGCCAGCCCGGCAGGAACTCCGTTCTTGCAGGCAGTGCGGCGCATATGCAAGTCGGCCGAATGATTGTATCCGAATGCGTACAACAGTATGCTGCTTTCCTTCCCGTCTGTCACCGGCGGAAACGAAGGAGCGCGGCATGATGCGGATCGGCGACCGGTTCACCGTCAACACCTACGCCTACACGCAGTCCCTGACGGCCGAGGAGACCGTCCGGAGGCTGGCGGACCTCGGGGTCAGGGCGTTCGAGCTGATGTTCTATCCCGGCCATCTGTGGCTGGAGGACGGCCCGGCGGCGCTGGCCGGGCTGCGGCGGGCGCTCGACCGGGCCGGCGCGACGCTCGTCAGCGTCAACACGCCCAACATCGACCTGAACCTCGCGGCGGCCAGCGCCGAAATGCGCGCGCACAGCCTCGCCGTCAACGAGGCCTATCTGCGCATCGCCGGGGCGCTCGGCGCGGGCGGGCTCGTTCTCGGGCCGGGCAAGGCCAACCCGCTCTTTCCGCTGCCGCGCGAGACCATGCTCGGCCATTTCCATGCCGCGCTCGACAGGCTGCTGCCGGTGGCCGAGGCCGAGGGCGTGGCGATCTGGGCCGAGAATCAGCCCTTCGCGTTCCTGCCCGATGCCGCCGGGCTCGTGGAGGCGGTCGCCGGCCACGGGGCGGTCGGCATCTGCTACGACGTGGCGAACGCGCACTTCATCGGCGAGGACCCGCTGGACGGGCTGGCGCTTGCAGGAGACAGGTTGGCGCTCGTCCACATCTCCGACACCGCGCGGACGGCCTACCGGCACGATCCGGTCGGCGACGGCGACATCGACTTCGCCCGGCTGGCCGGGGCGGTCGGCAGCGCGACGC
Source organism: Hyphomicrobiales bacterium (assembly GCA_022838525.1). Lineage (GTDB taxonomy): Bacteria > Pseudomonadota > Alphaproteobacteria > Rhizobiales > Rhizobiaceae > Aerobium. The sequence continues at coordinate 7,126 of JALHFU010000075.1, read as the reverse complement.
CCGGCGTGCCGCCGGCGCTGGAGATCATCTGCGCCGAGCCGGACCGGAACATCGCACGCTCGGCGGCGGCGCTGATCGCGATGGGGTATTGAGGCGACGGCGGTTCAGATCAGCCCGCCATTCGGCTGCACGATCTGGCCGTGGACCCAGCTCGCCTTCTGCGACGCGAGGAAGGCCACGACGTTCGCCACCTCCTCCGGGCGGCCGACGCGGTTGAACGGGCTGAGCCCCGCCGAGCGCTGCATCGCCGCCTCGTCCTTGCCGGCGCGGAAGAGGTCGGTATCGACCGGGCCGGGCGCGACGGCGTTGACGCGGACGCCCCGCCCGGCAAGCTCTTTCGCCAGGGAGCGCACGAGGCATTCCACGGCCGCCTTCGAGGCGCTGTAGGGGCCGGCGCCGGGCACGGCGTGGCGCACCATCGAAGTGGTCAGCGCGATGATCGAGCCGTTGTCGGCGACCCTGCGCGCCGCTTCCGACAGGATGTTGAAGGCGCCGACGACGTTGACCTCCACGAGGCGGCGGAAATCCTCCGGCGGAAACGTCGCCAGCGGCACGGGCGGCACGTTGATGCCGGCATTGGCGACGACGCAGTCCGGCGGGCCGCCGAGCGCGGCGCCCGCCTCGTCGAAGAAGCGGGCGACCTCGCCTGAATCGCCGATGTCGGCCCGGAAGGCGCGCACGCCCGGCCGCTCTTCCGCCCCGGCGGGGGCGTTGCTGACATAGCTGTAGGCGACGTCGAAGCCGTCGGCGGCCAGCGCCGACACGCAGGCCGCGCCGATGCCGCGCGAGCCGCCGAAAACGAATGCGATCTTCCTGGTCATGCTGTCCTCTGTCGATTGGGAATGGCCGCGTCTCAGCGGGTGGAGATCGAGACGACGCGCTCCTCGGTCATCTCGCGGATGGCGTAGTGGGGCCCCTCGCGCCCGAAGCCGCTGTCCTTGGAGCCGCCATAGGGCATGAGGTCGACGCGGGCGCTCGACGTCTCGTTGATGTGCACGCCGCCGACCTCCAGCCGCCGCGCCGCCTCGAAGGCGTCGCCGAGCCGCTGGGTGAAGAGGCCGGTGGCCAGCCCGAACGGCGTGGAATTGACGCGGTCGATGGCCTCGTCGAGCGTCGCGAACGGCGCGATGCACATGACCGGCCCGAAGATTTCCGCGCATCCGACCTTCATGTCGGCGCGGATGTCGGTCAGCAGGGTCGGCGCCACCACCGGGCCGCTGCGCGTGCCGCCGGCGAGCAGGCGCGCCCCGCCCGCCACCGCCTCGCCGATCCACGCCTCGACGCGCACGGCCTCGTGCTCGCCGATCAGCGGCCCCACGACGGTCGCCGGGTCGCGCGGGTCGCCGCAACGGAGCGCCGCGACCATGGGGGCGAGACGCCGCTCGACCTCGGCGCGGCGCGCCTCGTGCACGAGCAGGATCTGCACCGAGGTGCAGACCTGCCCGGCCTTGCGATAGCCGGCATTGACGACCTTGGGCAGGGCGCGGTCGAGATCGGCGTCCTCGCCGAGGATGGTGAAGGCGATGGAGCCGAGCTCCATCTGCGTGCGCCTGAGGCCGGCTGCTGCCTGGATGATCCGGCCGACCTCGGTGCTGCCGGTGAAGGCGAAGAAGCGCACCTGCCCGTTGTCGAGGAGGAAGCGCGCCACCTCGCCGCCGCCGTGGAGCACGGAGAGGAAGCCGGCCGGCATGCCGGCCTCGACGAGCGCTTCGGCCAGAAGGCACGCCGTCAGCGGCGTGCTGGTCGAGGGCTTGAGGATCACGGCGTTGCCGGCGGCGAAGGCCGGCGCGACCTTGTGCGCGACGGTGTTGAGCGGCGAGTTGAACGGCGTGATCGCCGCCACGACGCCGAGCGGCACGCGCAGCGTGAAGGCGAGGCGGCCGGCCTGGCCGGGCGCGCCTTCCAGCGGCAGCATGTCGCCGGTCAGCCGCCGCGCCTCCTCGGCGGAAAGCCGCAGCGTCTCCAGGCAGCGCGTCACCTCGCCCTCGGCGTCGGCGAGGGTGAAGCCGGCCTCGCCCTGCATGGCGGCGACGAAGTCCCGGCTTCTCGCCGCCACGATCGCGGCCGCGCGGGCGAGGATCTCGCCGCGCTCGTGGGCGACGGGCGGGCCCTTGCGGAAGGCGGCGGCGGCAGCCTCCACCATGACCGCGACCTGCCGGGCCGATGCCGGGCGGACATGGCCGACGGGCGTCAGCAGGAACTTGTCGAGCACCGGGACCGGCGCGCCTTCCCCCTCCTCCCAGCGCCCGCCGGTCAGCAGCCTCGCCTCCGCCTGTCGCGAGGCGGCGATGTTGGCGTTCGTTGTCGTGTCGTTCACGGCCGGACCTTTCCGCACTTCGTTCACAGCCAAAGGATCTGCTTGCGATAATCGAGGTCCGTGAGCAGCGCCTGGGCCGGACCCTGATGGAACACCTCGCCGCGCTCGAGTGCGAACACCCGGTCGGCGAGCGCCAGCACGAGGTCGAGATTGTGTTCCACGACGATGACGGGCAGGTCGGCGCGCAGCCGGTCGAGCACCTCGAACAACTCCTCGATGACGGCCGGCGCCAAGCCCTCGAACGGCTCGTCGAGCAGCAGCAGCCTGACGTTGCCGGACAGCGCCCGCGCGATGGACAGCATCTGCTGCTCGCCGCCGGAGAGGTAGTCGGCATGGCTGTGCAGGCGTTCGCGCAGGCGCGGGAACATCTCCATGATGCGCTCCTCGCTCCACACCACGCCGCCCGGCGCCTCGGGGGCGCGCGCGAGCCGCCCCAGCTCGAGGTTCTCGGCGACCGTCATGCCGGCGAAGAGACCCCGGTTCTGCGGCACGTAGCCGATGCCGAGCCGGGCGACCTCATAGGCGGGCAGCCCGACGATCTCGCGCCCCTCGAAGACGATGCTGCCCGTCTTCGGCGGCACCAGCCCGGCCAGCGACTTCAGGAACGTCGACTTGCCGGCGCCGTTGCGGCCGAGCAGCGCGACGATCTCGCCCTTGCGCACCTCCAGCGTCGCGTCGTTGAGGATGTGGCTCTTGCCGTAGAAGGTGTTGAGCTTCTGCGCCGAGAGCACGACCTCGTTCCCGCTCACCGCGCATGGCGGCCGGCCGGCGAGCGCATACGCGCCCTTGCCGGTGTAGATTTCCTGCACGCGCCGGTCGTTGCGGATTTCCTCCGGCCCGCCGGAGACCAGCACCTCGCCCTGGTTCATCACCGTGACGCGGTGCGACAGGGCGAGCACGCGGTCGATGTCGTGCTCGACGATCAGCACCGGGATGTTGGACGACACCGTGCACACGAGGTTGGAGACGCGCTCGCGCTCGGCCGCGGCAAGGCCCGCCAGCGGCTCGTCGAGCAGCAGCACCTGCGGGCGCGAGGCGAGCGCGATGCCGAGATCGACGAGCCGCTGGCCGCCATAGGACAGGTCCTTGCCCTTGATGTCCTCGATGCCTTCCAGGCCGAGGAAGCGGACCAGCTCGGCCGTGTCGGCGTTCACCTGCGCGTAGCTGTCGACGTCGCGCCAGAAGTTGAAGCGGCCGGGATGGCGCGCCTGGGTGGACAGGCGCAGGTTCTCGTGGATCGACAGCCCCTCGAACAGGTTGGTGATCTGGAAGGAGCGGGCGAGCCCCTGCTGGCAGATCGCGTCGGGGGAGAGGCCGTGGATCGGCCGGCCGTTGAGCCTGACCGTGCCGCGGTCGGGCGCGTAGGCGCCGGAGATCAGGTTGAACAGCGTCGTCTTGCCGGCGCCGTTCGGCCCGATCAGCGCGTGAATCTGCCCCGCCTCCACGGTGAGGCCGGCGCCGTTCACGGCCTGGATGCCGCCGAAGCGCTTCGCCACGTCCTCGACCTCGAGCGCCGCGCCCTCGCGGCGCTGCGGCCGCAGGAACTCCGGCAGGGCGAGGCCCTGATAGATCCTGCGCCGGCTCATGGCCGCGTCCTCCTCGGGCGGCGGCCGCAGGCGATCGCGAATCCGGGCACCGATGCCGACGATGCCGCCCGGCGAATACATGACGAAGGCGACGAAGATCAGGCCGAACCACAGCAGCCAGTCCTGTGTCCAGATCGAGAACAGCTCGCGGAACAGGATGTAGAACACGACGCCGACGGCCGGGCCGAGGATGTGGTGGTGCATGCCGCCGATGACGACCATGGCGAGCAGCTCGCCGGAAAACTCGATCGAGGTCGCCTCGGCCGACACGATGTAGTGCTGGAAGCCTGACAGCGCGCCGGCAAGCGCGGTGACGGCGGACGACAGCACGAACACCGCGAGCTTGTAGCGCTGGACCGGATAGCCCTGGAACGTCGCCCGCGCCTGGTTCTCGCGGATGGCGACGAGGACGTGGCCGAACGGCGAATGGACGACGCGCAGAAGCAGGTAGAGCGTGGCAAGACCGACCAGGGCGACGAAGATATAGTAGTTCATCTGCACGTCGAGGCTGACCGGCCCGATCGAGCCGCGCCGCAGGCCGCCGAGGCCGTCCTCGCCGCGGGTGACGGCGGTCCAGCGGAAGGAGATGGTGTAGGTGAGCGCGCAGAGCGCCAGCGTCATCAGCGCGAAATAGACGCCGCGGCGGCGCAGCATCAGCGCGCCGATGACGGCGGAGAGGAGCGCCACGAACGCCATGCCGCACAGGATCGGCAGGACGATCTGGTCGGGGAAGACGTGGCGCTGGGCGAGCGCCGCCGCATAGCCGCCGATGCCGAACCAGGCGGCGTGGCCGAACGAGACGAGGCCGGCATAGCCCATCATCATGTTCAGGCCGAGGGCGGCGATCGTCAGGAAGACGATCACCGTCGCCGTGCTGACCGTCAGGCCGAACCACGGCACGACGAAGGGCAGCACCGCGAGGCCGACGGCGGCGATCAGCAGCGGCTGATACTTGGCAAGAAGGCTGGACTTCATTTCTCGAACTTCTCGATCGGCTCGCCCAGGAGGCCGCGCGGTCGCAGCAGCAGCACCAGGAACATCAGGACGTACATGGAAGCCTCGCCGGCGGCGGGCGCGAAATGGATGGTGACGCCGCGCACGACGCCGACCAGCACCGCCGCGAGCACGACTCCCCAGAAGCTGCCGAGCCCGCCGATGACCACGACGACGAAGGCTATGGTGAGGATTTCGGCGCCCATGGCCGGATGGACGATGGTGATCGGCGCGAAGAGCGCGCCCGCGAGGGCGGCGAGCCCGACGCCGAGCATGACGACCGTGGTCATGTAGGGCTGGAGGCGGATGCCGAGCGCAGCCACCATGTCGGGCTGCTGGATGCCGGCGCGCACGACGCGGCCGAACGACGTCCTGTTGAGGAGCAGCCACAGGCCGGCCATCACCACCACGACCACGGCGAGCAGCGTCAGCCGGTAGCGGGAGAACAGGAACTCGCCAACCATGACCGGGCCGCGGAACTCGGGCGGCAGGTTCTGCACCAGCGGCGCGGAGCCCCAGATCATGCGCAGCGCCTGCTCGGCCACCATGGCGAGCCCGAAGGTGACCAAGAGGCTGAGGATCGCATCCTCGCGGTAGAAGCGCCGCAGGATCAGGCGCTCGAAGACGATGCCGAGGATCGCGACGAGGAACGGGGAGATCACGACGCCGGGCATGAAGCCGAGCCGGCGGCTGATCGTGACCGACAGATAGGCGCCGAGCGCATAGAAGGCGCCGTGCGCGAGATTCACGATGCCGCCGACGCTGAAGATCAGCGACAGGCCGAGGGCGATAAGCAGGTAGTAGCCTCCGAGCACGAGGCCGTTGACCACCTGCTCCAGCAGAAAGACGAATTGCATCATCGGGTCCACGAGGTTCAGCCGGCGGGCGGTCCGTCACGGGCCGCCCGCGGCGTGTCGATCGCTCAGAACGTGCAGGCGTTCTGCTCCGCCGTGGGGTAGATCCCCTCCAGCGGCTCGGAGGCGGCCGGAACCGCGTCGCCGAGCACGATCATGTCGTACTCGTCGGCCGCCTCGCCCTCGGGCTTCACCGTGAACGGATAGGCCTCCTGGATGAGCTGATGGTCCCACGGACGGAAATAGGCCGGCCGGTCCTTGAGGATGTCGAACTCGGCGCCCGATTCCAGATACTCGATCAGGGCCGGGGTCTCGGCCGAGCCGGCCTCCGCCATCGCCTGCGCCATGATCTTCAGCGTGACGTAGGAAATCCAGGCGTGGTTCTCGGGCAGGCGGTTGTATTTGGCCTGGAACGCCTCGACGAAGGCCTTCGACCGCGGGTTGTCCAGCGTGTGATACCAGACCGTCGGCCATGTGCCGGTCAGGTTGCCGACGCCGGCCGCCCAGGCGTCGGCCGTGTTGAGGTTGAAGCCGACCGTCGGGAACGGCAGGCCGAACTCGGCATACTGCTTGACGAAGTTCGTCACCTGGTTGCCGGCGAGGTTGAGGCAGACGACGTCGGGCCGCGCCTGCCGGACCTTGAGCAGGAACGGGCTGAAATCGGTGACGTCGGTCGCGATCAGCTCGTCGCCGAGCAGCGTCGCGTTGTTGGCGGCGAAGAAGTTCCTGGCCGCGGCGAGAAGGTCGTGGCCGAACACGTAGTCGGCCGTCAGCGTGTAGAAGTTCTTGCCCTCGACCATGCCGTCGCGCTTGAGCGCGCTGCCGACGGCATTGACCATCACCGTGTTGGGGATGTCGATGCAGAACATGTACTTGCTGCAGCTCGCCGCGCGCAGCACGTCCGAGCGCGGGCCGACGGCGATGAACAGCTTCTGATGGCGCGCCGCGACCTGCGAGATGGCGAGCGCGGAGGCGGAGCTGATCTCGCCGGCGATGAAATCGACCCCGTCGCGCTCGATCATGCGCTGGGCCTTGGTGGTCGCGTTCTCGGGATTGATCGAATCCTCGGACATGACGTTGATCTGGCGGCCGTTGACGCCGCCGGCGGCGTTGATCTCCTCCGCCGCCATCTGGATGCCCTGGACGGCATATTCGCCCAGCGTGCCGAGAAAGCCGGTCATCGGCGTCAGATGGCCGATGCGGATCGCCTGCGGCTGCGCCCGCACGATGGCGGGAAACCCGAGCAGCCCCGCGGCCGCCGCGCCGGCGCCCGCCTTGAGTGCATCGCGCCTGGACCAGTATCCGGACGCGCGCGTTGAACCTCCCTCGAAAGTCTTCATCGTCATTCCTCCCTGACGTGACGTTTCATGCCCTGA
>JALHFU010000286.1:447-3081 GCA_022838525.1 Hyphomicrobiales bacterium | reverse complement strand
TTCCCCTGTTGCAGCAAGTGTGTTTCCGGGCTTTTGCAGCACTCCCGTGCGAGCCTCTAGAAGTGACGCCACGCATCGGAGCACGGATCGGGTACGCCCGGGTCTCCTCCACCGATCAGAACCTCGCCCGCCAGCTCGCCACCCTCGGCGACGTCGACAAGCTGTACGAGGAGAAGCAGTCCGGCGCCAAACGGACCGGCCGCACCGCCCTGGCCAGCCTCATCGACTACGCCCGCGACGGCGACACCGTCGTCGTCAGTTCGATGGACCGTCTCGCCCGCTCCGTCGTCGACCTGAACCAGATCGTCGGAGAACTCACCGCCAAAGGCGTCGTCGTCGAGTTCCTCACCGAGAACGTCACCTTCCGCCCCGGCGCCACCGACCACTTCGCCGAGTTCCAGCTGAACATCATGGCCTCCTTCGCCCAGCTCGAGCGGGCCATCACCAAGGAACGACAGGCTGACGGGATACGCGGTCAGGCAGCGGGTGAGGCCATCGCGCAGGACGGCCGACCGGACAAGAAGATGTACCGCGTCAGCGATGCCGGCCGCCAGGCGCTAGCCAAGCTCGCGGTCGTGCTTGACGGATTCGACCAAACGGCCTCGCCCTGGACCGTGCTTGCGACGCTGCTGCTCGATCGCACCCGCATCGCCGCGCGCCTTGGCGCGTCCGGAGATCTTGCCGATCGCACGCGCGGGATCGCGATCTGGCAATTTCTCAATTTTCTGCGGGTCCAGCCGACGGGCCGCGGACTGCCGATCCCGCGCGTGCTCGATCGTGTACGCAGGCTCGTGCGACTCGGCGACGACCGTGACCTGCGCCAATTGCCGGCGGCCGCCCAGCATCTCGACGCCGTGCGGCTGATGACCATCCATGGCGCCAAGGGCCTGGAGTTCGGCGGCGTCCATATTCCTGGGCTCAACAGCGACACTATCCCACGCACGCCGCCGGCGCCGCCATGTCCGGCGCCCGACGGGATGATTGCAGGGGCGGAGGGCAGTGCGCTGGAGGCGCTCCGCGCAGGTCAGGCCGAGGAGCAGGAGTGCCTATTCTACGTGGCGCAGTCGCGCGCCCGCGACCGCCTCATCCTTTATGCACCGACCGAGAAGAGCAACGGTCACAACAGACCGCTGTCGCCATTCCTCGACCGTCTCGGGGCCACTTTGACGCGCCGATCGGTCGTGCCGGCACGGCCGCTTCCCGTGGCCGCGGAAGCTCGGGAAATCGATTTGATCGTCGATGGACGGCTACGCTTCGGGGCCCCGCAGATTGCTCTTTATCAATCCTGCCCGCGCCGCTTCTTCTACACGCATGTCCTGCAGGTCGGCGGCCGGCGGACCGCCACCGCCTTCATGCATTTGCACGAGGCGGTTCGCGATGTGATCGAGGTGGTGATCGCGGGAAACGAGCCCGTGACCGAGCGGGACCTGGAAGATCGCATCGACGCGGCGCTGGCCGGCCAGGGGCTCGGCGAGCACGGCTATCGCGCGGAATTCCGGGATCTGGCGCTGGCGATGCTGCGCTTCTTCCTGGCGAACCGCGCCGAAGCGGTCGCCGAAGCGTCGGTCGCACTGAGCCTCAATTTCGGCGGGGAAGAGATCATCGTTCGGCCGGACGAGGTGCTGGTGCGGCCGGACGGCATCCGCGCCGTGCGCCGTATCCGGACGGGTCACATGCGGTCGGCCGAGAGCAAGGATGTCGGCGCGGCGGCGCTGGTGCTGGCGGTCAAGCAGGCCTATCCCGGCGCCGTCGCGGAGCTCGTCCACCTTTCCGACGGCGAGACGCATACGCTCGCCTTGTCGGATCGGGAGCTGAAGGGGCGCAAGGACAAGCTCGCAAAGTTTCTCGGCGAGATCCGCGCCGGACGGTTTCCGGCCGAGGTCTCGCCGCGCACCTGCCCGAACTGCCCGGCCTTCTTCATCTGCGGGCAGACCCCCGACGGTCCCTTACAAAAAAAGTTCGCCTGACCTTACCGGTCGGCGGATATCGCTCCGATTGGACCCTCAGAGCCGCGGCGTCGCCTCGGCCAAACCTAAGGATCCAATCTTATGAACACCGAAGAACTTCTTGATTACGACGATCTCGGCGACGCCCTGCGCGAAGGCCGGGCGCTGCGTCCGGCGCGGGGGTATCGCTTTCTCCTCGCGCAGGGCGATCTCAACTTCCAGTCCCGCCAGGTGAGCGATCCCGTGCCGCTGGGCCGCCAGTTGCTCGAGGCCGGCGGCATGGACCCGCAGGACGGTTACAGCCTGTTCGCGATCCTGCCCTCGGGGGACTTCGAGGACGTGCGGCTGAACGAGCCCTTCGACCTGCGCGAGCGGGGCGCCGAGCGGTTCGTCGCGTTCCTGACGGACCGCGACTTCAAGCTCACCCTCAAGGACGACGAACTGCGCTGGGGCATGCCGGTCATCAGCGGCAAGGTACTTTACGATCTTGCCAAGCCTGGCGAGGGGGAGGCCGTCTTCCTTGAGGTTCCCGGCGGTGAAGATCGCCTGATCGAGCGTGGCGAGCTGATCGATCTGACCCAGCCCGGAATCGAGCGGTTCATCACCGCGCGGCTGACGTTCGAGATCATCGTCAATTCGCGGCCGCGCACGGTGAACGCCCGCACGGTCACGTTCGAACAGATCGTCC
>JALHFU010000286.1:0-396 GCA_022838525.1 Hyphomicrobiales bacterium | reverse complement strand
ACCCAACGTCGTCTTCTCGATGACTTACCGGCACGCGGCGTCGACGCCCCACGCCGGTGAACTCGGGGCAGGCGGCACAGTCGATGTCAAGAAGAGGGGCACGGTGTTCAATGTCACGCGCACTGTTCAGTCGTAATCACGACCTCAAGCGGCTGCTGGACGAAGGCTACTTCGTCCAGCAGCAGGGCGGCTATCTCGTCATGCGCGAGGTGCCTTATGTCGATGCGCGCCGGGAGGTGCGCATCGGCACCCTCATCTCCAGCCTCACGCTCGCTGGAGATCAGACGCGCACACCCGACACCCATGTCGTCCACTGGAACGGCGACTTCCCGTGCCACGCCGATGGCTCGCGTATCCAGGGCATCTCGCACGCGGCCGGCGCCTTCGATCTCGGCC
>JALHFU010000285.1:0-3694 GCA_022838525.1 Hyphomicrobiales bacterium | reverse complement strand
TTGCCATCGTCTTACATTGATTGGATGAATCAAGATTGACTATATATACTCGGGCATCATCCTTGCGGGTGTCAACCGTGAGGATCGCCATGACCAATCAGGCAAGAACCGCTCGCCCCGCGCTCGCCCCCACCCTCGCCGTCGAGCAGTCCGCGCCCGGCCTCGAGAACGTCGTCGCCGCCGAAACCGTGCTCAGCCATGTCGACGGCGCGGCCGGGCGGCTGATCGTGCGCGGGCACGATCTCGACAGCCTCGCCGACCGGAGCTTCGAGGCCGTTCTGGCCCTTCTGTGGCGGGATCTTGCTCCCGAACCGATGGAGGAGGACGACATCCGCACGGCACTCGGCCGCGCGCGTCTTCGGGCGTTCGAGCTGATGGCGCCGCACCTGCCCGCAACCGACGGCCTGTCGCAGGTCGAGGCGCTGCGGCTGCTTCTCTCCTCGCTCGCCGACGCCGAGGCCGGGCCTCATCATGTGCTTGCCGTCGCCGCCGTGCCGGTCTTCGCGGCGGCCATCGCCCGCCGCGGCGAGGGGCGGGCGCCTGTCGCCCCCGATGCCGCGCTCGGCCTCGCGGCGGACTTCCTGCGGATGCTGCACGGCGCGCCGGCCGCGCCGGAGAAGGTCAAGGCGCTCGACACCTATCTCGTCACCGTCGCCGACCACGGGCTCAATGCCTCGACCTTCGCCGCGCGGGTGATCGCCTCGACCAAGGCGGGGCTGTTCTCCTCGGTGATCGGCGGGCTGTGCGCGCTCAAGGGGCCGCTGCATGGCGGCGCGCCCGGCCCCGTGCTCGACATGCTCGACGCCATCGGCGAGGAAAGCCGCATCCGGCCGTGGCTCGCCGACGCGCTGGCGCGCGGCGAGCGGCTGATGGGCTTCGGCCATCGCATCTACCGGGTGCGCGATCCGCGCGCCGACGTGCTCAAGGGCGCGGTCGCGCGGCTGCGCGACGGCGGCGGGCGCATCCGCTTCGCCGAGGCGGTCGAGGCCGAGGCGCTGGCGCTGCTCGCGGAACGGAAGCCGCTCCGGCCGCTGCAGACCAATGTCGAGTTCTACACGGGCTGGAGGCGGTCGGCTTCCCGCGCGAGAGCTTCACCAACGTCTTCGCGGCCGGGCGCATGGCGGGCTGGACCGCGCATGTCCTCGAGCAGGACAGGGTGAGCCGGCTCATCCGCCCGCAATCGCGCTATGTCGGGCCGGTTCCCGATGCGGCCCATGGCCGGACCGTCTGAGAAAGCGGGCTTCGTCAGGCCGGCGCGGCGCTTCGCAGCGCGCGCTCCAGAACCGCGAAGATCCTGTCGTCGAGCGACTGGGCGACGTTGAAGCGCAGGAAGCCGCTTGCGGTCTGCGACCGGCTGAAGGCGTTGCCCGGCGCCAGCACCACGTCCTCCCGGAGGCAGGCGCGGGCGACGGCGGCGGCATCGACGCCGCCGGGCAGCCGGCACCACAGGAACATGCCGGCCTGCGGCACGAGCCACGGCGCGATGCCGAGCCCTTCGAGGCGACCGACGGTCCGCTCCATCGCCGCGGCGAGCCGGCCGCGGACCGTCTCCATGTGCTTGCGATAGCCGCCGTCGGTGAGCGCGGCGAGCAGGAGCTCGGCGGCAAGGCGGCCGCCGCCGAAGCTGGTGGCGATCTTGAGGTCGGCGAGGCTGTCGATCCAGTCCGGCCGCGCGGCGATGTAACCGCAGCGCACCGAGGCCGACAGCGTCTTCGAGAAGCTGCCGATGTGGATGACGCGCGACAGCCCGTCGAAGGCGGCGAGCCGCGGCGCCGGCGTCGCCTCGAAATCGGCGAAGATGTCGTCCTCGACGACCACGAGGCCGGAGCGGTCGGCGAGCTTCAGCAGCCGGTGCGCCACCACCGGCGAGAGCGCCGCGCCGGTCGGGTTGTGGATCGCCGAGTTGGTGACGTAGAGCCGCGGCGCATGCGCGGCGAGCGCGGCGTCGAAGGCGTCGAGGTCCGGCCCGCTCGGCGTGTAGGGCACGCCGACGACCTCGACGCGGTGGGCTTTCAGCAGGGCATGGAAGTTGAAGTAGCAGGGATCGTCGACCAGCACCGTGTCGCCGGGCTCGAGCAGGAAGCGGCAGATGAGGTCGATGGCCTGGGTGCCGGACTCGGTCAGCATGATCCGGTCGGGGCCGGCCTCGACGCCGTTCGCCGCCATGCGGCGCGACAGCACCTGGCGCAGCGCCGGCAGGCCGAGCGGCGTGGCGTAGTCGGCGAGTGCCGCATCTTCGGACCGGGCGAGCGCGCGCAGGCCGCGGCGCAGCCCGGATTCGTGCATCCACGAGGCGGGAAGCCAGCCGCAGCCCGGCTTCAGCACCTCGTCGCCGGCCTCCAGCGACTGGCGCGAGATCCACAGCGGATCGACCTCGCGCTCGACCTTCGGCCCGAGTGCCGCGAGCGACAGCGGCGCGACCGGGCCGGAGACGTAGAAGCCCGAGCCCGGCCGCGAATGGATGAGCCCCTCGGCGGCCAGCCGCTCATAGGCCTCCACCACGGTCGAGACCGAGACCTCGAGCGCCTTCGCCTGCCGGCGCACCGAGGGCAGCCGCGCGCCGGGCAGCAGGCTGCGGGCGGCGATCCGCGAGCGGATCGTCGCCATCACCGCCTCGATCCGCGTTCCGCTCCGCCTCGTCGTGTCGGTCGCGTCCATCCGTATTGCCCGGGATGCCATAACAGTTTCTTGCAACTGTATCGGATCGTCTCTGGAACGTCGATCCCGTTCCCGGCAGGAGAGGCGCCGGATGATGCGGAGAATGCGACATGGACAGGACGGCGAACGGCTGGATCAACGGCTTCATCGGGATGGCGATCTTCTCCGGCTCGCTGCCCGCGACCCGCGCCGCCGTGATGGGGTTCGATCCGGTGTTCCTCACCGGGGCACGGGCGACGATCGCCGGCCTGCTCGGCTTCGCCTTGGTCGTGCTTCTGCGCGAGAAGCGGCCGGCCGGAGGCGACCTCCTGTCGCTCGTGGTCGTCGCGCTCGGCGTCGTGGTCGGCTTTCCGCTGCTGACGGCGATCGCCCTGCAGCACATCTCCTCCGCCCATTCGCTGGTCTTCATCGGCCTGTTGCCGCTTTCGACGGCGATCTTCGGCGTGCTTCGCGGCGGCGAGCGCCCGCGTCCGGCGTTCTGGCTGTTCTCGGCGCTGGGCAGCGCGCTGGTCGCGGGCTTCGCCCTGCGCGAAGGCGTGACGGCCGCGCCGCTCGGCGACGCGCTGATGCTGGCGGCGATTGTCGTCTGCGGGCTGGGCTATGCCGAGGGCGCGCGCCTGTCGCGAAGGCTCGGCGGCTGGCAGGTCATCTCGTGGGCGCTGGTGCTGTCGCTGCCGGTGATGCTGCCCGTCGCCCTCCTGACATGGCCGCCCTCCTTCGCCGGGGTGCCGGCGAGCGCCTGGACGGGGCTCGCCTATGTCTCGCTGTTCAGCATGCTGATCGGCTTCGTGTTCTGGTATCGCGGGCTGGCGCAGGGCGGCATCGCCGCCGTCGGGCAATTGCAACTGCTCCAGCCGTTCCTCGGGCTCGGCCTTGCGGCGGCGCTGCTCGGCGAGGCCGTGAGCCCGGCCATGCTGGCGGCGACGCTCGGCGTCGTCGCCTGCGTGGCGGGGGCGAAGCGGTTCGCAAGGTAGCGTCGCCCCGCGGCGCGGATTGACGAGGGTCAATCGCCTGTCAGCGCTTCCGGCTAGAGTGG
>JALHFU010000074.1:0-22411 GCA_022838525.1 Hyphomicrobiales bacterium | reverse complement strand
TTTTTATGGAATGTAACCGATGTCATGGGTTCCCTCCTTACCGCATCGTCAGGTTAACGCCAGGTTGTTCCCTGGCGGGTTTCTTCAGGCGGTAGAAAGTGCGGATCATAGCTGGCGCGGCAATGAACATCAGGATCAAAGCCTGGAGGACAGAAATGATATCATTCGGGATGCCGAGAGAGACCTGCATGGGCGTCGCCCCATTGCGAAGCGTGCCAAACAGCAGGGAAGCCAGTACCACGCCGAGGGGGTGACTGTTGCCGAGCAGCGCCAGGGCGAACACGAAGGGCGCGAGATAATAGATGATGCGGAACAGCAGCAGCGAGGCGAACAGCGTCGCGTCCGCTGCGCAGGAGAACGCCATCGCCCACCATGAGGGCGGCCTCTCCGTCTCCCAGTGGACCGGCGCGGTCTCGCCGTGGCCGATGGGAAGCCGGCCGAGATCCGTCTTCGTGCCGATGCCGCGCGTCCAGGCGAGGAGCGAGGCGACCGTCAGCGCCAGCGGGACGAGCGAGAGCCAGTAGAGCTTGAACAGGAGGGCGAGCACGAAGCAGCCGGTGGCGAAGCCGCTCGCGAGCGGCAGGAAGCTCTGCCGCGGCAGGACGATCACGCTGTCGGGCCTGCCCGTCGTCATGTCGACGCCGAGCGTCTCCATCCAGCCGTTGCGGGCGAAGGCGAGATAGCCTCCGCCGCCGGCGAGCGCGCCGCCGAGCCCGTCCACGTCGATGCGGTCGGCGCGGTCGCCGACCGCCGGCAGGGAGGCGAAGGCGTAGGACGGCGGCGGGGTGGGCGTGGCCCATTCGAGGGTTCGGGCCCGCCACGGATTGCGCCGGAAGGCGGTGCCGAAGCGCACCTGCACCACGAGGTCGACCACGAACAGCGCGAAGCCCGCCGCCATGACGAAGCTGCCGACCGAGGAGACGAGGTTGAGCCAGTCCCAACCGGCCTCGGCCGGATAGGCGTCGACCCGGCGCGGCATGCCGAGGAGGCCCGTCAGGTGCATCAGGAAGAAGGTGAGGTTGAAGCCGGCGAAGATCAGCCAGAAGGCCGGCACCGACAGGGTGTGGTCGCTGACGCGGCCGGTGACGTGCGGCAGCCAGTAATAGGCGGCCGCCATCATCGGAAAGACGAAGCCGCCGACCAGCACGTAATGCAGGTGGGCGACCACGAAATGCGTGTCGTGCGCCTGCCAGTTGAACGGCACCATGGCGAGCATCACGCCGGTCAGCCCGCCGACGACGAAGATGAAGAAGAAGCCGCCGAGATAGAGCATCGGCACGTCGAAGCGCGGCCTGCCCTGCGCCAGCGTCGCGATCCAGGCGAAGATCTGCACCGCCGTCGGCACCGCCACCAGCCCGCTGGCGGCCGAGAAGAAGGCGAGCGCCAGATGCGGGATGCCGACCGTGAACATGTGGTGCACCCACAGCCCGAAGGACAGGAAGGCGACGGCGATGACCGCGACCACCACCGCGCGGTAGCCGACCAGCTCGTGGCGGGCGAAGGTCGGGATCATCATCGACACCGCGCCCGCCGCCGGCAGGAAGACGATGTAGACCTCGGGGTGGCCGAACAGCCAGAACAGGTGCTGCCATAGGAGCGCATCCCCGCCCCGCGCCGGGTCGAAGAAGGGCAGGTCGAAGGCGCGCTCCAGCTCGAGCAGGATCGAGCCGAGGATCAGCGGCGGGAAGCCGAACAGCATCATGAAGGCGGTGATCAGGAGATACCACGCCATGATCGGCATGCGCTCCAGCGACATGCCCGGCGCGCGCAGCCGGAGCACGCTGACGATGATCTCGATCGCCGCCGACAGGGCGGAAATCTCGACGAAGGTGATGCCGAGCAGCCAGGCGTCGGCATTGATGCCGGGCGTATAGGCCGAGGACGACAGCGGCGTATACATGAACCAGCCGCCGTTCGGCGCGACGCCGGCGAGCATGGCGCCAATCAGGATCGAGCCGCCGAAGACGTAGCACCAGAAGCCGTAGGCGGACAGGCGCGGAAAGGCGAGGTCGCGCGCGCCCAGCATCTTCGGCAGCAGGTACATGGCGAAGCCCTCGAACATCGGGATCGCGAACAGGAACATCATCACCGTGCCGTGCATGGTGAAGATCTGGCCGTAGAGCTCGGGGCCGACGAAGGCGGCGTCGGAGGTGGCGAGCTGCACCCGGATCAGCATGGCGAGCAGCCCGCCGATGGCGAAGAAGACGAAGGCGGCGACGACGAAGCGCTTGCCGAGCACGGTGTGGTTGACGGCCGAAAGCCGGCCGAGGCCCGGCGGCGTGTCCCAGATCGCGGCAAGCTCCCGGTGCAGGCGGATCGGGTTCCTTCCGGGCGGCGGCGCGCTCATCGGCCGTCTCCGCCGAGCCCGGCCGCGAGCGCTTCGTAGACCCCATCCTCGTGCGCCTCGACGGTGAAATGCATCGCGGCGTGGCCGATGCCGCAGAACTCGGCGCAGACGCCGCCATAGACACCGGGGCGGTCGGCGCGCAGCCGCACCACGTTCGCGTGGCCGGGAATGGCGTCGATCTTGCCGCCGAGCCGCGGTATCCAGAAGGAGTGGATGACGTCGGCGCTGACGACGGCGAAATCGACGTCGCGCCCGGCGGGGATGTGCAGCCTGCCGGCCGTCGTCCCGCCGCCGGGATAGCGGAACTCCCACGCCCACTGCCGGGCGACGGCCTCGATGCGCAGCGGCGCGGGCTCGCGCGGGCTGGCGAGCAGCCTTTCGCCGAGCGTGAAGGCGGCGGCGACCAGCGCCGTCAGGATCGCGAGCGGAACCACGAGGCCGCCCCACAGGATGGTGCGCCCGGAACCGAGGGCGCGCAGCGGGCCGGGCCGCAGCAGCGCGAGCGCCAGCACCGCCGACACGGCCAGCAGGATGGCCGCACTTCCCCAGACCATCGTCCACCACAGCGTGGCGGCACCCCGCGCCGAAGGCCCGCCGGGCTCCAGCGCCGAGAGCGGCCCCGTGCAGGCGGAAAGGAAGAGGCCGCCGGCAAAAGCGGCGCCGGCGCGGAACCAACGCCCGCCCCGCACGCTTGTGCGGGAGCAGGGAGACGCGCCATGGACGAGACACGCGACCGCAGCAACCCGGTGATCGAGGAGGTAGCCGACGAGCCGGTGGCTTCGGCCGTCGCCGTCGCCGGCCATCCGCTCCACGCCATGAGCGTGCATTTCCCGATCACGCTGGTGATCGCCACGCTCGGCTGCGACCTGTTCTACTGGTGGACGGCGGACCCGTTCTGGGTCCGCGCCGGGCTGTGGTCCTCGGGCTTCGCCTTCGCCGCCGGCATTGTGGCGGGCCTGGTCGGCACCGCCGAGCTGCTGCTCGTGCCGGGCATCCGCATCCGCGTGGCGAGCTGGACCCACGCCATCGCGGCGATGATGCTGATCGCCGTCGCCGGCATGAACTGGGGCCTGAGGCTCGCCGACGAGACGGCCGTGCTGCCGCACGGGCTGATGCTGTCGGTGCTGGCGAGCGTCTTCACCGGGCTGGCGGGCTGGCATGGCGGCAAGCTGGTGTTCGATCACGGCATCGGCCTCATCGTCTCCGAAAAGGATTGAGGCCGTCCGCGATGCGCCCGAGCGCGCCGGGTTCGGACATCGCGGCGGGCAGCATCTCCGGCACGTCGGGCTTGGCGAGGACGACGGCGAGGATCGCCATCACCACGAGAAGGGTGAGCGCCGTCACCGCCACGAAGCGCCAGACCGGATAGACGGTGCCTTCCTCGAACAGGCGGATGATGACCAGCCCCGTCAGGATATGCGTGACGACCATGGCGCCGACCAGCGCGAGCTTCAGCGAGAACCACGGCTCGAAGGTCGCGCGCAGGAAGATCAGCGCCGTGCCGGTGCCGATGCCGACGAAGGCGGCGGGCGAGGCCACCGCGACATAGAGAAAGCGGACGAGGCTCTGGAGCCGGTGCAGGACCTCCCCGCCGGAAAGATGCGTGCGCCGCACATAGAGGCCGGGCAGGCAGACCAGCGCGGCGCTCCACACCGCTATCGCCGCGATATGGACGATCTTGAGCCAGATCATGCCGGGAGCCGGATCATGCCGGGGCGGCCCCGGCCTGCCGTCCGAGCCGGCCTGCGAGCAGGAGCAGCGCCGCCGCGAGATAGGGCAGCGCCGCCGGAACCCACATGACGAGGCCGGCGAGCTGCTGGTCCTCCAGCGGCGTCAGGCCGTAAGGAAGCGTGGTCGCGAAATGCGGCGCATAGAGCGGTTCGCGCGCGAAGGTGAGGAGCGCCCCGAGCATGCCCATCTGGATCACCGTCGCCAAGAGCGCGAGCAGCGCCGCGCCGACGCCCTCCGCGGCGGCGAGGATGCGCCGCCACAGCAGGAAGGCGGTGCCGAGCAGGCTCGCCTGCATCAGCCAATAGGGGAACGCGGCGGCGATGGCGGCGGCATAGAGCTCCGGCACGTGCCACAGCCACAGCACGGCCGCATGCAGCGCCACCGGCCAGACGAGGGAGAGACGCCGCGCCGGGCGCCTTTGCGGGAAGGCGAGCGCCAGCAGCGGCGCGGCCACGGCGACCAGCAGCACATGATGGGCGACGCGGGCCGAGAACAGCGCCACGGTCAGTGCGCAGAGCGGCGACACGAACAGCACCAGCAGCACGGCGACGGCGCAGGCGAGAGGCAGCCGGCCCTTGCGCGGGCCCGCGGCGAGATGCACGGCGACCAGCGCGCCGCACAGCGCCAGCGCCACCGCGTCCGCATTCCACGCGGCCAGAAGCGCCTGCGGCTGCGGCGCCGGGCCGCAATAGGCTTCGACCATGCTGCTTCCCCTTTACCTGAAGCAGCAATGCGGCAGCGGAAGGAATGTTCCCCCTCGCCGGACCGCGCCCGCCCGAGGCGGGCTCAGTCGTCGTCGGACTTGGTGCTGCCGGGGATCAGCTTCTCGATCACGCGCATCAGCGTGATCACCGCCACGCCGATCGCGACCCCGGCGACGACCAGCACGGTCTGGCCCGCACCGGCCGCGATGCCGACCGCGGCGGCGAGCCAGATATTGGCCGCCGAGGTGAGGTTGTGCACGCCGCCCTTAGCGAAGAAGATCGCGCCCGCCGCGACGAAGCCGACCGCCTGGGCGAGACCCTGCACCACGCGCAGCGGATCGACGCCCGGATAGCCCTGCCGCGTGAAATCCTCGTGGATCATCATGGCGGAGACGGTGATGAGCGCCGAGCTGAGCGCGACCAGCGCATGGGTGCGCACCCCGGCCGCGATGCCGCGCATCTCGCGGTCGAGGCCGAGGACCACCCCCGCAAGCGTGGCGACGCCGAGACGGACAAGAATCTCCTCGGTCGTCATGCGGGCGCACTCGCCGCGCCGCATGGCGGCGTCCGTCCCATCGGAGCTTCGCCCTGCCCGCAGGCCCGCCGATGGCGCGCGATTGCGCGCTCAGGAGTCCGAGACACGGTCCGGCTTGCCCTTGCGCTTCGTCGACGCCATCTCCTCCAGTTCCTTCTTGCTCATCGATTCATACATGCTCTTGGATGCGCCCTTGAGCTCGCTCTTCCTGGTCTCTCCGCGCTTGGCGGCAAGGGCTGCGCCCGCCGCCATCTGCTGCGCCTTGGATTTTGCCGGCATGGGGAATGCCTCCTTCTCTCGCTGTGGTCCCCACCGAACGCGCGAGGATGCCCAAAGGTTCGCCGTCATTCCGTCTCGCGGCCGGAAGTTTCCTCCAGCGCCCAGACGAGCAGGCGGCGATAGAGCCGTTCGGCAATCCCCTCGGGCTGCGCCAGATCCATGCGCTCCAGCGCCTCGCGATGATGGGAGGCATCGCCGCCGCGCGCCAGCGCCGCAAGCACGGTGCGCGCCGCGGCCCCTTTTGTGGCCGTGCGCTCGCGCAACAGGGCGAGCGCGGGCAGGAGCCGCCGTTCCTGCGGCGTGAAATCGCTGCCGAACGGGAATGCCCGGCACCAGCCCGCCTCCTTCGCCGGCTCCAGCGCGCGGGCGACGGCGTCCGGCGTGTTGCCGCGGTGCATTTCGGTGATCCCGTGGTCGTCCTCGATCTTCCCCGCCCGTTTCGCCCGGCCGAGAAGATCGTCCTGAAACCCGGCGTCGGCCACGGCCAGCATCGCCGCGATGCAGTCGCGGTCGCTTTTGCCGCGCAGGTCGGCGACACCGTACTCGGTGACGAAGACGTCGCGCAGGTGGCGGGGGATGGTGGCGTGGCCGTAGCTCCACAGGATGCGCGACTCCCGCCTGCCCTTCGCTTCGCGCGTCGCGTTGAGCGTGATGATGGCGCGCGCGCCGTCGAGCGCGAAGGCCTGCGCCACGAAATTGTATTGCCCGCCGACGCCGGAGACGACCTGCCCGTCCTCCAGCCCGTCCGACACGGTCGCGCCGAGAAGCGTCGCCATCATCGCCGTGTTGACGAAGCGGGCGTCGACGCGGTCGGCACGCTTCTGCGCCTCCTCGCCGAAGAGCTCGTTGACGAAGGAGATGCCGCGCATGGAGAACAGCGCCCGCTCCCCCTCGGGCAGGTCGCGCAGGAAGCGGTAGAACTCCTCCGAGCCGAGCAGGAAGCCGGCATGGAGCACCGCACCGTCCGCCGCCTTCCGCTTGAGGATGCCGTGGCGGTAGAGCTCCATGAATCCGTCGACGAACATCTCGCTCGCCGCGTAGAGCCCCTTGTCGAACGGCCCGGTCTCGCGCCCTTGCGGGATCTCGCCGTGGCACAGCCGCCGCAGCGCCCCGGCGAAGACGTCCGGCGCCTCGTGGCGCATGACCAGCGCGGCCGTCACCGCATCGTCGAGCGAGCCGATGCCGATCTGCAGCGTCCCGCCGTCCCTGACCAGGCTCGCGACATGGATGCCGATGGCGTGGTCGGCGTCTAAGACCGGCTGTCTGGGCGTGGCGAAGAGGCGCGGCTCCGCGCCCGGCGTTTCGAGGATGTGGTCGAAGCGCCCCGCCGGCAGCGCCGCCTCCCCGCCCATGAAGGGCAGCGCGGCGCTGACCTCGCCGGCAAGCACGCATGCCTCCCCGCGCGCCTCCAGCGCCGGCAGGAGGTCGAGCGTGATGTCGGCGTTGCACGACAGGCTGTAGCGCGCCCGGGCACCCCGGCCCCGCCGGGCGACGAGCTGGGCGATGGCGTTGACGCCGCGGTCGAGGATGACGCGGGCGGCATGGGTGTAGTTGGCGCTGACATAGGCGCGCTGCATCGCCGGCACGCCGAGCCACGAGCCGGCCTGAAGGAAGAACTCGCTGACAGTGACGTTTCCCGGCAGCGCGCCGTCGCGGATCGCCCGCGCATAGGCGAGCCGTTCGTAACCGGAGAACAGCCGCTCGTTCAGCGGCTCGACGAAGCGCCGCTCCATGTCGGACGAGGCCGAAGGCGGCTCCAGCGTCAGCGCGGTGAAGATGTCGAGCGAGATGCCGCTGTCGGCCTCGGCACGGCGGTAGAGCGCGTTGGCGATGCGCCCGGCCTTGCCGAACCCCAGCGGCAGGCCGAGCACGATCCTGCCGTCGAGCGCCTCGACCATGCGGCCGGCGACGGCGTCGGGGTCGTCGTGATGCTCGGGCGCGGCCATGGTCAGAGCTCTGACAGGTGCTGCCAGCCCTCGGCGGGGCGGAAGCGCTCGCCACGTTCGGCCTGAAGCGCCCTCAGCGCTGCGAGGATGTCGTCGGCCCCGCGCTGCCGCGCATAGTGGATCGGCCCGCCGCGGAACGGCGCGAAGCCGGTGGCGAAGATCATCGCCCCGTCGAGCGTGTCGGCGTCCTGAACGATGCCCTCGCGCAGCAGCCGCACGCAGGCGTCGAGCATCGGCAGGATCAGCCGGTCGGCCATGCGTGGGTCGGGCGCGGGCACGTCCTTGTCCTTCCTCGGCCTGCCCTTGTCGTCGTAGTCGTAGAGGCCCCTGCCCGTCTTGCGGCCGAGATCGCCCTTCCCGACCTTGTCGCGCAGCCATGCCGGTATCTCCGGCATCGGCTCGGGCACCGCCGCCTTCAGGCTTTCGGCGACCTCCAGCGCGATGTCGAGCCCGACCCGGTCGGCAAGCTCGATCGGTCCCATCGGCATGCCGAAATCGGTCGCCGCGCGGTCGATGGTCTCCTTCTTGACGCCCTCGTCGAGGAGCAGCAGCGCCTCGGCCAGATAGGGCGTCAGCGCGCGGTTGACGAGAAAGCCCGGCGCGCTCTTCACGGGCGCGGGCAGCCGGTCGATGTCGCCGCAGAAGGCGCGGGCGCGGGCCAGCGTCTCCTCGCTCGCGCCGTCGTGCGAGACGATCTCGACCAGCTCCATCCGGGTCACCGGATTGAAGAAATGGATGCCGACCAGCCGTTCCGGGAACGGCAGGTCCTCGCGCAGCACCTCGAGCGGGATGCTCGACGTGTTGGTGGCGAGGAGCGCGCCCGGCTTCATCCGCGGCGCGATCTCCGCGAAGACCTTCTTCTTCACCTCCGCCTTCTCGGCGATGGCCTCGATGACGAGGTCGGCCCGGGCGACGCCGTCGCCGGAAAAGTCGGGGATCAGCCGGTCGAGCGCGTCGCGCCGCTCGATGCCCGAATGCAGCTTCTCCGCAAGGAAGCGGGAGGCCCTGCCGACCGCCCTGGCTAGCGCCTTCGGCTCGAGATCGGACAGGGTGACGGTCTTGCCCCGCGCCGCCGCCCAGGCCGCGATGTCGCCGCCCATGGCGCCCGCGCCGATGACATGAACGTGGGAGACGCCGCTTTCGCCCTTGCCGATGCCCTTCAGTTTCTCGCGCAGGAAGAAGACGCGGATCAGGTTCTGCGCCGTCCCGCCCGCCAGAAGCTCCGAGAAGGAGCGTATCTCGGCCTCCTGCATCGCCGTCGCGTGGTTGCCGTGCCCCTCCCACAGCGAGATCAGGCGGTAGGGCGCGGGGTAATGCGCGGAGGGCGCGCGCTTCTCGGCTTCGGCGCGCATCCGGCCTGCGGCGAGGCTGCGCGCGGGGCCGAGCGAGAAGGCCGCGTTCTTCCAGCTCCTGCGGGCGGGCTTCATCGTGCCGTCGACGGCCGCGCGCACGGCCGCCGCGATGTGGCGCTCCTCCACGACCGCATCGACGAGCCCGATCCGCTTCGCCTTTTCGGCATGGACGGACTTGCCGGTCAGCATCATGGTCATGGCTTCGAGCGGGTCGATGATCGCGGTCAGGCGGACGGTGCCGCCCAGCCCCGGATGCAGGCCGAGCAGCACTTCCGGAAAGCCGAGCCTGGCGCCGGGAACCGCGATGCGCCTGCCGCAGGCCAGCGCCAGCTCCAGCCCGCCGCCGAGGCAATGGCCGTGGACGACGGCGACGGTCGGAAGGGAGAGGTCGGCCAGCCGGTCGACGATCCGGTGCGCCTCGCGCATCCGCGCCTCGATCTCGCCGGCATCGGTCACGCCGCGGAAGTCGCGGATGTCGGCGCCGGCGGCGAAGCCGCCCGGCTTGGCCGAGCGGATGACCAGCCCCCTCGCGCCCAGCCCCTCGACCTCGGTCAGCATCTGGTCGAGCTCGCGGATCACCTCCTCGGACAGCGTGTTCGCGCTTTCGCCGGCCCGGTCGAGCGTCAGCCAGGCGATGCCGTCCGCATCCCGGGCCAGCACCCAGTGCGCCAGCGCCCTGATCTTCTCTTCCGGCCCCTCTTCCATCTCGCGGTCGGCCAGCACGCTGCGCACGGCAATCCTTTCGTCGCGCATCACACCGCCTCCAGGAGCATGGCGCCGCCCTGCCCGCCGCCGATGCATTCGGTGGCGACGCCGCGCCTCGCGCCGCGCCGGCGCATGGCGTTGGCGAGGTGCAGCACGATGCGGTTGCCGCTGGTGCCGACCGGGTGGCCGAGGCTGATCGCACCGCCGTCGACATTGAGCCTGTCGTGCCCGACGCGCCCGAAGACGCCGTCGAGGCCCAGCACCTCGCGGCAGAATTCCTCGTCCTCCCATGCCGCGAGACAGGCGAGCACCTGCGCGGCGAAGGCCTCGTTCAGCTCCCACAGCTCGACGTCGTCGCGCGCGAGCCCGTGCCGCTGCAAGAGCGGCGTCACCGACAGCACCGGCCCCAGCCCCATGATCGAGGGGTCGAGCGCGGCCCATTCGCTGTCGAGGATGCGCGCCAGCGGCGCGAGGCCGTGTTCCTCCACCGCCTTTTCCGACGCCAGCACCACCCAGCATGCGCCGTCGGTGATCTGCGAGGAATTGCCGGGCGTCACCTTGCCGTAGGGCCGCTCGAAGGCGGGCTTCAGCCTGGCGAGCTTTTCCATCGAGGTGTCGGGCCGCACGCCGTCGTCGCGCTCGTGGAGCTCGCCGTCGCGGTCTATCCCCGGCACGACCTCGCCCTTCAGCGCGCCGCTTTCCTGCGCGCGGGCGAGCCGGCGGTGGCTTTCGAGCGCGTAGGCGTCGGCCGCCTCGCGCGAGATGGCGAAGAGATGCGCCAGCACCTCGGCCGTCTGGCCCATGTTGAGCTCGGTGATCGGGTCGGTCAGCCCGCGCTCGAGCCCGATGACCGGCTTCAGGAAGCGCGGCCGCCAGCCGGCGAGCGCGCCGAGCCGCTGCGCAAGCGAGCGCGCCCCGGCGAAGCGGCCGAACCATTCCGTCGCGGCCCGCGACAACACCAGCGGCGCGTGGCTCAGCGCCTCGGTGCCGCCGGCGAGGATGAGATCGGCCTTGCCGCCCTCGATCAGGCGGAAGGCGGTGTCGATGGACTGCATGCCGGAGCCGCAGTTGATCTGCACGGTGAAGGCCGTCATCGCCTCGCCCATGCCGAGCCGGAGCGCGGCCACCCGCGCCGGGTTCATCTCGTCGGGGACGACGTTGACGCAGCCGAGGATGACGGTGTCGAAGGCATCCGGCGGGAAAGGCTGGCGCACGAGGAGCGGCCTGCCGCACTGCACGGCGAGATCGACCGGCGTGAACGGGCCGGGCTTGCCGCGGGCGCGCAGGAAGGGCGTGCGCGCGCCGTCGACGAGATAGACCGGGCGGCCGCTCGCGCCACCCCGCGGCGTGGCCTGCTTGCGCGGCGCGGCCCTCGTTGCGGCAGCCTTCGCCATCACTCGGCCGCCTCCGGCCGCGCGGGCTTCCTCGCTGCGGCCCGGCGCTGCCGGGCGGCGAGCGGCGACACTTCCTCCATCGGGAAGGCATCGACCGCGACGACGCGGGCGACGGCCTCCTTGACGCGGGCGAGCCGCTCGAACTCGTCCTCCGAGATGACGCCGCGCTCGCGCGCCTCCCCGGCGTCCTTGAGCTTCGCCTCGCGCATCTTCTTCTCCACCGGCGCGGCCTCGACCACCAGCCGGAACGCCTCCTCCAGATCCTTCATCGGATGGTCCTCGTGGCCCGCGCCGAGATAGAGGCCGGGCGTCAGCCGGTCGCGCTGGGCGGAGGGCGCAAGCAGCGTCTCGGCCACCCTGTCGGTCAGCCGGTCGGAGGGCGCGCGATGGGCGATGCCGAACGGGAAGGCGACGAGGCGCACCAGCAGAGCCGCCCAGCGGGCGGGCAGGTTGCGCAGCACGCCGTCGAAGGCGGCGCAGATGCGCTCCTCGCCCTCCACCATGATGTAGTCGACGACCGGCCGGTCGGCCTTCTGCCGGCCCTCGTCCTCGTAGCGCTTGAGCACCGCGGCCAGCAGGTAGAGCTCCGACAGGATGTCGCCGAGCCGGGCCGAGATCATCTCCTTGCGCTTGAGCGCGCCGCCGAGCGTCAGCAGCGCGCAATCGGTGAGAAGCGCGAAGGCCGAGGCATAGCGCGACAGCCGCTGCCAGTGGTGCGGCAGGTCGGCGTCGTCCGGCGCGGGCGCGACGGCGCAGCCCGACCAGCCGCGCACGAAGGCGCGCCCGGCATTCGCCAGCATGTGGCCGGCATGGCCCCACACGGCGCCGTCGAAGGCGTCGAGGCCCCGTTCCTCGTCCGGGTCGGACAGCGCCTCCATCTCCCTGAGCATGAAGGGATGCGAGCGGATCGCGCCCTGGCCGAAGATCATCAGGTTGCGGGTGAGGATGTTGGCGCCCTCGACGGTGATGCCGATGGGCACCGAGCGGTACTGCCCGCCCATATGGTTCCTCGGCCCGTCGATGATGGCCTTGCCGCCGTGGATGTCCATCGCCTTCTCGATCGACCGGCGCATGCGCTCCGTGGCGTGATACTTCATGATCGCCGAGATCACCGACGGCTTGTGGCCCTGATCGAGGGCGGCCACCGTCAGCCGCCGCGCGGCGTCGATGAGGTAGGCGTTGGCGGCGAGGTCGGCGAGATGCTCGCGGATGCCCTCGAACTGGGCGATGGGGATGCCGAACTGGCTGCGCACGCGGGCATAGGCGCCCGTCGCCCGCGCGCACATCGCCGCCGATGCGGCCGATTGCGACGGCAGCGAGATGCCGCGCCCGGCGGCCAGCGCCGTCATCAGCATCTTCCAGCCCTGGCCGATGCGCTCCCGGCCGCCGAGAATCCAGTCGAGCGGGACGAACACGTCCTTGCCGTAGAGCGGGCCGTTCTGGAAATGGGTGAACTGCGGGATGTGGCGGTCGCCATGCGTGACGCCGGGCGTCGCCGTCGGCAGCAGCGCGACGGTGATGCCGCGCTCCTCGCCTTCGCCGAGCAGATTCTGCGGGTCGTAGAGCTTGAAGGCGAGCCCCATCACGGTCGCCACCGGCCCGAGCGTGATGTAGCGCTTGGCGAAGTTCAGCCGCACGCCCAGCACCTCGCGGCCGTCATGCTCGCCATATTCGACCACGCCGCTGTCGGTCATGGCCGCGGCATCCGAGCCCGCCTCCTCGGAGGTGAGTCCGAAGCAGGGTATCTCGGAGCCTTCGGCCAGCCGCGGCAGCCAGTAGTCCTTCTGCTCCTCGGTGCCGAAATGCAGGAGAAGCTCGCCGGGGCCGAGCGAGTTCGGCACCATCACCGTGACGCCGGCGACGACGCTGGCGGAGGAGACGGTGCGCACCACCTCCGAATGGGCGGTGTTGGAGAAGCCGAGCCCGCCATATTTCTCCGGGATGATCATGCCGAAGAACTTCTTCTCGCGCATGAACTCCCAGACCTCCTGCGGCAGGTCGCGGTCCTCCCAGGCGATCTTCCATTCGTCGACCATGGCGCAGAGCTCGCGCACCGGGCCGTCCATGAACGCCTGCTCGCGCGCCGAAAGCTTCGCCTGCGGCATGTCGAGGAGCTTGCGCCAGTCGGGATTGCCGGAGAACAGCTCGCCGTCCCACCACACCGTGCCCGCGCCGATCGCCTCGCGCTCGGTCTCGGAGATCGGCGGCAGCGCCGTTGCGGCCATGCGGAAGATTGGCCGCGAAAGATAGTTCCTGCGAAAGCTGCGGATGCTCATGTCGTTTCCTGTGTTGAAACAGGAATGCGAGAGCCGCGGGAATGGTTCCTGCGCCGTTCAGGCCCGGCGGGCGGCGGTCGCGTCGCCGGCGCCGGCATCCTCCCCGTGGCGGGGCTCGGCGCCGATGCGGATCATGCGCGTGCGCAGCTCGCAGCGCACGCCGGCCGGATCGTAGGAAAGCGCGGCCTCGCCCATAAAATCGGCCGGCCGAGCCCCTTGCGCTCCGGCGGCGAGACCGGCGGGCCGCCGGCCTCGACCCAGTTCAGGCGGAACTCGTCCTCGGTGCCGGGCCGGCCGGCCGCCCACGTCACGCGTACCTCGCCGTCGCCGCTCGACAGGGCGCCGTATTTCAGCGCGTTGGTGGCCAGCTCGTTGATCGCGAGCGCCAGCGACAGCGACTGCTTCGCCGACAGCGCCACCGGCGCGCCCTCGATGCGGAACCGTCCGCTGCCGGTGCGGAACGGCGTCAGCGCGTGCTCGATCACGTCGCGGATGCCGGCCTCGGCCATGCTGGCGCGGGTGAGCAGCGCCTGCGCTTCCGCCAGCGCGCCGATGCGCTGCATCAGGGCCTCGCGGGCCTCCTCCCCGCTCCCCGCCGACTGGAAGGTCTGGTTGACGATGGCCTGGATCACGGTCAGCGCGTTCTTGATGCGGTGCTCGAGCTCGCCGTTGAGGAGCCGCGC
Source organism: Hyphomicrobiales bacterium (assembly GCA_022838525.1). Classification (GTDB taxonomy): domain Bacteria; phylum Pseudomonadota; class Alphaproteobacteria; order Rhizobiales; family Rhizobiaceae; genus Aerobium. The sequence continues at coordinate 8,459 of JALHFU010000074.1, read as the reverse complement.
CTGCCGCTCGGCCTCGACCTTCCCCGTCGTCTCGATGACCGTGTCCATCATGCCGCGCACCACCCCGTTCTCGTCGCGGATGGGGCTGTAGCAGAAGGTGAAATAGCACTGCTCGGGATAGCCGTAGCGGTCGATGACGAGGGGAAAGTCCTCGATGAACGTCGCCTCGCCGGCATAGGCGCGCTCGGCGATCGGCCCGATCTCGTGCCAAGCCTCGCTCCACACGTCGCGGAAGGAGCGGCCGAGCGCCAGCGGCTTGTCGCCGAGGATGGGGCGGAAGGCGTCGTTGTAGAGCGTGATCAAATCGGGCCCCCACACGACGCATTTGGGGAACTTGGAGCTCAGCGCCATGCCGACGGCCGTCTTCAGCGACGGCGGCCAGTTCTGCGGCGGGCCGAGCTCGCTCGCCGACCAGTCGTGGCTGCGGATCGCAGCCCCCATCTCGCCGCCGCCGTCGAGAAAGTTGATCGAGTTGAGCATCCCCGCAGAACCTTCGCCGCTCCCGTCGCATGCGGCCGGCCGCAACGACCGCGCCGGCATGCGCCGCAACGGCAGACCATAGCCGCGAAGAAGGCCGCTGTCATGAGGCTGCGCGAGCCTCCGCCGAAGCCGCGTGGCGGACGGTAAAAAGCCCATGAATCGGCCGCCGCCGGCCCCTCGGCGAAGCAGACAACGCGGTGCGGCTATCCGGCACGCACGAGCGTGTTGCGTTGGCGAAGGCCCGGTGTCTTCAATAGGGGCGCACCGCAGGAGGACGAAGAGATGGGTTGGTCACTGAACCTCGGGACGATCGCCGGCACGACGATCCGCGTCCACATCACCTTCCTGATCCTGCTGATCTGGATCTGGTTCGCCCATTACCAGATCGGCGGCGCGCCGGCGGCATGGGAGGGCGTGGCCTTCATCGTCGCCGTCTTCGCCTGCGTGGTGCTGCACGAGTTCGGGCACATCGCGGCGGCCCGCCGCTTCGGGATCAGGACGCCGGACATCACGCTCCTGCCCATCGGCGGCGTCGCCCGGCTGGAGCGGATGCCGGAGGAGCCGCGCCAGGAATTCGTCATCGCCATCGCCGGCCCCCTGGTCAACGTCGCCATCGCCGCCGTGATCTTCCTGCTGCTGGGCGGGCCGGCCGAGGTGGAGCAGATGGCGGGGATCGAGGACCCGCGCACCAGCTTCCTCGTCAGGCTGGCGGGCATCAACCTGTTCCTCGTCCTGTTCAACATGATCCCGGCCTTTCCGATGGACGGCGGCCGCGTGCTGCGCGCGGTGCTGGCCTCGCGCATGTCGTGGTCGCGCGCCACCCAGATCGCGGCGACCATCGGACAGGGCCTCGCCTTCGTCTTCGGCTTCATCGGGCTCCTCTACAACCCGCTGCTGATCTTCATCGGCATCTTCGTCTATCTCGCGGCCGCGGCCGAGGCGCAGAACGCGCAGATCCGCGAGGTGGCGAAGAGCGTCCTCGTCGGCGACGTGATGATCACGCAGTTCGAGCGGCTGCACCCCTCGGCGACGATCGAGGAGGCGATCGAGAAGCTGCTCGCCACCACCCAGCACGAGTTCCCGGTGGTGGACGAGCAGGGCCATTTCGAAGGGCTTGTGACCCGCGACTCCATGATCCGCAGCCTCAGCGAGCACGGCCCCTCCACCCCCGTCGCCAGCGCGACGCGCACCGACATCCCGAAGATCCATCACCGCAAGTGCCTCGACGAGAGCTTCAGGCTGATGCAGGAGGCGAGCGTGCCCGCCGTCGCCGTCGTCGACAGCGCCGACAGGCTCGTCGGCCTGATGACGCACGAGACCATCGGCGAGATGCTGATGGTGCGCACGGCCGTGGCGGACGGCTTCCGCTTCGGCGGCCTGCGCGGGCGCAGGGAAAGCCTGCGCCGGAGCTAGCGGGCGCAGCCGGCGGAACAATGCGGCCGGGGCACGGTTCGGCCTCCAGCAACAGCAGGAGGCAGATCATGACACGTACCGGCATCATCCTGGCCGCCGCGGCCGCGCTGGCCGCGGGCCCCGCCCTCGCCCAGACCGCGACGGCCGCCTTCGTCGACGCCCAAGGGCAGCCGAACGGCGAGGCCGAGCTGACGCAGACGGCGGAAGGCGTCCTCATCCGCATCGAGGTCAGCGGCCTGCCGGCGGGCGAGTGGGTCGCATTCCACGTCCACGAGACGGGCTCGTGCGACCATGCGACCGGCCACGAATCGGCCGGCGGCCATTTCAATCCGACGTCGAAGGAGCACGGCTTCCTCGCCGCCGCCGGCCCGCATGCCGGCGACATGCCCAACCAGCACGTGGCGGAAGACGGCGTGCTGCGGGCGCAGGTCTTCAATTCCTTCGTGCGGCTCGGAGAAGGCGATGCCGACATCGTCGGCCGGGCGCTGATGATCCACGCCAAGGCCGACGACTACGAGACCCAGCCTTCGGGCGACGCCGGCGACCGGCTGGCCTGCGGCGTCATCGAATAGGGGCAAAACCCCGCAGGCGACGCTTCCGAAAGGAGGCGGCCGGCATGGAACATTCCGGCACAAGCCCGGTTGGAAGGGCCGGCAGGTCCCCCTCCCTGCCCGGCTGGCCGCCGAGACTCCCCATCCCCTCCCAAGGCAGGCGGCCAGCCATCTTTTCTCCACCGGAGGCAACGGGCCTGGCCGACAACGGAGGCCGAAACTGCGCACAGGCCTGTCATGCGACCGTAACAGAAGGACCTCAAAACAGGCTCTCTCCACAAAAGGATGCAGGGAGCTTCAGATGAGACTTCGCACGGCAATTCTCGCGGCCGGGATCGCCGCAATCGCCCTTCCCGCCTTCGCGCAGGAGAAGGTCCAGATCCAGTGGTGGCACGCCATGGGCGGCGAGCTCGGCGCCAAGCTCGAGGAAATCGCCACCGCCTTCAACGCCACGCAGAACGAATACACCGTCGTGCCCGTCTACAAGGGCAGCTATCCCGAGACGCTGACCGCCGCCATCGCCGCCTTCCGCGCCGGCGAGCAGCCGGCCATCGTGCAGGTCTTCGAGGTCGGCACCGGCACCATGATGGCCGCCAAGGGCGCCGTCTATCCGGTCTACAAGCTGATGGCGGATCAGGGCGAGGCGTTCGATCCGGCAGGCTTCCTCGGGCCGGTCGTCGGCTACTACTCGGACACCGAGGGCAACATCCTGTCCATGCCCTTCAACTCGTCCACGCCGATCATGTATTACAACAAGAACGCCTTCGAGAAGGCCGGGCTCGACCCCGAGGTCGCGCCGCGCACCTGGGCCGAGGTCGAGGAATTCTCGAAGAAGATCACGGCATCGGGCGCGGCGAAGTGCGGCTTCACCACCGGCTGGGTGAGCTGGGTTCAGCTCGAGAACCTGTCGGCCATCCACGACCGCCCCTACGGCACGCTGGAGAACGGCTTCGGCGGCCTCGGCACCGAGTTCACCTTCGCCGGCGACGTGCAGGTCAAGCACTGGGAGAACCTGAAGCGCTGGGCCGACGAGGGCATCTTCCAGTATGGCGGCCCGGTGGGCGGCAACGACGCCCCGCCGAAGTTCTATTCCGGCGAATGCGCCATCTACATGAACTCGTCGGCCTCGCGCGCCGGCGTCGTCAACAACGCCAAGGACTTCGAGGTCGGCTTCGCGCCGCTGCCCTTCTACGACGACGTCACCGCCGAGCCGAAGAACTCGATCATCGGCGGCGCCACGCTGTGGGTGCTGAACGGCCGCAAGGACGAGGAATACAAGGGTGCGGCGAAGTTCTTCACCTACCTGTCGCAGCCCGAGGTGCAGGCCGACTGGCACCAGTTCACCGGCTACCTGCCGATCACCAACGCCGCCTACGACCTCGGCACCAGCCAGGGCTACTACGAGAAGACCCCCGGCTCCGACGTCGCCATCAAGCAGATCACCCGCGGCACGCCCTCGGCCAACTCCAAGGGCATCCGCTTCGGCAATCTGGCGCAGGTGCGCGACGTGATCGACAGCGAGTTCGAGGCCCTGCTGTCCGGCCAGAAGAGCGCCAGGGACGCCCTCGAGTCGGCCGTCAGGCGCGGCAACGAGATCCTGCGCGAGTTCGAAGCCTCGAACGGCTGATCCCTTCCTCGGCAAACGGCAGGGGCGCATGCCTGGAGCGTGCGCCCCTGCCGCCTTCATGTCCCGGCGGAGCGAACGCGGCCTTCATGCAGACCAAGCGCACGATCTTTCCCGAGAAGGGCCTGCCCTATCTCCTCGTCGCGCCGCAGCTGATCGTCACTGCGGTGTTCTTCCTGTGGCCGGCGGCGCAGGCGATCTGGACATCGTTCCGGCGCGAGGACCCGTTCGGCCTCAACACCACCTTCGTCGGGCTGGCCAACTACCGCCGCCTGTTCACCAGCGGCGAGTGGCTGCATTCTCTCTCCCTGACCGCGGTCTTCGCCGTTTCCGTCACGCTGCTGTCGATGCTGACGGCGCTGGCGCTGGCGCTCGCCGCCAACCGCGTGCTGCGCGGATCGCGGGTCTACACCACGCTTCTGGTCTGGCCCTATGCGGTGGCGCCGGTCGTCGCCGGCGTCCTGTGGTGGTTCCTGTTCAACCCCACCATCGGCATCCTGTCCTATCTCCTGTCCGGCCTCGGCATCGCCTGGAACCACCGCGTCAACGGCAATCACGCCATGATCCTGGTGGTGCTCGCGGCGAGCTGGAAGCAGGTCTCCTACAATTTCCTGTTCTTCCTGGCCGCGCTGCAATCGGTGCCGAAATCGCTGGTCGAGGCGGCGGCGATCGACGGCGCGGGCCCCTTCCGGCGCATGCGCGACATCGTGCTGCCGCTGATCTCGCCGACGACGTTCTTCCTGCTGATCGTCAACATCAACTACGCGATGTTCGACACCTTCCCGATCATCGACGCCACGACCTCCGGCGGCCCGGCGGGCGCGACCAACATCCTCGTCTACAAGGTCTATGCCGACGGCTTCCTCGGGCTGAACCTGGGCTCGTCCTCGGCGCAGTCGGTGGTGCTGATGCTGATCGTCATCGCCCTGACCTTCCTCCAGTTCCGCTATGTCGAGCGGAAGGTCCAGTATTGAGGAGCGCCGGATGATCGAGAACCGCCGCTGGCTCGACGTGCTGACCCACACCGTCCTCATCCTCGGCGTGGTGGCGGTGGTGCTGCCGGTCTGGGTCGCCTTCGTCGCCTCGACCCATCCGGCGAGCGCCTTCGCCAGCGGGCAGATGCCGCTCGTTCCCGGCACGGCCGGGTGGACCAACTACGCCACCGTGCTGTCCTCCGGCATGCGCGGCGCCGGCTCCGAGCCGCTGGCGCGGATGCTCGCCAACTCGCTGGTGATGGCGGTGCTGATCACGGTCGGCAAGATCGTGATCTCGATCCTGTCGGCCTACGCCATCGTCTGGTTCCGCTTCCCGTTCCGGGTGCTGGCGTTCTGGCTGATCTTCATCACGCTGATGCTTCCGGTCGAGGTCCGCATCCTTCCGACCTTCAAGGTGGTGGCCGATTTCGGCCTCCTGAACTCCTGGGCGGGCCTGACCCTGCCGCTGATCGCCTCGGCGACCGCGACCTTCCTGTTCCGGCAGTTCTTCATGACGCTGCCGGACGAGCTCGTCGAGGCCGCGCGCATCGACGGAGCGGGGCCGCTGCGCTTCTTCCGGGACATGCTCCTGCCGCTGTCGCGCACCAACATCGCGGCGCTGTCGGTCATCCTCTTCATCTACGGCTGGGTGCAGTATCTGTGGCCGACGCTCGTGACCACGGACCCGAGATACTACACGGTCGTGATGGGCATCCGGCGGCTCGTCGCCGTCGCCGAGGCCGACCCGCAATGGAACTTCGTCATGGCGGCGGTGATCCTCGCCATGCTGCCGCCGGTGCTGGTGGTGATCTTCATGCAGAGGCTCTTCGTCAAGGGCCTGATCGAGACGGAGAAGTGACGATGCCGGAAATCCGCATCGAGGGCCTGCGCAAGACCTATCCCGGCAACCCGGCCGAGGTGCTCAAGGGCATCGACCTGACGGTCGCCGACGGCGAGATGGCGGTGATGGTCGGGCCGTCCGGCTGCGGCAAGTCCACGCTGCTGCGCATGGTGGCGGGCCTCGAGAGCGTGACCGCCGGCGAGATCAGCATCGGCAGCCGCATGGTCAACCGGCTGGAGCCCGCCGACCGCGACATCGCGATGGTGTTCCAGAACTACGCGCTCTACCCGCATATGACCGTGAGGCAGAACCTCGAATACGGCCTGAAGAACCGGGCGACGCCGCGCGCCGAGATCGACGCGCGCGTCGCGGAAGCGGCGCGGATGCTGGAGATAACCCCGTTCCTCGACCGCAAGCCCGCCGCGCTCTCCGGCGGCCAGCGCCAGCGCGTCGCCATGGGCCGGGCCGTGGTGCGCAAGCCGCAGGCCTTCCTGTTCGACGAGCCGCTGTCCAACCTCGACGCCAAGCTGCGCGTCCACATGCGCGTCGAGATCAGGCGCCTGCAGCGGGCGCTGAACGTGACCAGCCTCTACGTCACCCACGACCAGGTCGAGGCGATGACACTCGCCGACAAGCTCGTGGTCATGAATGCCGGCGTGGCCGAGCAGATCGGCACGCCGTCCGAGCTCTATGCCCGGCCCGCCTCCCGCTTCGTGGCCGAGTTCATCGGCTCGCCGGCGATGAACATGCTGGCAGCGAGAGCCACGGCCGCCGGCGGCATCGAGATCGGCGGCGGGCGCGTCGTCCGCCTCGCAGCCCATGCCTGCGCCGAGGGGCAGGAGGTGCTGCTCGGCCTGCGCCCGGAGCATCTCGAGCTCGCCCGCGACAGCGCCCCCGACATCGAGATCGGCGTGCGGGCGATCGAGATTCTCGGCGCCGACACGCTGGCGCATGGCGAGTTGGTCGGCGCGAACGGCCATGCGCGGATGATGGTGGTGCGGCTGCCCGGCGACGCGCAGGTGGCGGAAGGCGACCGCCTGCCGCTGCGCATGCAGGCCGACAAGGCCCACCTCTTCGACGCCGTCAGCGGGCTGCGCCTCTGACCCTGCGGGCATCCCGCCGGCGCGGCCGTGCAGCCGGGCGCGGCAGCTTATGCATCCGCCAGCACGAGGTCGTGGGCGGCGAGCGCTTCCAAGAGCCGCGGCGCGGGGCGCGCCTCCGTGACGATGGTGACGGGATGCGACGGCGTCGTGAACCGCACCGTCGCCGGATGGCGGAACTTCGAGCTGTCGCCGACGGCGAGCGTCTTCGCGGCGTTGCGGATCGCGGCTTCCTTCACCGCGACCTTCTCGAGATCGTAGTCCATCAGCTCGCCGTTCTGGTCGATGCCGGAAAAGCCGATCACGGCATGGTCGAAGCGGAAGCGCGCGATGGACGACAGCGTCACGTCGCCGACCAGCGAGCCGTCCGCACTGCGCACGGTGCCGCCGAAGACGAACAGCTCGATGCCGGGCCGGCCGGCGAGGATGGCTGCCGCCGCCAGGCTGACCGTGAACACCCGGAGCCGCCGCTTCTCGGCGAGCGCATGCGCCACCGCCTCCACCGTCGTGCCGACGTCGAGGAAGACGACGGCCCCCTCGCCGATCAGCTCCGCCGTCTTGCGGGCGATGCGCGTCTTGGCGTCGGTCGCGACCGTGCGCTTCTCGGCATAGCCGAGCCGCACCGAGGTCTCGCGCACGCCGACGCCGCCGTGGAAGCGCTGCAGGATGCCCTTGGTGTCGAGCCGGATGATGTCGCGGCGCACGCTTTGCGCCGAGACGCCGAAATCGCGCGCCAGGGTGTCGATGGTGGCGAAGCCCTGCTGGCTGACGATCTCGACGATGCGCGCCTGCCGTTCGGTGATCGTGTCCTTGGTGTCGGCGTCCATTGACGGGTTCCGCTGTTCCGTTCTGTCAGGATATGTAAATTATCTTCCACATGCCAGCCCTGCATGATATGCTGCCAAGCAAGAGGAGAACAATCTTGAGCGACGAGTTTTTCTGGTCCGACGCCGGCAAGGCGCTGTTCGGGCCGAACGGCCGGTTCGATCCATGGACGCTGCGCTGGGCCGCGGCAGAACGCCCGGCCGACGCCGAGCCCGTCGACGCGGTCGAGGCGCTGCGGCGGCAGGCCGCCCACGGCCGCATCCGCGGCGTGCCGGTCGGCATCATCGGCCCCAAGATCGCGACCGGGGAGGAGCTGCGCATCGCCGAGCGCATGGGCGCCGAGCTGGCGAGGCTCGGGCTGCAATTGCTGTGCGGCGGCAAGAACGGCGTCATGGAGGCGGCGTGCAAGGGCTGCCTCGATGCCGGCGGCATGCCGATCGGCCTTCTGCCCGACGAGGAATGGACCGCCGCCAACGACTATTGCTTCGTTCCCGTCCCCACCGGCATCGGCCCGGCGCGCAACGCGATCATCGCCCGCGGCTGCCAGGTGCTGATCGCCATCGGCGGCGGCCACGGCACCCTGTCCGAAATGGCGCTCGGCCTCCACTTCGACCGTCCGGTGCTGGCGCTCGGCAACGCCCCGCATGTCGA
>JALHFU010000284.1:0-2684 GCA_022838525.1 Hyphomicrobiales bacterium | reverse complement strand
GCAACGGGCCGCATGCCGCGCTGCTGCGCGCCCCGGCCGGGGCGGCCACGTGCGCGTGGCTGTTCCTGCCCGGCTGCCAGCTTGCGGCCTCCGCGCCGGCGCTTGCCCAGGGAGCCACCAAGATCGGCCAGCACAACGCCTGGGGCACCTACTCCTATGCGGCGAACAACGGCAAGGTCTGCTACGTGCTGACGATCCCGACCGACAAGCAGCCGACGTCGCTCGATCACGGCGACATCTACTTCTTCGTCAGCCAGAAGCCGGGCCAGAACGTCTCCTACGAGCCGCAGTTCATCGCCTCCTACGACTTCCAGGCCAATTCCAAGGTCCGGGTCACGGTCGGCGACCGCTCGTTCTCGATGTTCACGCGCGGCAAGTCGGCGTGGATGGAGAACGCCGCCGAGGAGCCGCAGCTCATCGCCGCCATGCGCGCCGGCGCCGACATGAAGGTGCAGGCCACCTCCGGCCGCGGCAACGCCACCAGCTACACCTTCTCGCTGCGCGGCATCACCGCGGCGCTCAACTCGATCCAGAGCTGCCAGTAACCGCATTCGCGATGATCCGGGACGGGGCCGTGACGACGCGGCCCCGTTCTGCTATCAGGCGCCGCGACACTGGCGCGCGGCCGCGGCCGCCATTATCTTTGCCCGACCATGACGCTTTCGCTCGACCTCACCTCCGCCTCGACGCGCGCCGCCCTCGGCGCGGCCGCGCGCATGCCCGAGAAGCCGTCGCTGATCGGCATGACGCGCGAGGAGATGGCCGAGGCGCTGGCCGTGGCCGGCGTGCCGGAGCGCCAGCGCCGGATGCGCGTGCAGCAGCTCTGGCACTGGCTCTACGTGCGCGGCGTCTCCGACTTCTCGCAGATGTTCAACATCTCGAAGGAGCTGCGCGCCGCGCTCGACCGCCACTTCACCATCGCCCGGCCCGAGGTGGTCGAGGAGCAGATCTCGCAGGACGGCACCCGCAAGTGGCTGTTCCGCTTCCCGCCGCGCGGCGCCGGCCGCCCCGTCGAGATCGAGACCGTCTACATCCCCGAGGAGGGGCGCGGCACGCTGTGCATCTCCTCGCAGGTCGGCTGCACGCTCACCTGCTCGTTCTGCCACACCGGCACGCAGAAGCTGGTGCGCAACCTGACGGCCGAGGAAATCCTCGCCCAGCTGATGACCGCGCGCGACCGGCTCGGCGACTTCCCCGACACCGACACGCCGGACGGCGCCATCGTGCCGGCCGAAGGCCGCAAGGTCTCCAACATCGTCATGATGGGCATGGGCGAGCCGCTCTACAATTTCGAGAACGTCAAGAAGGCGCTGCTCATCGCCTCGGACGGCGAGGGGCTGTCGCTGTCCAAGCGGCGCATCACGCTGTCGACCTCGGGCGTGACGCCGGAGATCGCCCGCACCGGCGAGGAGATCGGCGTCATGCTGGCCATCTCGCTGCACGCCGTGCGCGACGATTTGCGCGACATGCTGGTGCCGATCAACAGGAAGTATCCGCTGAAGGAGCTGATGGACGCCTGTCGGCGCTATCCGGGCCTGTCGAACGCCCGCCGCATCACCTTCGAATACGTCATGCTCAAGGACGTCAACGATTCGATCGACGACGCGAAGGAGCTGGTGCGGCTGCTCAGGGGCATCCCGGCCAAGATCAACCTCATCCCGTTCAACCCGTGGCCCGGCACCAACTACCAGTGCTCGGACTGGGAGACGATCGAGAGGTTCGCCGACTATATCAACAATGCCGGCTACGCCTCGCCGATCCGCACCCCGCGCGGCCGCGACATCCTCGCCGCCTGCGGCCAGTTGAAGTCGGAGTCGGAGCGCCTGCGCAAGACCGACCGGCTGGCGCTGGAAGCGATGATGATCGCCGGGCACGGCGAGGCTTGAACGGGCGGGGCATCGCGACGCTCCTCCTGGTGGCAGCCGGCTATCCGGTCGCCGTGTCCGTCGCGGTCGTCGTCACCGTCGGCCTGATCCTCGCCGCCGCCGCGCTTCCCGACGGCGGCGCCTACGGCTCCTTCTTCGCCCTTCTGCGCCGCCTGCCCGCCATGCTGGCGATGGGCTTCCTGTGGACGTTCTCCTGCGCGCTGCCCGGCTTCGTCGTGGCGATCGTGCTCGGCGAAAGCCGGCGATGGGACCATTGGCGCGATTATGCCGTCGCCGGCCTCCTCAATGCCGGGGCGTCGCTCGCGATCTTCGCCGTCTTCTTCGCCTCGCCCCTCGACATACCGATGATGGTCGCCGCCTCGTTCCCCGGCGGCTTCGCCGGCGGCGCGGCCTACTGGTTCTCGCTGGGACGGCTGGTGGCGCGCCGGCGCCACGTGGCGTCCGCCGACGTCGCCTGACCGGGAAGGGCCGGCCCTACTTCGCCGAGGCGGTCAGGATCTTGAAGGCGAAGGCCGAGAACACCCCCGCGAACAGGTAATCCGTCGCACGCATGACGCGCGGCGCCCGCCGCAGCATGGCCGAGAACGAGTCGGCCGCCAGCACCATCGGCACCGTCACCGGCAGCGACAGCGGGATGAAAAGCAGGCCGAGGAACAAAAGCTTCTGCGGCGCGTGCGGGTCGCTCGCCGAGACGAACTGCGGCAGGAAGGTCATGAAGAACAGCACGATCTTCGGGTTGAGGAGGTTGATCGTCAGCCCCAGCGCCCAGTTGCGGAAGAACGACCTGCGCGGCTCGGG
>JALHFU010000073.1:792-14522 GCA_022838525.1 Hyphomicrobiales bacterium | reverse complement strand
ATGGCGCTCGTCACCAGCTGGCTGGGCCTGCCGCCCGAGGCGATCCCGGCCGGGGGCGCAGCAGGTTCGGCGGCCTATCTCGTTGGCGTCTTCGGCCCCGCCTTCATCGAACTCGTCCTCGCCCGGCTACGTGGGGCGAAGAAAGGCGACGGCGATGCATGAGCTTCTCCGCCTCGCGCGCTTCATTCGCTGCGACCCCATCGCCCCGCGTCAGGCTTTCGCCCACCGCCTGCGCATCGGCCTCGCCGTCGCAGTTCTCATTCTGACCCTCTCGCTTCTGGGGTGATCCCATGTGCATGACCGACCGGGGCCTTCTGGCCCTCGTCCGGCACGAAGGACTCGTGCCCGGACCCTATCTCGATGTGAAACAGGTCTGGACCTTCGGCATCGGCCACACGGCCTCGGCCGGACCGCCCGATCCGTCCAGGATGCCCCGTGGCATGCCCGCCGATCTCGAGGCCGGCGTCCGCGAGGCGTTCAAGGTATTCCGGGCCGATCTGGCGGCCTACGAGGCAGCGGTGCGACGGGCCGTGATCGTGCCACTCGAGCCGCACGAATTCGATGCGCTGGTCAGTTTCCACTACAACACCGGCGGCATCGCGAGAGCTGCGCTGACGAGACACCTGAACGCGGGCAACCGCGCGGCGGCAAGCGACGCCTTCATGGGCTGGCTCAAGCCCGCCGCGATCCGCCCCCGGCGCGAGGCCGAGCGCGACCTCTTCCGCCATGGACGTTACCCCACCGGGACCATTCCGGTCTGGGCGGTCGACCGCAATGGCCGAGTCGATTTCTTGCGACCCATCCGGCGGCTGACCGAGGCCGAGGCGCTGGCGCTGCTGCGCCCGGAGGCGACGCCGGTTCGGACGGCCGCTGACCCCATGCCGGTCCCGGCCGTGCCCGCTGCGCCCACGCTGCTGTCTCGTCTCACTGCATTCCTCACCACTCTCATCGGAGGACGTCCATGAACTGGAATCTCGCACGCGGCCTCGTCTATCTGGCCTGCCTTGCCGCTTCCGGCCTCGCCATGGCCGGGCTGGCGGATTTCGACCTCGCCACCGGCACCCTCGATATCCGGCCCTTCAATCTCTATGCCCTGACCGGTGCGACTGGTGGCGTGGTGTCTTCGCTTCTGGCATCCGTGGCGCTCCTGCGCGGCTGGGGGCGGAAGTGAAGTCTCTCTCGCCCGCGTTTCAGGCCCATCTCGACGAAGGCACGACGACGCTCGCTTGGGTGTGGCGGATCGTGCGCGCGGATGGCGCAACCTTTGGCTTCACCGACCACGACCGGACGCTCAGCTTCGACAACACCGATTTCGAGCCTGAGAGCGGGCTGACGGCATCGGAGGTCCGCTCGGGATCCGATCTCTCCGTCGATGCGCAGGACGCCGAGGGCGTGCTGACCTCCGACCGGATCACCGAGACCGACATCCTCGACGGTCGCTGGGACAATGCCGAGGTCGAGGTCTGGCGGGTGAACTGGAGCGATCCGGCGCAGCGTGTGCTGATGCGCCGCGGGGCGATCGGCCAGATCCGGCGGGGACGGCTTGCCTTCGTGGCAGAAGTTCGTTCGCTCGCACATGTCCTCGGACAAACGGTCGGACGGACGTTTCAGGCCACTTGCGACGCGGCGCTCGGTGACGGACGTTGCGGCGTCGATCTGGACGCATCGGCCTTCAGGGGAACGGGCGCCGTCATCGACCTCCTGCGTGACCGGACGTTCACGGCGTCCGGCCTCGGTGGCTTTGCCGCCGGCTGGTTCACCTTCGGTACGGTCGAATGGACCAGCGGCGCCAATGCCGGGCGGCGTGCAGAGATCGTCGCGCATGACCTGACCGACGGCATCGCCGTGCTGACGCTGCTCGAAGCGCCAGTGAGGCCCATCGCCGGGGGAGATGGTCTTATCGTCCGCGCGGGCTGCGACAAGCGCATTGAGACCTGTGGCACGAAGTTCGCCAATGTCGCCAGTTTCCGGGGCTTCCCGCATATCCCCGGCCAGGATGCCGTTCTCCGTTACGCGACGAAGGACGGCGGGCACGACGGGAGCGTGCTGTGAGAGCCGCCGATCCGGAGCGGGTGATCGCGGCGGCGCGGTCCTGGCTCGGCACGCCCTATCACGACCAGGCCAGCCTGCGCGGCGTGGGCTGCGACTGCCTCGGCCTCGCCCGTGGCGTCTGGCGCGAGGTGGTTGGCCCCGAGCCGTTCCCGATCCCGCCCTACAGTCGGGACTGGGGCGAGATCGGCCCGCGCGAGGTGCTGGCCGAAGGCGTACGGCGCATGATGATCGAAGTGGACCCCGCGGCGGCCGAAGCCGGCGCGCTGGTCCTCTTCCGCATGAAGCCCCGCGCCATCGCCAAGCATGTCGGGATCATCTCCGACCCCGGCAGCTTCATCCACGCCTATGAGCGGCTCGGCGTCATCGAGGAGCCGCTCTCCTCCGTCTGGCGGCGGCGCATCGCCTTCGCTTTCCTGTTTCCCCGTCCGTCCACCTCCGTACGCAAGCAGGCGCGGCGCAAAAGGAAGTCCTGACAGTGGCCACTCTCGTGCTCGGCGTCGCCGGCGCCGCCATCGGCGGTTCCATCGGCGGTGCGATCCTCGGTGTCAGCGCCGCGACCATCGGCGGCTTCATCGGCTCCAGCATCGGTTCGGTCGTCGACAGCTGGATCATTTCGTCGCTCGCGCCCACCCAGCGTATCGAGGGCGCGCGTCTCGACACGCTGCGCATCACCTCCTCGACGGAGGGCGCCGTCATCCCGCGCCTCTATGGCCGCATGCGCATGGGCGGCAACATCATCTGGGCGACCGATTTCCGCGAGGAGACCAAGACCACCACGCAGGGCGGCGGCAAGGGTGGCGGAGGCGGCAAGGTCAGGACCACGGAATATCTCTACTATGCGAGCTTCGCAGTCGCACTCTGTGAGGGGCCGATCACCGGTATCGGCCGCATCTGGGCCGACGGCAAACCGATGGACCTCTCGGGCGTCACCTGGCGATGGTATCCGGGCGACGAGATGCAGACCGCCGATCCCTTCATGGCCACGAAGATGGGTGCTTTGAGCACGCCCGCCTATCGCGGCACGGCCTATGTCGTCTTCGAGGAACTGCCGCTCTCCAGCTACGGCAACCGCCTGCCGCAGCTTTCCTTCGAGGTGTTCCGGCCGCTCGCCGATCCCGACACGGCCGAAGGACTGACCCGCGCCGTCACCATGATCCCGGCCTCGGGTGAGTTCACCTATGCCACGCAGGCCATCCGCAAATCCGCAGGCGGTGCGACACAACCCGAAAACCTGAACGCGCTGCCGGATGCCACCGACATCGTGGTGGCGCTCGACCGGCTGCAGGCCATGGTCCCGGCGGTCGAGAGCGTGAGCCTCGTCGTCGCCTGGTTCGGCGACGATCTGCGCGCGGGATCCTGCAAGGTGCGGCCCGGCGTCGAGGTGTCCGCCAAGTCGACCACGCCTCTGTCCTGGTCGGTCAACGGCGTCAGCCGCGCCAATGCCTTCCTCGTCAGCCGCGACGATCAGGATCGCCCGGTCTATGGCGGCACGCCGTCCGACTTCGCCGTCGTGCAGGCCATCCGGGAGATGAAGGCGCGCGGGCTGCGCGTCACCTTCTATCCGTTCATTCTGATGGACGTGCCGCCCGGCAACGCGCTGCCGAACCCGTATTCCGACAATGCTGCCGAGACCGGCCAGCCCGCATTCCCCTGGCGGGGGCGGATCACCTGTTCCCCCGCAGCGGATTATGTGGGATCGGTCGACAAGACCGCCGCCGGCGCGGCACAGGTTTCGGCGCTTTTCGGTACGGCGACGCCAGCGAATTTCAGCGTCTCGGGCCAATCGGTCGTCTGGACCGGCCCATCGGGCGATTGGGGCCTGCGGCGGATGGTGCTGCACTATGCCCATCTCTGCGCCGCCGCAGGCGGTGTGGACGCCTTCCTGATCGGCTCGGAAATGCCGGGGCTCACCACCATCCGCTCGGGCGTATCCACCTATCCGGCCGTGCAGGCCTATCGGGATCTGGCAGCTGATGTCCGGTCCATTCTGGGCACTGGCACGAAGATCGGCTACGCTGCCGACTGGTCGGAATATTTCGGGCACCAGCCGAGCGATGGCAGCGGCGACGTGTTCTTTCACCTCGATCCGCTCTGGGCCGATCCGGAGATCGATTTTGTCGGGATCGACAACTACATGCCGCTGTCGGACTGGCGGGACGGGTTCGACCATCTCGACGCCGCCGATAGCTGGCCCGCGATCTACGATCGGGCGTATCTGCAGGCGAACATCGCGGGTGGCGAAGGCTTCGACTGGTTCTACGCCAGCGCCGTCGATCGGTCGGCTCAGGTGCGAACGCCGATCACCGATGGTGCAGCGGGAAAGCCGTGGGTCTTCCGCTACAAGGATCTGCGCGCCTGGTGGTCGAACCAGCATTACGACCGCCCGGGCGGGGTGGAGAGCGCGACGCCGACGGCATGGGTCCCGCAGTCGAAGCCGATCCGGTTCACCGAACTCGGCTGCCCCGCCATCGATCGTGGCACCAACCAGCCCAACGTCTTCTTCGATCCGAAGTCCTCCGAGAGCTTCACGCCACATTTCTCGCGGGGCTGGCGCGACGATGCGATCCAGCGCGCCTATCTCGAGGCGAGCTATCTCTGGTGGGGCGAGGCTGCGAACAATCCGGTGTCCTCAGTCTATGGCGACCGGATGGTTCATGTCCCGGAATGCGCCGCCTGGACCTGGGATGCACGGCCCTATCCGTTCTTCCCGGAACTGACCGGCGTCTGGACCGACGGTCCGAACTGGCGGCTCGGCCACTGGCTGACCGGACGCCTTGGCGCGGTCTCGCTGGCCGCCCTCGTGCGGCACCTCTGCCTGCGGGCAGGCATGCCCGAGGATCGGATTGATGTCTCCGGGCTCTGGGGCGCGGTCGAGGGATATGTCATCGGCGCACTGGAAAGCCCACGCGCCTCCATCACCACGCTGTCGCGGCATTTTGGTTTCGACGCCGTGGAGACCGAAGGGATCATTCGTTTCGTGATGCGTGGCCGGGCGTCGGTCTTGACCATCGACCCCGATCACCTCGTAGCTACCCGCGAGGGTGACGTGCTGGAACTGATCCGCAGCCAGGAAACCGAGCTGCCGCAGGCGCTGAAGTGGCAGATCGCCCGCGCCGACGAGGATTACGACACCGCGCTAGTCGAGGCGCAGCGCATCACGGTCGACACGACGCGGATCACATCGGAGAGCTTTCCGATGGCGGTGCCGCCCGAAGAGGCGGAACGCCGCTGCCGTCGTACGCTACTCGAGGCCTGGACCGGGCGCGAAAGCGCAGCCTTCCGCCTTCCACCCTCGCGGCTGGCTCTCGATCCCGCCGACGTGATCCGGCTCGCCCATGACGGGCGGGAGATCGAGTTCCGTCTCGTCTCCGTCGCAGATGCCGAGGCGCGCAGAGTGGAGGCGATCCGCCAGGACCGCGCGACCTACGATCTGCCGCCGGGCGATCCGCGTGCCGCCTCGCTGACGCGCCCGGTCGTGTTCGGAGCGCCCGACGCGATATTGATGGACCTGCCGCAACTGAGTGAGGATCAGCCTGCGCATCGTCCCTTCGTCGCAGCCCATGCCGTTCCATGGCCCGGCGAGATGGCGGTGTTCCGCAGCGGCTCGTCCGATGGCTTCGAGCTGCTGACCACCTTCGGCGGTCGGGCACGGATCGGCGTCCTGGTTTCGGATTTCTGGCCGGGACCGACCTCACGCTTCGATCTCGGCAACGTGCTGGTGGTAGACCTGCTTTCGGGCACGCTGGAGAGCGTCACCGATCTGGCGCTGTTCGGCGGCGCCAATGCACTCGCCGTCGAGAGCGCACCAGGCATCTGGGAAATCGTGCAGGCGGGTGCGGCCGAGTTGCTAGCGCCCGGCCGGTATCGTCTGACCCGGCTCTTGCGCGGGCAGCGCGGAACGGAAGGCGCCATGGGCAATCCGGCGCCCGCTGGCGCGCGGGTGGTGGTGCTGGACGAGAGCCTCGCATCGCTGCCGATCGCCGAAGCCGATCTCGGGCTTCCCTGGAACTGGCGCATCGGCCCACCATTTTGCGCAGCTGCGATATGCGCGATTTCACCGATGACGACGATAGCCGAGCAGGCGGGCACCGACTACGACGGCGGCAAGCGGATCATCATGGATTCGCTGGGCGGCATCCCGCTCGGTCGTCCGGCAAGGCCGGCCGAGGTTGCCGATCTGGTCGCTTTCGTCGTCTCCCCGCGCGCCGGCGCGGTGACGGGCACGGAGTTCGTCATAGACGGCGGCACGATCCCGACCGCCTGACGGGATAGAGCCGCTGCCTCTGCGGGCAGCGAGCGCCCGGCCGTTCAGCGCCAGAAGCGTTTGGTGTCCACGAGGGCGTCGAGGGCCTCGGCGGCGGCCTCGACCAGCGTCTGCTTGTCGTCGGTGGCGCCGAGCAGCGCGGCGGCGGCCGGGTCGTCGTCGAAGCCGATGCGGGCGATGAGGTCCGGCGCGGTGGCGAGGTCGTTCAACTCGCCGAGGCGGTCCTGCAGCGTTTCCAGCGCGGCGAGGAAGCGTCTCGCCCTGCGCTTCTGGCGCTTCTGCTGGAACAGCGGCGCGAAGAACTCGGCGGCGTAGCGCAGCTTCTTGGCGTCCTTGCGCACCTCGTGGCGGGTCTCGTCCTCGAGCTCCGCCAGATCCTTGCCGCCTTTCTTCACCTTCTTGCGGAAACGGTCGAGCGCCGCGGCGGCGAAGTCGCCGGCGGGCTGCCCGCGCGCCTCCTCGCCGGACGGCAGCGTCAGCCAGCCGCCCAGCGCCAGCCATTCCGACAGGTCGAGCATCACGGCGCGCGCGCGCTCGGAGGCAAGCGCGGCCTCCGCCTCGTCATAGGCCCGGCGGCGTGCCTCCTCCAGCTTCGCGCGCAGCGTGCCGGCATCGGTGCGCGCGGTGAGCACGTCGATGTCGCGCGCATCGGCCATCGAGCCGGCCAGCCAGCGCAGTTCCTCGCGCAGGCGCTCGAACGTGTCGTCCTCCAGCATCGGCCTGAAGATGGAGAAGGCGGAGCGCAGCCGGCGCAAGGCCACGCGCGCCTGGTGCAGCGCCTCGACATTGCCGCGGTCGATCAGCGGTTCGTTGAGCCGGAACTGGCGCAGGCAGACATCCGCGATGCGGCGGAACGCCTCCGCCGCGGTCATGTCGGCCGCGAGCGCCATCGGCTCCGCCTTGACGGCGCGCATGGCCGGCCCGAGCAGCCGGAACCCGCGCTCGGCCTTGTTGAGGACACCGAGCCGCGCCGGCGTCACGGCATCGATCCTGCGCGCGAAGGAGAACAGCGCCGACGGCGATCCGCCCTTCAGTTCGAGCTCGATCTCGCACACGGGCGCGCGCCGTTCGCCGGCGACGACGTCGCCGCGGTCCAGCGCGATCTCGATGGTCGCTTCCTCCCGGCGCACGACCCAGACGCGCCGCTCGACCTCGACCGCGAAGACGGCGCCGATGTCGTGGACCTTCCTGCCGAGCAGCGCGCGGATCGGCGTCGTGTCGTCGAGCACCGGCGTGTCGCCGTCGACGCCGCGCTCCCATTCCGGCCGGGCGAAGAGGCCGGCGGCGGCGGTGCCCGCCGCCTTCACCGTCTGGATGCGCCCGTGCGGCGTCTCTCTGACCCGGAGCGAGAAGCCCGCAGCCGACAGGTTCTGCCCGGACGTGTCGAAATAGACCGAGCGCAGCGGCGCGACCGACGGGTCGCCCGGCAGCAGGCCGGACGCCACCAGCGCCTCGGCGCCTTCCGGCGTAATTTCAAGCTTGAGTTCGACTTCCTGTACCGACGCCATGTTCTTCAAAGCCGCATTTCTTTCGATTGCCGAGGCAGGCCCGCGGGAAGCGCGGTACTCCCCGGCCCCATTCTTACCCGTTTACGCGCCGTCGCGCAGCCGGCCCAGCCGTGCCAGCAGGTCCTCCGGCACCGCGTCGACCGTCTTCAGGAGCCCGGCGTAGATGGTGCCGCTGTTGCCGTCGAGGGTGATGGTCGCTCCAGGGTCGAGCCAGCGGTCGGAAAAGCCGATCCGGCCGGCCTCCTGGTCGATGCGCATCGCCTCGCAGCCGACGAGGCACACCTTGCCGAGCTGGCGGGCCACGACCGCGGCATGCGAGGTTCGCGCGCCGTGCTGCGTCAGCAGGCCGTCGACGCGGTCGATGAGGGCGACGTCGTGGGTCTCGGCGTTCTGGCGCACCAGGATCGCCGGCCTGCCCTGCCCTTCGAGCGCGGCGAGCTGCGCCTCGTCCAGCGCCACCGCGCCCGCGGCGACGCCGCTGGAGGCGGTGGCGGCATGGCCGAGCACGACCGGCTCCGCGCCGCTCTCGGCGACGACGACGCGGGTGGTCAGCGCGGCCGCGTCGAGGCCGGCCGTGCGGGCGCGCGCGGTCTCCCGGTCGATCAGCCCCTCCTCCAGCATGTCGAGCGCGATGCGGGCCGCCGCCTGCGGCGTGCGCTTGCCCTCGCGGGTCTGGAGCAGGAACAGCTCGCCGTTCTCGACGGTGAACTCGAAATCCTGCATGTCGCCGAAATGGCGCTCGAGCGCCCTCGTCGCCTCGACCAGCTCTTGCCAGACGCGCGGCGCCACCGCCTCCAGCCGGTCGTGACCCTGCGCGCTGCGCCGGCCGCTGACGACGTCCTCGCCCTGCGCGTTGAACAGGAAATCGACCCACGGCGCGGGATCGCCGTCGCTCGGGTTGCGGGTGAAGCCGACGCCCGCGCCCGACAGGCCGCCGGCATTGCCGAACACCATGCGCTGCACGATCACCGCCGTGCCCATGGCGTGGTCGAGGCCGCGCATGTCGCGATAGGCCGTGGCCTTGGGGCTCGACCACGAGCGGAACACCGCCGCGACCGCCGCCCACAGCTGCGCGGCCGCGTCCTGCGGGAAGGCTTCGCCGGCCAGCCGCGCATAAGTGTCGAGATGCCTGCGCGCCAGGTCGCGCAGCGCGGCGAAATCGAGCGCGCGCTCGTCCTCGCCCTGCCGCACCGCGTCGAGATCGGCCTCGAAGGCCTCCGCCTCGATGCCGGCCACCACCTCGCCATAGCCGGCGACGAGGCGGCGATAGGCGTCCCAGGCAAGGCGCGGATGGCCGGTCAGGCGGATCAGGCCCGGCAGCGTCTCCTCCGTCAGGCCGATGTTGAGCAGCGTCTCCATCATGCCCGGCATCGACACAGGCGCGCCGGAGCGGACGGAAAGGAGGAGCGGTCGCCGCGGATCGCCGAAGCGGAGCCCGGTCGTCGCTTCGAGGCGCGCCAGCGCGTCGTGCCACATGGCCGGCGTCACCGCCTCCGGCGCGGCGCAGAAGCCGGTGCCGAGCACGAAGGCCGGCGGCACGTTCAGCCCGAGCGCCGCCATGTGGGCGAGGTTGTACGCCTTGAACCCCATGGTCGCGGGCGAGGCCGCGGCATCGAGCGGCGCGTCGGCGGCGATGAGATGCACCTGCGCGGGGTCGCCTTCGTGCGCGATCATCACCATCTCGTTCATGCCCGCCTCCCTTCGCCGTCCGCGCCGATCCGTTTGAAGACGAGGCCGCGCATCGCGTAGCCCGTGCGCAGGAGCGCGTCGGTCGAGGCTTCGAGCGCCGCGGCGAAATCGTTGCCGAGCGTCAGCGCCGCGGCGTCCGGCACATGGCGGGCGATCAGGCGCCGCGCCTCGCGCGTCAGCAGGTCGCAGGCCTTCTCCGCATTGACCAAGCGCCAGCAGGCGGCGAGGAACTCGTCCTGGTCCTGCGCCAGGCTCGCCTCGTCGATCATGCGCGCCACGGCCACCGCCTTGACGTGGTCCTGCGTCGCCTCCAGCACCCTGGCGGCCAGCCGGGAGAGCGTTCCGCGCAGCTCCGCGTTCCAGCCGCGATGATGGCCCTCGGCGATCAGCGACAGGATGAACGCCGCCTCCTCCAGCGCATCGGCCGCGTCGTCGGCTTCCTCGATCAGGCGCAGGAAAGGCAGCCAGCGCGGATTGGCCGCCGCCTGCTCGCGCAGGCGCATCACCAGATGGTCGGCCTTGCGCTCCCAGGCCTTGGCGCGCTCGGCAAGCTTCTGCGCCGCGGCGAGATCGGCCTCGTGGCCGTGGGCGAGCGCGTCGCGCACGCCTTCGGCAAGGGCGTGGCAGAAGGCGGCGTGCTCGCCCAGCAGCGCGAACTCGTCGCGGTGGCGCGCGACATGGCGCGCGAGTTGCAGGCGGATCTGGTCGGCGATCAGCGCCGGCGTCTGCCCTGCCCGCATCGCCTGCGACGACAGCGTCAGCGTCTCGACCAGGAATTCCTTCGCCTCGGCCGCGCCGAGCACCGTGTCGAGCCGGTCGCCGATGCGGAAATGGTCCGGCGACAGCGCCTCCATCGCGTCGAAGACGAGCTTTTCGGCGCCCGCAAGCAGCCACCCCATATGGCCGGCCTCGCGCTGCGAGGTTTCGGCCAGCACCGCGACCGCGAGCGGCTTGGCGACCAGCCGGTTCAGCCGCTTGCGCGCCCGGTTCCAGTCGATGAGGAAGACGATGCGCGCGCCCAGCGCCTCGAGCGCCGCGTCGAGCGCGGCAGGATCGGCGCAGTCGAAGCGCGCCGTGCCGACGACATAGTCCGCCCCGGCGTTGAGCCCGGCGCTGCGGCGCGCACCGACCCCCGACCACTCGGCCCCGATCCCGGACAGGAGGTCGCGGAAGAAGGCGAAGCGGCGCTCGTGCAGGTCGGAATAGGTGAGCGTGATCGAAAGCCCCTCCACCTGGATCACCAGCACATGCACGTCGTTGGTGCCGATGTCGTTCTGGATCAGCAGCCGCTTGCCGTCGCGCGTCGCCGCGGTGTCGAGGCCGGGGTGGTCGAACTTCAGCCCCTTGGTGCGGTTCAGGCCGCGCATGAAGGCGGCGACGCGCGGGCGGTCGTCGGCCTCGAGCTGCCACACATGCGCGCCCTCCACCGTCTCGTCCGAAAGCTCGGCCGCCAGCCGGTTCAGGCTCTTGTGCAGGTCCATGACGAGGATATGGAACGTATCCTCGCCGCCGCGCCGGCCGCCGGTCAGGGCCGCAAGCTGGGCCGCGTCGAGCGCGCCGGCGTCGAGCTGCTTCAGCCAATCGCACCAGTGGTCCACCCTCGCCGTCTGCGCCCGGTGCGCCTCGTCGGCGCTGCCTTCGAGCGGCCGCGCCATCAGGCGGATGTCCTCGCGCAGGCGCTCGCCCAGCCGCGGCAGATCGGCGAGATGCAGCGTGCCCCCTTCGGCCCAGGCCGCCTCCTGCATCTTCAGCATCCACGGCGCGTCGATGCGCGCGGCGGCGTAGTCGCGGCGCAGGTCGAGCGGCGGCCCGGAGCCGTCCCCGGCATGCGAGGCCGCAGCCTGCAGCGCCGTCAGCGCGAACTTCAGCCGGTCGTTGGCCGCCAGCGCCGCCTTGATCCATGCCGGCAGGAGCAGCTTCTGCTGGCCGAGCGCGGCGACGACATCCGTTTTCTCCATATCCGTCTCTTTCCTGATGTCTCCGGCCTGATGCTTCCGGGCCCGATACCTTCCGGGAAGGAAGATGCAGTATTCACTGCAGAGATTTGTGACTTTAATAAATCAATAGCCGGCTATCATTTATCGTCATCTGACCGTCACAAAACATTCACATTGAATTACCAAATAAATTCACCTTCGAACAAGGAAATCCTTGATCTTGCGCAAGCCGTTCATCTGGAATTCCTCTATGCTGCATTCGTCAGCAAGCGGAGGCCGCCATGTTGAACGTCGCGCACGAAAACGCCCTTCACCTCGGGGCCCTGCCCAATCACCACACTGCCAATCCCGTCAGCATCGCCGTCGAGGACGTCAGCTTCTGGTACGGCGAGAAGCAGGCGTTGAAGAACGTGTCGATCGACATCTACGCCAACGAGGTCACGGCCTTCCTCGGGCCGTCCGGCTGCGGCAAGACCACCCTGCTGCGCTGCCTCAACCGCACCAACGAGATTCTCGAAGGCACGCGGATGACCGGCCGCATCACGCTGGACGGCGCCGACATCTACGATCCCGAGCTGGAAGCGCCGATGCTGCGCCGGCGCTTCGGCTGGATCGCCCAGCAGCCCAACCCGTTTCCGCGCTCGATCCGCTCGAACATCCTCTACGGCCCGAAGATTCAGGGCCTGATGGACGACGGCGAGGACGCGGACGCGCTGGTCGAGCGGTCGCTGCGCGCCGCCGGCCTGTGGGAGGAGGTCAAGGATCGTCTCGCCATGGACGGCAACGAGCTGTCGATCGGCCAGCAGCAGCGCCTGTGCATCGCCCGCGCGCTCGCCACCGATCCGGAGGTGCTGCTCATGGACGAGCCCTGCTCGGCGCTCGATCCGGTGTCGACGGCGAGGATCGAGAACCTGATCGATGAGCTGCGCCGACAGCACACGATCATCATCATCACCCACAATCTCCAGCAGGCGGCCCGCATCTCGCAACGCACCGCGTTCTTCCATCTCGGCGCGCTGCTGGAGGTCGGCGATACGCGCGACATCTTCCTCAACCCGCAGAACGAACGCTGCCGCGACTTCGTCACCGGCCGCTACGGCTGACCGCATCGGGCAGGCAATGCCACGACGAATTGCCGAGGAGATCCGGGCCGATGGACTACTGGAGAGAGGCGGTCGATCTCTATTGCGAACGGACAGGACCCGGCTTCTGGGCCGAGCCGGTCAACGCCGTCTCGAACGCGGCCTTCCTCGTCGCCGGCTTCGCGGCGCTGCACCGGGCGCGGAAGGAGAATGCCGACATCTGGCTGCAGCTCCTGTGCCTGTGGGCGGCGGCGATCGGCGTCGGCTCCTTCCTGTTCCACACGCTCGCCAACCGCTGGTCCGAGCTCGCCGACGTCGTCCCGATCTGGAGCTTCATCGCCGCCTATGTCGTCTTCACGCTGCGGCGCATGTTCGCGCTGGACTGGCGGGTGATCGGCATTGCGGCGGTCGTCAGCCTCGCGGTCGTCTCGCTCGTCATGGTCCTGCTGCCCGAAAGCAGCGGCGACGGCACCAACCAGTCGACGCAATATATCCCGGCCGTGCTGGCGCTCGCCGCCTTCGCCGCCGCGCTCTTGTGGAGCCGCCACCCCGGCGCGCGGCTGGTGATCGCCGCCTGCGCCGTGTTCGCGCTGTCGCTGTTCTTCCGGTCGATCGACCTTGCCGTGTGCGAGGCGCTGCCCGTCGGCACGCATTTCCTGTGGCACCTGCTCAACGCCGCCATGGTCGGCCTGCTGCTCCTCGTCGCGATCCGGTACGGCGGGACGGCGGAGCGGCCCGGGGCTCACGCCACGACGTGAAAGCCGTGATCGGCGAAGATGACCGAGCCGGTCATCGGCGCGCCCGCATCGCTGGCGAGAAAGGCCGCGATGCGCCCGATCTCCTCGACGGTGACGAGGTGGTTGGCCGGCGTCCGCTCGCGGACGCGATCCATCAGCGCGTCGAAGCGGTCGATGCCCGAGGCGGCGCGGGTCTTCACCGGCCCGGCGGAGAGCGCATGGACGCGGATGTCGTGCGCCGCGAGGTCGGCGGCGAGCGTGCGCACGGTCGATTCGAGCGCCGCCTTCACCGGCCCCATCAGGTTGTAGCCCTCCACCACGCGGTCGGCGCCGAAGAAGCTGACTGTCTGGAGGCTGCCGCCGTTCCTCATCAGCGGCAGGGCGAGCCGCGCCATGCGGATGAAGGAATGGCAGGACACGTCCATCGCCATGGCGAAGCCGTCGGCCGAGCAGTTGACCAG
>JALHFU010000073.1:0-743 GCA_022838525.1 Hyphomicrobiales bacterium | reverse complement strand
CAGCAGGAAGTCGAGCCCGCCCCACTCGTCGCCGATGCGGTCGAACAGGTCTTCCAACTGGCCCGGCACGCGCACGTCGCAGGGCTCGACGATCCCCGCCCCGACCGCGTCGGCCAGCGGCCGGACATAAGGCTCGGCCCTGGCGTTGAGATAGGTCACCGCCAGCTCCGCGCCGGCAGCGCGGAAGGCGCGGGCGCAGCCATAGGCGATGCTGCTCTCGTTGGCGATGCCGACGACGAGGCCGCGCTTGCCGGAAAGATCGACGATCGGCGACACGGGACCGGCCGGCGCCGGCGAAAGGGAGGCCGCGACCGGGGCCGGTCGGGAACCGTCGCGGGCGGCGGCGTCCTGCAGGCCGTGGCCGAAGCGGTCCCGCCTGCGCAGCACCACCTCGGGCACGGGAATCCGCGGCAGTGTGAGCTTCTCCTCCGGCGCGATGACCGTGGCCGTTCCGGTCAGCACGTCCTCGCCATGCTGGTTGGTGCAGCGCGTGTCGAAGGTGACGATGCGCTTGTCGGCGCGCTTTTCCGTGGCGGTCACGATGGCCGTCACCGTGTCGCCCGGCGCGACCGACCGGCGGAAGCGGATGTCCTGTCCGAGATAGACGGTGCCCGGCCCCGGCAGCCGCGTGCCGAGCAGCGTCGAGAGCAGCGCCGCCGTCCACATGCCATGGACGACGACATGGCCGAAGATGTCCGTCTCGGCATAGAGCTCGTCGAGATGCGCCGGATTGACGTCGCCCG
>JALHFU010000283.1:0-5156 GCA_022838525.1 Hyphomicrobiales bacterium | reverse complement strand
CGGGTCGAGCACGATGTCGGCCGGCCGGCCGACCTGCGCGAAGCGGCCGTCCTTCATCACGGCGACGTGGTTGCCCAGCGTCAGCGCCTCGTTCAGGTCGTGGGTGATGAAGATGATGGTGGTGCGGTACTGGCGCTGCAACTCGATCAGCTCGCCCTGCATGTCGCGCCGGATCAGCGGGTCGAGCGCGGAGAACGGCTCGTCCATCAGAAGGATTTCCGGGTCGAGCGCCAGCGCCCGGGCGAGACCGACGCGCTGCTGCATGCCGCCGGACAGGTCGGACGGGTAGCGGTCGGCCCAGTCGGCGAGGCCGACGCTCGCCAGCGTCTTCAGCGCCTTGGCGCGGCGCTCGGGCTTCGGCTGGCCGCGCATCTTCAGCCCGTACTCGACGTTCTCGGCCACGGTGCGGTGCGGCAGGAGTGCGAAATGCTGGAAGACCATGGTGATCTTCTCCAGCCGCAGCGCCCGCAGCCGCTCCTCCGAGGCGGTGACGATGTCCCCGCCGTCGATCTCGATGCTGCCGCGGGTCGGCTCCTGCAGCCGGTTCAGGCAGCGCACCAGCGTCGACTTGCCCGAGCCCGAGAGGCCCATCACGACGAAGATCTCGCCGGCATCGACCGAGAACGAGACGTCGTTGACGGCGAGCACCGAACCGGTGCGTTCCAGGATCTCGGCCTTGCTGGCGCCGGCGCGGGCGAGCTCCAGCGCTTCCGCGGAGTTGGCCCCGAACGCCTTCGACAGGCCGCGCACCTCGATCCGCCTGGCCTCGGGGCCGTCTTCAGCGGTGCGAGCTGCCCGCACGCCGTGCATCAGGAAGAACCCCCGATGGCAAGATGGGGGGCGGGAAGATGGGGCGCAGCCGGGCGGACGTGCCGGGCCGGAGGCGGACCGGCCGTCCCGAGCGCACCTGTCGCGGCGTTGCGCATCCTTCCTCCACCCCTCTTCGTGCCCCCTTGCTTTGCGGAGGGGCTTGCCGGCGGGCGTCGTCGCCCGTTCTGGAAGTCATGATTTCAAGCACCGAGCCGGCTTGTAAACTGCACCGCCACGAATGCGGTGCATGACCTGAGGTAATGCCACCGGCGACGGGCGGCCCGGCTGACGGGCAGGCGTCAGATCGGCGGCAACTCACCCGTCTCGGTGCGAATCCAGCGCATGAAGGCCTCGACCTGCGGCCTGGCGGCATGGTCGTGCTTCAGCACCACGTAATAGGCCTCGCGCGTGCGCAGCGACTCGGCCGAGACGCGCACGAGCTGGTTGGAGCGGATCAGGTCGTGCACCAGCCGGTTCCAGCCGAGCGCGATGCCCTCGCCGCGCATGGCGGCGTGGATGGCGTCGGTGTAGAAATTGCAGCTCAGCGTGATGTTGCGCGCCGCGCCGCTGTAGCCGAAGGCGGAGAGCCAGCGCTCCCAGCCGGTCCAGGACGGGTCCTGCGAGTCGCTGGCGATGAGGTTGTGGCGGGCGAGGTCGGCGACGCAGTCGGGCGAGCCGTGGCGCTCGAGATAGTCGGGGCTGCACACGGGAAAGACGTCGTCGCTGAACAGCGCCACGGCCTTGCCGTCCGGCCAGCCGCCCTCGCCGTAGCGGATGGCGACGTCGATGTCCTCGCGCAGCAGGTTCACGGCGCTGTCCTGGGTGACGATCTTGAGCTTGACCTCGGGGTTGGTGCGGCGGAAGTCGAAGATCTTCGGCAGCAGCCAGAAATGCGAGAACGCGACCGAGGCGGCGATGACCAGCTCGCCCGGCTTCTTCTCGTCGGCGATGGCCTGCACCGTGCGGGCGATGATGCCGAGCGCCTCGGACATCGACTTCGACAAAGTGTGGCCGCGCTCGGTCAGCTCGATCGAGCGGTGCAGCCGGCGGAACAGCGAGAAGCCCAGCGTCGCCTCCAGCGCCTGCACCTGACGGCTGACGGCGGCCTGGGTGATGCCGAGCTCCGAGGCCGCCCGGGTGAAGCTCGCCTGCCTGGCGGCGGCCTCGAACACCACCAGCGAGGTCATGGACGGAAGCTGACGGCGGAATCCAGACATGAGCCTGCCTCATGCGTAACGTGTGAAAAAGTGACGTTGACGCTGTTATCGCATAACGGATGCTCATGCGCAGCGGCTTTTGCCGACCATCGCTGTCGCAAACGGGAAAGGGCCTCGTCATGGATGTCGCCGCCAAGACGGAGAGCAGCGCGGCCCGCCGCCGCGAGCGCGGCGGGCGCACCGCGAGGCGCGAGCAGCGCACCCACCCCTCGCAGGGGCTCGGCCGGCCCTATATCGTGCGCAACATCCCCACCTACGACGTGCTGTCGGAGGAGAACCTCGTCCGCATCGAGGAGACGGCCGACCGCATCCTCGAGGAGATCGGCATCGAGTTCCGCGACGACCCGGTGGCCATCGAGCACTGGAAGCGGGCCGGGGCAAAGGTGGACGGCGTGCTGGTGCGCTTCGAGAAGGGCCTTTTGCGCGACATCCTCAAGACCGCGCCGGCAAGCTTCACCCAGCATGCGCGCAACCCCGCGCGCTCGGTGGAGATCGGCGGCAGGTCGGTCGTGTTCTCGCCGGCCTACGGCTCGCCCTTCGTCATGGACCTCGACCGGGGCCGGCGCTACGGCACCCTCGAGGACTTCCGCAACTTCGTGAAGCTGGCGCAGTCCTCGCCATGGCTGCACCATTCGGGCGGCACGATCTGCAACAAGCGCCACCTCGACATGGTCTACAGCCACATCCGCTTCTCGGACCGGGGCTTCATGGGATCGGTGACGGCGGAGAGCCGGGCCGAGGATTCCATCGCCATGGCGCGCATCGTCTTCGGCGAGGCGTTCGCCGAGGAGAACTGCGTCATCCTCGGCAACGTCAACGTCAACTCGCCGCTGGTGTGGGACGGCACCATGACGCTGGCGCTGCGCGCCTATGCCCGCGCCAACCAGGCGGCGGTGATCGTGCCGTTCATCCTCGGCGGCGCCATGGGGCCGGTGACGAATGCCGGCGCCATCGCCCAGTCGCTGGCCGAGACCATGGCCGGCTGCGCGCTGACCCAGCTCGAGCGCCCCGGCGCGCCGGTGATCTTCGGCAACTTCCTGTCGTCGATGTCGCTGCGCTCGGGCGCGCCGACATTCGGCACGCCAGAGCCCGCCATCGGCTCGATGGTGGTAGGCCAGCTCGCCCGCCGGCTCAACCTGCCGCTCCGGTGCTCGGGCAACTTCACCACCTCCAAGCTGCCCGACGCGCACGCCATGAACGAGGGCACGATGTCGATGCTGGCGGCCGTGCATTGCGGGGCGAACTTCATCCTGCATTCGGCCGGCTTCCTCGACGGGCTCTTGTCCATGTCCTACGAGAAGTTCGTCATGGACGCGGATTTCTGCGGCGCGCTGCACACCTATCTCGACGGGGTGAAGGTGGACGACAACCAGCTCGCGCTCGACGCCTTCCGCGAGGTCGGGCCCGGGCACCATTTCTTCGGCTGCGCCCACACCATGGCCAACTACGAGACTGCCTTCTGGGATTCCGGGATCGCCGACAACGAATCCTTCGAGAAATGGGAGGCGGCGGGCGCGACGGATGCCGCCGCACGGGCCAACAAGCGCTGGAAGCAGGCGCTGGCCGAATACGAGGCCCCGCCGCTCGACGAGGCCATGGACGAGGCGCTGCAGGACTTCATCGCACGCCGCAAGGCGGCGATGGAGGATGCGTGGTATTGAAGACAGGGCAATCAGGAGAATGGGCAGGAGAACGGGCAGGAACGCGATGACTGCGACCGGCGATCCCCTCCTTCAACCCTACCGGCTCAGGCACCTGACGCTGAAGAACCGCGTCATGTCGACCAGCCACGAGCCGGCCTATTCCGAGGACGGCATGCCGAAGGCGCGCTACCGGCTCTACCACGCCGAGAAGGCGCGCGGCGGCATGGCGCTGACCATGACGGCGGGCTCGGCCATCGTGTCGCGCGACAGCCCGGCCGCCTTCGGCAACCTGCACGCCTGGCGCGACGAGATCGTGCCATGGTTGCGGGATCTCGCCGACGCCTGCCACGAGCACGACTGCAAGGTGATGATCCAGCTCACGCATCTGGGCCGCCGAACGGGGTGGAACAAGGCCGACTGGCTGCCGGTGCTGGCGCCGTCGGCGGTGCGCGAGCCGGCGCATCGCGCCTTCCCCAAGGCGGCCGAGGACTGGGACATCGACCGCATCGTCGCCGACTATGCCGCCGCGGCCCAGCGCATGCAGGCAGCCGGGCTCGACGGCATCGAGTTCGAGGCCTACGGCCATCTGATGGACTCGTTCTGGTCGCCGGCCACCAACCGCCGCGACGACGAATACAACGGCTCGCTCGACGACCGGCTGCGCTTCACCTGGCGCGTCATCGACGCGGTGCGCAAGGCCGTCGGCGACGGGTTCGTCATCGGCATCCGCATGGTCGCCGACGAGGACATGGCGACCGGCCTGTCGCGCGAGGAGGGCGTCGAGATCGCGCGGCGGCTGGCGCAGTCGGGCAAGTTCGACTTCCTCAACATCATCCGCGGCACCATCGAGACCGACGCGGCGCTGACCCGCGTCATCCCGATTTCCGGCATGCGCTCGGCGCCGCATCTCGACTTCGCCGGCGAGGTGCGGGCGGCGACCGGCTTCCCGGTGTTCCACGCCGCGCGCATCTCGGACGTGGCGACGGCCCGCCATGCCATCGCCAGCGGCAAGCTCGACATGGTCGGCCTGACGCGGCCGCACATCGCCGACCCGCACATCGTCGCCAAGGTGATGGCCGGCGAGGAGCACCGCATCCGGCCCTGCGTCGGCGCCACCTATTGCCTCGACCGCATCTACGAGGGCGGCGAGGCGCTGTGCATCCACAATGCCGCGACCGGCCGCGAGGCGATGATCCCGCACGTGATCTCCCGCGCCGACGGGCCGCTGAAGAAGGTGGTCGTCGTGGGGGCCGGCCCGGCCGGGCTGGAGGCGGCGCGCGTGGCCGCCGAGCGCGGCCACTCCGTGACCGTGCTGGAGGCGGCCGGGCAGGCCGGCGGCCAGGTGCGCCTCGCGGCGCAGAACCCGCGCCGCCGCGAGCTGATCGGCATCGTCGACTGGCGCCTCGCCGAGTTGGAGCGGCTCGGGGCAGAGATCCGCTACGACATCTGGGCCGAGGCCGAGGACGTGATCGCGCTTTCCCCCGAC
>JALHFU010000072.1:0-17992 GCA_022838525.1 Hyphomicrobiales bacterium | reverse complement strand
TCGTCGGGTTTTGGGATTCGTCGCGCATCAGCCTACCAGGGAGCCCAGTCGCTACATAGTTTCCGGCGGCACCCGGGGGCACAGGTGCATCTGCGATTGCGGCCGATGTCAGCGTTGAAAAATTGTAACCCCAAGCCGCGCGCAGAATAGAGCGCGGCATCGATGACTGCAACTGCGGTCAAGCACCATCGCGGAACATCTTCGGGAGGATTTGCGTCGCTTCCTCGGTGGCGCATCGCGGCAATTCCCCACGCGGCGCCTCCGACCGCCGCCGCTCCCCGCCGGTCTTGCTAACGGCTGCCCCTTCACATAGGACCGTCGGGCTCGCTTCCGGGCCTTGCCGCGGGAGCCATGGACAGGACTGCGGAGTCTGCTGATGCGTGTCACGATCTTCGGAACGGGCTATGTCGGGCTGGTGACGGGTGCTTGCCTTGCCGATGTCGGGCACCATGTCGCGTGCATGGACGTGGACGAGCGCAAGATCGCCAGGCTCACGGCCGGCGAGATTCCCATCTACGAGCCCGGGCTCGAGGAGATCGTCGAGCGGAACATCGCCGCGAGGACGCTGGAGTTCACCACCGACCCGGCACGCGCCGTCTCGCATGCCGAGATGCAGTTCATCGCCGTCGGGACGCCGCCCGACGAGAACGGGGCCGCCGATCTCCGGTACGTGCTGTCGGTGGCCGAATCCATTGCGACGCACATGGCCTCGCCCAAGACGGTCGTCGTCAAATCGACGGTGCCCGTCGGCACCTGCGACCGGGTGGCGGGGCGGCTGCGGCAGGTGCTGGCCGCCCGTGGGGCAGAGCTTGCCTTCGATGTCGTGTCGAACCCGGAATTTTTGAAGGAAGGGGCAGCGGTCGCCGACTTCCTCAAGCCGGACCGCATCATCGTCGGCACGGCGCCGGGCAGGGCGCGCGCCAGGATGGCCGAGCTCTACGAGCCCTTCAACCGCAACCACGACCGGACGCTCTACATGGACGTCCGCTCGGCCGAGCTGACGAAATACGCGGCCAACGCCATGCTGGCGACCAAGATCTCCTTCATCAACGAGATCGCCAATCTCGCCGAGCGGCTGGGCGCCGACATCGAGCAGGTGCGCCGCGGCATCGGCGCCGACCCGCGCATCGGCTACCACTTCATCTATCCCGGGCTCGGCTATGGCGGCAGCTGCTTTCCCAAGGACGTGCAGGCGCTTGCCCGTACCGCCGGCGAGGCCGGCTACGACGCGGCGCTGATCCAGGCCGTCGAGACGGTCAACAACCGGCAGAAGCAGCGGCTGTTCGACAAGATCGCCGCGCATTTCGGGGGCGAGGGCGGCCTGAAGGGGCGGACGGTCGCGGTCTGGGGCCTGTCCTTCAAGCCCAACACCGACGACATGCGCGACGCCCCGAGCCGCGTGCTGATCGAGGCGCTGTGGGCGGCCGGCGCGCGGGTGCAGGGCTTCGACCCGGTCGCGTCGCAGGAGATGGCCCGCATCTACGGCGAGCGGCCGGACCTCGTCATCGCCGCCGACAAGTACGCGGCGCTGGACGGGGCGGATGCGCTGGCGATCTGCACCGAATGGCAGCAGTTCCGCGCGCCCGATTTCGGCGAGATGGCGCTGCGGCTGAACAGCCGGACCATCTTCGACGGCCGCAACATCTATTCGCCGGAGCGGATGCGCGAGGAAGGCTGGATCTATGTCAGCATCGGTCGCGCCCCGGTCGTTCCCGCGCCCGCGGACCGGTCCTGAGCCTCAGTCGACGCCGTAATAATCCCTGTACCAGGCGACGAAGCGCCGGACGCCTTCCTCGATGGAGGTCCGGGGGCGGAAGCCGACATCGGCCGCCAGCGCCTCGATGTCGGCATAGGTGCGCGGCACGTCCCCGGGCTGCATCGGCAGCATGTTCTTCTGCGCCGTCCTGCCGGTCGCCTTCTCGATGCAGGCGATGAAGTCCATCAGCTCGACCGGCCGGTTGTTGCCGATGTTGTAGAGCCGGTAGGGCGCGGAGGAGGTTCCGGGGTCGGGCGCGTCGCCGTTCCATGCCGGGTCGGGCGTCGCGATCCTGTCCAGCGTCCGCACCACGCCCTCGACGATGTCGTCGATATAGGTGAAGTCGCGGGCGTGCCGGCCGAAATTGAACACGTCGATCGGCTCGCCGGCGAAGATCTTGCGCGTGAACAGGAACAGCGACATGTCGGGCCGGCCCCACGGGCCGTAGACGGTGAAGAAGCGCAAGCCCGTCGTCGGAATCCCGTAGAGGTGTGAATAGGTGTGCGCCATCAGCTCGTTGGCCTTCTTGCTGGCGGCGTAGAGGCTGACCGGATGGTCGACATTGTCGTGGACGCTGAACGGCATCCTGGTATTGGCGCCGTAGACCGAGCTGGACGAGGCGTAGACGAGATGCTCGACGCCGTGATGCCGGCAGCCCTCGAGGATGTGGAGGAAGCCGACGATGTTGGAATCGACATAGCTGTGCGGGTTCTGCATCGCGTAGCGCACGCCCGCCTGCGCCGCCATGTTGACCACGCGCTGCGGCTTGTGCTCGGCGAACACCCTTTCGATGGCGGCGCGGTCCGCGAGGTCGCATCGGATGAAGTGGAAGCTCGGCCGGTCCGTCAGCCGGGCGAGCCGCGCCTCCTTGAGGCTGACGTCGTAGTAGTCGTTGAGGTTGTCGATGCCGACGATCTCGTCGCCGCGGTCGAGAAGCGCGCGCGCAGTCTCGGCGCCGATGAAGCCGGCAACGCCCGTCACAAGCACCTTCATGAAGAACGCTCCCGATCCCGGTTGTCATTCGCGTCCCCGTCGATGGGGAAGCCTTGGCCAACCCGCTTTTTCACCGGGAGGGCGGGGAATGCAAGCGCCGTCTCATGAAGCGGCCGGCGGCAGTGCGCGCCGGCGGGGAATCACCGGATCAGGATCGCGCGGAAATCGTTGACGTTGGTCAGCGTCGGGCCGGTGACGACCTGCCCGCCGATGCCGGCGAAGAAGCCGTGGGCGTCGTTCGTGGCCAGCGCCTTCCCGGCATCGAGGCCGGCCCGGCGGGCAAGATCGAGCGTGTCCGGGCCGATCACGGCGCCCGCCACCTCCGCCCCGCCGTCGACGCCGTCCGTGTCGCAGGCGAGCGCATGGATGCCGGGCGCGCCGCCGAGCGCGAGGGCGAGGGCGAGGCAGAACTCGGCATTGGGCCCCCCGACGCCGTCGCCGCGGCGCGTCACCGTCAGCTCGCCGCCCGACAGCAGGAGAAGCGGCGGTGCGCCTGCACCGCGTTCGGCCTGCAGCTTCAGCGCCAGCGCCGCCTGTTCCGCGGCGAGCGCGCGGGCTTCGCCTTCGAGCGCGTCACCCAGGATGCGCACCTCGCAGCCGCGGTCGCGCGCCAGCTCCGCGGCTGCGGCCAGCGACTGCGCCGGCGCGGCGATAACGCGGTTCTCGACCGCGGCAAGGCGGGGATCGCCCGGCGGCACGACGCCGCTGCCGCGCGCCAGCGCCGCCGCGACCGCGGGTGATGCGGCGATGTTCCAGCGGTCGAGGATCGCCCGCGCCTCGGCCGGGGTGCTCGCCTCGGCCACCGTCGGGCCGGAGCCGATGGTCGCCGGGTCGTCGCCCGGCACGTCCGAGATCATCAGGGCGAGCATCCGCGCCGGCCACGCCGCGGCGGCGAGCTGGCCGCCCTTGACGCGGCTCAGATGCTTGCGCACCACGTTCATGCGGTCGATGGGCGCGCCGGAGGCGAGAAGCGCGGCGTTCACGGCCTGCTTCTCGGCCAGCGTCACGCCTTCCGCCGGCGCGCAGAGCAGCGCCGAGGCGCCGCCCGAGATCAGGGCGAGGACGAAATCCTCCTTTCCGAGAGTGCCGAGCATGTCCAGCATCCGCCCGGTGGCGGCAACGCCCGCCGCGTCGGGCACCGGATGGGCGGCCTCGACGATCTCGATGCCCTTGCAGGGGCGGGCATAGCCGTAGCGGGTGACGACCAGCCCCTCGCACGGCCCCCACACGGCCTCGACCGCCTCGGCCATGCGGGCGCTCGCCTTGCCCGCGCCGACGACGACAACCCGCCCCGCCGGCTTCGGCGGCAGGTGGAGGCCCACGACCCGCATCGGATCGGCGACCGCGACGGCGCGGTCGAACAGCTCTCTCAGCAGCGGCAGCGGATCGAGGGCGGGCACCGGCTTTCTCCATGGCGACGGGAAGGAAGCCATGCCACGGAAACCGCCTCGCGTCACGCGGCGAGGCCGACCACTGGCAGGCGGGTGAGGGGGGCGCGAGCGGCTACCGACTGAATCGTCCGGCGGGCAAGCCGCCGCCTTCTTCAAATCGCCACGCTTCCTTCCCATATCGGGGCAGGTGACGCTGACGCTCGCTGTGGGGTAACGCGCATGATCCGTGTCGTTCTGGTGCTGCTTGCGCTCGCCGCGGCCATATGGCTCGCGCTGCGGATCGCAAGGGAAGTCGGCAAGGCCGAGGTCGACTGGCAGGGCGTCGCCTTTGCCGTGGGCTTCGTGGCGCTCGCCTTCTACCTGCGCCACGTGACCGAGATCGGCGGCCTCGGCTGAGAGCCGGGCTTCGCTGGCCGGGCGGGGGCCTAGCCTTTGCTGCCGAGATGCCGGCGTGCAGCGTAGAGCGCCACGGCGGCCGCGTTCGACACGTTGAGGGAGCGGATCGCGCCGGGCATGTCGAGCCGGGCGAGCGCCGTCACGGTCGCCCGCGTCTTCTGCCGCAGGCCCTTGCCCTCGGCCCCGAGCACGAGGGCGATCTTCCGGCCCGAAAAGGTCTTCTCCAGTTCGTCCGGCCCCTCGGAATCGAGCCCGATCGTCTCGAAGCCGGCGGCGTGAAGCTCCCCGATCGCCTCGGCGAGATTGCGCACCTCGATCAGGTCGATGTGCTCCAGCGCGCCGGAGGCCGCCTTGGCGAGGACGCCGGTTTCCGCCGGGCTGTGGCGGGCCGTGGTGATGAGGGCGCCGGCGCCGAACGCCACGCCCGAGCGCAGGATGGCGCCGACATTGTGCGGGTCCGTCACCTGATCCAGCACCAGCACCAGCGGCGTGTCGGAAAGGGCGGCGAGCCGCTTCGGCGTCAGCGGCTCCGCCTCGATCATCGCGCCCTGGTGCACGGCCTCGCTGCCGAGGATGCGGTCGATGTCGCGCGGCTCGACGATCTCGACCGGAAAGGGCAGGGCCGGCGGCTCGTCGAGCCCGAGGCGGGTAAGCGCGTTGCGCGTCACAAGCATGCGCCTGACCCGGCGCGCCGGGTTGTCGAGCGCGGCGCGTACCGTGTGCAGGCCGTAGAGCCGCACCAGCCCGTCGGCCGGCAGCGCCGGCGCAGGCTGGCCGGGGCGCGGCCTCGGCTTCGCCGCCGGCCTGTCGCCGTCCTCGCTGCGTCGATGGGCGCGGCGCAGCCGCGCATAGTGGCTGTCCTTGGGGGTTCCGGTCTTGCTGTCCTTCGTCATGCACCCGATATAACGGCCGGCAGCATGCTTGGATACGGCCTCGCGCTGCCCGCGGCACATTCCCCCAAATTTGGGATGAAGCCCGGTTGACAGCGACAGGCCGGCCCGCCATAAGGCGCTCGCGGTTTCCGGGACGGTTCCAGATCGTTTGCCGGGAACTTGCGGACCTGCCTCGCAGCATGGCTCCGGCGCAGTACGGAGGGGTGCCCGAGTGGTTAAAGGGGACGGACTGTAAATCCGTTGGCTACGCCTACGTTGGTTCGAATCCAACCCCCTCCACCACTGCGCAGCAGCAGCCATGCGGCAGCGGGTCCGGCCGCCCGAAGCGGTCGCTTCCGGTGCGATTCTCCCACGACAGCGATGAGTTCGCAGCCTCCGCAAGGGCCCGCCCGCAGGCCGATCACGCCGTCGCGCGGAGCTGCGAAGCTTCGTGAAGGGAGAGGCCGAGCAATCCGGTTGCCGGACGGCGCTGCGAGGTCTATCAGGCGAATGTCCGGACGCGTGCCGCGGCCGGGCCGACCGTGGCCAGTTGCCGACGGCAGCCAATCATAGTTCGAGCGTTATGCAGGCACGTCCCCACATTCGCAACCTCCTGAGCACGGCCATCGACGTTGCTGCTGCTGCGGGTGCGTTCCTTGCGGCGTTCGTGACCGTGGTCGGCTATACGGCGGCGGTGCGGGTGTTCTCGGTGGAAGACAAGCTCCTCGGCTTCGTCGCCGCCGCCATCGTCGCCCACATGATCGTCAAGCCGTATCGCGGCTCGTGGCGATACGTCTCGATACACGACCTCAGGACGATCCTGATAACGGCCCTGACGACGGTGGCCCTCTACACGGTCGCCGTGTTCCTCGTCACCCGGGGCGAGAACGTTCCGCGCTCCGTCATCGTCCTCAGCTTCATCTACATGGTGGTGGCGATGGCCGGCACCCGGATCGGCTACAGGATGTTCGTGGAGCGCATGGTGGATTTCCCGGCCCTTTCAGGCGGAGACGTCCCCGCGGCGCGGCGCGTGCTGCTGTGCGGCTTCTCCGACAAGGCGGAGAACTTCATCCGCTTCACCCGCCGCAACCGCAGCGCCGGCTTCCTCGTCGTCGGCATGCTGGACGACTCGCCGCTCAATCTCGGGCGCACGATCCAGGGCGTGCGCGTGCTGGGCACCCTGGAGATGCTCGATTCGGTGGTTTCCCGTCTCCAGCGCGCGGGCCGGCCGGTCTCCGAGCTGATTGTCACCGAGGTCGCGCCGTCGCGAAGCCGCCTCGCGCTCATTCTCGAGCAGGCGAGCGCGCGCTCCATCAGGGTGTCGCGGATTCCCGACCCGACCGACAGGGAGGCGCTCACCAACAGCCTGCTCCTCGACCCCCGGCCGATCGAGCTCGAGGATCTGCTCGACCGTCCCGAGGTCGAGGTCGATCTGGACAGGATCGCGTCGCTGATCCGGGGCAAGGTGGTGCTCGCCACCGGCGCGGGCGGCTCGATCGGCTCGGAACTGTGCCGCCAGATCGCCACGTTCGAGCCGCGCCGGCTCGTCATCGCCGACAACTCGGAATTCCACCTCTACAACCTCGACAAGGAATTGCGCGAGAAGCACCCGGACGCCGATATCGTGCCCCGGATCGTCGACGTCCGCGACAGGCAGCGTGTGGCGCGCACCTTCGCCGAGTTCAGGCCCGACATCGTCTTCCACGCGGCCGCGCTCAAGCACGTGCCGCTGATGGAGGAGAATCCGCTCGAGGCGATCAAGACGAACATCTTCGGCACGAGGAACGTGGCGGATGCCGCGCAGGCCAACGACGTCGCCACCCTCGTGATGATCTCCACCGACAAGGCGGTCAACCCGACCAGCATCATGGGTGCGACGAAGCGCGCGGCCGAGATCTATTGCCAGTCGCTCGACCTCGATTCCGACGGCACGCGGTTCAAGACCGTGCGTTTCGGCAACGTGCTCGGCTCGAACGGCTCGGTCGTGCCGCGCTTTCAGGAGCAGATCGCGGCGGGCGGCCCGGTCACGGTCGCGCATCCGGGCGTCATGCGCTATTTCATGACCATCCCCGAGGCGGTGCGGCTCGTCCTGCAGGCGAGCGCCCACGCGCTGACCTACCAGAGCGAGCGCGGCAAGATCCTGGTGCTCGACATGGGCGAGCCGGTCCGCATCCTCGATCTCGCCCACCGCATGATCCAGCTTGCCGGCTTCCGGCCCGGCACCGACATCGAGATCGTCTTCACCGGCCTGCGCCCCGGCGAGAAGCTGTCGGAGGAGCTGTTCGACCCGCGGGAGGCATCCGAGAGCCTGCGCGAGGAAGGCTACACCCTCGCATCGCCGCGCGTCGTAGACCGGGCGCTGGTGGAGCGGACCCTTGCCGAGCTCGAAACCCATGTCGAGCGCGAGGATGCGGCCCGCGCCGTCGAGGTTCTTGCCCGGATCGTGCCCGAATACCGGCCGTCCCACCCTTAATTTTCGCCCGAATTCCCGTCTGCGACCCTGTCGCCCTGACCGCGGCCCTTTGCCGTGGCGAGGAGGATGCGCGCGTCGAGCGCGAGCGACTGGAGCGCGAGATAGCGTGCATCCCAGCGCGCCAGCCGTTCCGGGTCGCTCATGTCGATGCCGTTGACCTGGGCGAGGCCGGTGATGCCGGGCTTGAGCGAGAGCACCCCGCGCCGGCGCCTTGCCTCGACGAGCTGCGTCTGCACGGGCAGGCAGGGGCGCGGCCCGACGAGGCTGATCTCGTTGCGCAGGATGTTCCAGATCTGCGGAAGCTCGTCCAGCTTGGTCCGGCGCAGGAAGCGGCCGACCCGCGTCACCGCCTCCATCGGAACCTCGTTCGTCGCCGCCTGCGCCGTTCCCGTCTTCATGGTGCGGAACTTGTAGCAGGTGAACTCGGCCCCGTTCCGGCCGACGCGCGTCTGGGCGAAGATGCCGGGGCCGGGCGACTGGACGCGCACGAGCAGCCAGATGAGCCCGAGCAGCCACCAGAGCAGGAGCGCGACGGCGAGCGCGAACGAGAGGTCGAGCGCTCTCCGGACGAGGCGATAGAAGAGATTGCCGCTCTGCCCGTCGGAGAGGAGGATTTCACCGTCCCGCCCGTCGGCGTCGCGGGCGTGCAGGAACGCCCCCAGCCGCGATACGTGCACGGTGGGCTTGAGGGCGGCGAGGGGGACGAACAGGACCCGTGCCACCGACCGGGGCAGGGCGTTGAGAAAAGCGAGCTTGCCGCTCCAGCCGTCGCCGTGGACGGCGGGCAGATACACCGTCACCGTGTCGATCCCCTCGACCGCTGCGAGCTTTTCCGCGCCCTCGCGCTTGCTTTCCGCATAGGCGCCGTGGTTGCGGGGATCGAGCGCGTGGAAGGAGGACACGTTCACGAAACGGCGGATTCCCGCCCGCCGGGCGCTGTCGGCAACCCGAAGCAGCAGGCCGACATTGATCGCCCGGAACGCCTCATCCGACAGGTCGGCATCGTTGTTCGCGACCGCCAGATGCACGAGCAGGTCGAAGCCCGCGCCGCGCACCGCCAGATCGTCATAGGTGCAGGCCGGCTGCCCGGGAAACAGAGCCTCGACCTTCGCCCGATCGCGGCCGACGAGAAGCAGCTCCGCGCCGGACACGCCGAGGACGGGAACGAGGTTCCTGCCTACGAAGCCGGTGGCGCCTGTGACGACGATCCTCATTCAGCCCGCGTTCCCAGTCATCGATCGAACCCTTCGGATTGCCGGCCGTCGCACCGTGCACGCCGCACGGGTTGGTGCCCGGCCCGCCGCAAGCGAATCTCCATAGCGGCTGGCGGCGGACGACGGAAGTGGCCGGCGGAAGGCGCGCGCGAGGGGCGGGATCGAAGCGCCACTGCGCGTGCCACGCGGGAGCCAAGAGGGCATCGGTCGCACCTTCGAAGCCCTCTTTCCCGCAAGCGCCTCGTCCCGCTTCGGTGATTGCCATCGCGAGCAAAATGTTGCATCGCAATATCCCGCATATGCCGACTGCCTTCACCCGGTTTGCTTATGATATTTTCAACGGTTATCGATTCGATTTCCGAGATTGTTTCAATATTATGTCAGAAAAGACGAAGTCATCATCTTGTTGATACTTTTACGTTTCAAATTGAAACAAAAAATGATTGGCATGTGATTGGTGCCGTTTTTACTTGCGGGGCGAACCTCGCTAAGGGGTGAATTTGAAGGTACTGAACATCCCGTGACGCAGCCGCGGAACCGCCGGTGGAAATCAGGAATTCCGAAGCGTGAAAATTCTTCTGAATTTCGGGCTGGTGGTGTACTACCCCATCCCGATGGGGCTGGAATCGGTTTGCTATGCAAAAAAGGCAGAAGCAGACCATCTCGCAGACGCGTGGAAGCGGACACGCGGATGAAATGAGGAGTGGTGCGGCCATGGCTTTCATGCCTGTCATCATCAGCGGCGGCGCCGGGTCGAGACTTTGGCCTCTTTCCCGCGACGCCTGCCCGAAGCCGTTCGTCGAGATGCCGGACGGCAGCACGCTTATCGGCAGGACCTATGCCCGCGCGGTGCGGCTGGACGGCGTCGAGCGCATCGTCACCGTGACCAATCGCGATTTCCTGTTCCTCACCAGCGATGCCTATCAGGCCGCGGGCGCGCGCGCCGTGACGAACACCTTCCTTCTCGAGCCCGTCGGCCGCGATACGGCGGCGGCCGTGGCGCTCGCCGTGCTGCACGCCGCGCAGGCCCATGGCGGGGAGACGGTGCTGCTGATCCTGCCGTCCGACCATCTGATCCGCGACGAGGACGCCTTCGCGCAGGCCGTGAAGCGGGCCGTGGCCCTTGCGGAGCAGGGAGGCATCGTCACCTTCGGCATCGAGCCCGACCGTCCCGAAACCGGCTTCGGCTATATCGAGGTCGATGGCGAGAAGGCGGTGCGCTTCGTCGAGAAGCCCGACGCCGAGACGGCGGCCGCCTATCTGGCCGGCGGCCGCCACCGCTGGAACTCGGGCATGTTCTGCTTCCGCGCCGACGCGATGCTGCGCGCCATGGAGCAGCACTGCCCCGAGGTGCTTTCGGGCGCCCGGCAGGCTCTGGAGGAGGGGCAGGCGGGAACGACCGGCCCGCACGAGACCGTGGACATCGCGCGGGAACCGATGCTGCGGACACCGGCGATCTCGATCGACTATGCGGTGATGGAGAAGGCGGACAACATCGTCTGCGTCAGCGTCGATTGCGGCTGGTCGGATATCGGCTCCTGGTCGGCTGCCGTCGAGCTGGTCGAGCCCGACGAGAAGGGCAACCGCACGCTCGGCGACGTCATCCTCGACGAAGCGGAAAACTGCTTCGTCGATGCGCGCAGCCGGCTCGTCGGCCTGGTCGGGGTCTCGGACCTCCTCGTCGTCGACACGCCGGACGCCCTCTTGATCGCCGACCGCGACAAGGCGCAGAACGTCAAGCGCCTTTACGGCCGCCTGAAGGAGGCGAACCACGACGCCGTGCGGTTCCACCGCACGGTGCATCGCCCCTGGGGCACCTACACGGTGCTGGAGGAGGGCGACCGCTTCAAGATCAAGCGCATCGAGGTGAAGCCCGGCGGGCGTCTCAGCCTGCAGGCGCACCATCACCGCTCCGAGCACTGGGTGGTGGTGTACGGAACCGCCAAGGTCACGAACGAGGACAGCGAGACGCTCCTCTCCACCAACCAGTCGACCTATATCCCCAGCGGGCATCGCCACCGCCTCGAGAATCCCGGCGTGCTGCCGCTGATCCTGATAGAGGTCCAGAGCGGCGACTATCTGGGCGAGGACGACATCATCCGTTTCGACGACGTCTACGGCAGATCGTGACCTGCTGAAATCGAAGTCAGAGAGCGAGGACGCGCGTCCATGAGTACGGGCGCGCAACGAAGCATCGGGATACCGAAGGTTATGGCAAAGACGGCACTGATTACGGGCATCACCGGACAGGACGGCGCATATCTGGCGCAGCTCCTGCTCTCGAAAGGGTATGACGTTCACGGGCTCGTCCGGCGGTCGAGCACGGCCGACGTCAACACGGCGCGCCTGAAATGGCTGGGGATCGAGGGCGACGTGCATCTCGTCGACGGCAATTTGCGCGATCTGTCCGGGCTGATCCGGACGGTTCGCGAGGTCAAGCCCGACGAGGTCTACAACCTTGCCGCCCAGTCCTTCGTGAAGTCGTCCTGGCAGCAACCGATCCTGACCGGCGAGGTGACCGCCCTCGGCGTCACCAACATCCTCGAGGCGTTGCGCCTCGAACACCCGGAAGCCCGCTTCTATCAGGCATCGTCGTCCGAGATGTACGGCCTGATCCAGGAGCCGGAGCAGTCCGAGGCGACGCCCTTCTACCCGCGCTCGCCCTATGCGGTCGCCAAGCTCTACGGCCACTGGATCACCGTCAACTACCGCGAGAGCTTCGGCATGCATGCTTCGAGCGGCATCCTGTTCAACCATGAATCGCCGCTGCGCGGCATCGAGTTCGTCACGCGCAAGGTCACGGACGGGGTGGCGCGCATCAAGACCGGGCTTGCCAGCGAGCTCAGGCTGGGCAACATCGATGCCAAGCGCGATTGGGGGCATTCGAAGGACTATGTGCGCGCCATGTGGCTGATGCTGCAGCAGGACACGCCGGAGGACTATGTCATCGCCACGGGCCGCACCACCACGGTGCGCGACATGTGCGCCATCGCCTTCGCCCATGCCGGCCTCGATATGGAGGACCATCTCGTGATCGACCCGGAGCTGTTCCGTCCGGCCGAGGTCGACGTGCTGCTCGGCAATCCGGCCAAGGCGCGCGAGAAGCTCGGCTGGCAGGCCGAGATCTCGCTCGAGGAGATGATCCGCGAGATGGTCGATGCCGACCTCGAACGCTACGCGTCGCGGAGCGGAAGGGGCTAAGGGAGAAGGGCGCTTGGCGGCACGATCCGAACATCGCATCCTGATCACAGGCGGCACCGGTTTCGTCGGCTCGTTCCTCATTGACCGTCTCGAGAGCGATGAGGGGCGCGGCTGCGGGATCGTCGCGCCCGGCCTGGGCGAGGCGCCCGGCATCGACATCTGCGATGCCGACGCCGTCGACCGGCTGGTCCGCGACGCCCGGCCGACCGCCGTGGTGCATCTCGCGGCCGTGGCGGCTCCGGCCGAGGCCGCGAGCGCGCCCGGGCGGGCATGGGATGTGAACCTGACCGGGACGCGCAACCTCGCGACGGCCGTCCTGCAGCATGCGCCGGATGCGCGCTTCGTCTATGCCGGCAGCTCCGACGCCTATGGCGCGTCGTTCATCGACACCGAGCGCCCGCTGCCCGAGACCACGGCGCTCCAGCCGATGAACGTCTATGCGGCGACGAAGGCGGCGGCCGACATCATGATCGGCCAGATGGCCTATGGCGGGCTGAACGCCGTGCGCTTCCGCCCCTTCAACCATACCGGGCCGGGGCAGTCCGACGCCTATGTCGTTCCGTCCTTCGCCCGGCAGGTGGCGCGCATCGCCGCGGGCCGCGCCGACCCCGTGGTGCGGGTCGGCAATCTCGACGTCGAGCGCGATTTCCTCGACGTGCGCGATGTCGTGCGGGCCTATGCGGCGGCCGCCTTGGGCGACCGTCCGCGGCAGCCGGGCCTGGTCTTCAACCTCGCCACCGGCAGGCCGGCGAGCCTGCGGCACATGCTGGACACGCTGATCGCCCTTACCGGCGTCGACGTCGCGGTCGAGGTCGATCCGGCGCGGGTGCGGCCGGCCGATATCCCGAGAACGTGGGGCGACGCGGAGCGGGCGCGCCGGCAGCTGGGCTGGAGCCCGTCGATCCCGCTCGAAGAGACGCTGGGCGACGTTCTCGCCTACTGGATGAACGAACCATGAGCCCGCGCCGGAGCCACCGACACCGCCTCGCCGGCGCCATGCGGAGGGCGCGCTGATGCTGCGCAACCTGTGGCGCTACCGCTATTTCATCCTGGCCTCCATCCGCGCCGAGATGAAGGGCCGCTTCGCCCGCTCGCGCCTCGGCGGGCTGTGGTTCCTGCTCAACCCGCTGGCGCAGGCGCTCATCTTCTCCATCGTGCTGTCGCAGGTGCTGCGCGCCCGGCTGCCCGACACCGATGTCGATGCGGCCTATCCGATCTATCTCCTGTCGGGGCTTGCCGCGTGGACCCTGTTCAGCGAGATTCTCGGCCGCAGTACCACCATCTTCATCGAACAGGCTTCGGTGATGAAGAAGATTTCCTTCCCGAGGCTGTGCCTGCCGGTGATCGTCTGGGGCAGCGCGCTGACCGGCCATGTGCTGCTCGTCGCGGCGATCCTCGTGGTCTTCCTGTTCTTCGGGCATTTCCCGGGCTGGTCGATCCTGGCCGTTCCGCTTGGCATCGTGCTGATCTCGGCCTTCGCCTTCGGCCTCGGCATCATCCTCGGGGTGCTGAACGTCTTCGTCCGCGACATCGGCCAGGTGGTGGCCATCGTGCTGCAGCTGTGGTTCTGGCTCACCCCGATCGTCTATCCGCCGGGCATCGTGCCCGAGGGCTTCCGCTGGCTTGTCGAGATGAACCC
This sequence comes from Hyphomicrobiales bacterium, assembly GCA_022838525.1. Lineage (GTDB taxonomy): Bacteria > Pseudomonadota > Alphaproteobacteria > Rhizobiales > Rhizobiaceae > Aerobium. Next base: position 4,057 of record JALHFU010000072.1, on the reverse strand, counting down.
GATGGCGCCGCTGGTGGGCATCTATCAGAACGCGCTCCTCTACGACCGCTGGCCGCAGCCCGAGGCGCTGGCCGTGCCGGCGCTGCTCGCGGCGGCGGCGGTGGTGTTCGCCTTCGCTCTCTTCCGGCGCGCGAGCCCGGAGCTGGTGGATGCGCTCTGAGATGGAACCGGTGCTGACCGTCGAGGGGCTGTCGAAGCGCTACGCGACCTATCGGTCGAACATCGAGCGCTTCGCGAACTGGTTCGGGGCCGGGGTGAAGCCGGAGGCGGAGTTCTGGCCGGTCCGGGATCTGTCCTTCGCCGTCGGCCGCGGCCAGGCCGTCGCCATCATCGGCCAGAACGGCGCCGGCAAGAGCACGCTCCTCAAGCTGATCACCGGCACGGTGCGGCCGACGCGCGGCACGGTCGGCGTCTGCGGCACGATCAACGCGATCCTCGAACTGGGGCTCGGCTTCAATCCCGAGTTCACCGGCAGGCAGAACGTCGTCTTCGCCGGCGGCCTGATGGGGCTGTCGCAGAAGCGGCTCGCGGAGCTGATGCCCGAGATCGAGGCGTTCGCCGAGATCGGCGAGTTCTTCGACCAGCCGCTCCGGGTCTATTCGAGCGGCATGCAGGCGCGGCTCGCCTTCGCGCTGGTGACGGCGGAGCGCCCCGACATCCTCATCGTCGACGAGGTGCTTGCGGTCGGCGACAGCTATTTCCAGCACAAGTCCTTCGACCGCATCCGCCGCTTCAAGGAGGAGGGAAGCTCGATCCTGCTGGTCTCCCACAGCATGGGCGACGTGCGCGCGCTGTGCGACCGGGTGATCCTGCTCGACAAGGGCAAGGTGCTGATGGACGGCGAGCCCGACCAAGTCGTGGACTACTACAACGCCCTGATCGCCGCCCGCGAGAACGAGAAGCTGACCGTCGAGCAGCGCCGCGAGAAGAGCGGCTGGAGCTATACCCGTTCCGGCACCATGAAGGTCTATACAAGGGAGCTCGAACTCCTGGACGCGGAGACACGCGAGCCCGTGGCGCTCGCCCGTGTCGGGCAGAAGCTTCTGCTGCGGCTCGTGGCGAGGGCGGAAACCGACGTTTCCCGCCTGGTCCTTGGCTACATGCTGCGCGACCGCACCGGCCACGTCGTCTGGGGCACCAACACCTGGCACACGAACCAGGTGGTCCACGAGGTGAAGGCGCAGGAGGAGATCGTCTTCGAGACCCGGTTCCTCTGCCGGCTGGGCCCCGGCTCCTATTCCGTCTCGCCGGCCCTGGTGAGTTCGGATACCCATCTAGAAGACAATTACGAATGGGCGGACAATGCCTTGGTCTTCGATGTCGTCAATGCGGAGCAGCCGTTCTTCATCGGCAGTTCCTGGCTTGACGCCGAATTCACCGTCGACAGGATTGAAGCCTGATGTTCGTCTCCTACGCCCAGAATTTTGAGGATGTGCTGCTCTGGCGTGCCCTCAAGCATGTGACGCAGGGCTTCTATATCGATATTGGAGCGCACGATCCGACCATCGATTCCGTCAGCCGCGCCTTCTACGAGCGAGGCTGGCGGGGCGTGCATGTCGAGCCCGTCGGCCGCTATGCGGAAAACCTGCGCGCCGCGCGGCCCGACGAAGAGGTCGTCGAGGTTGCGATCGCGACGACGGAAGGCACCATCCCGTTCTTCGACGTTCTGGATACAGGCCTCAGCACCGGCAAGGCGGAGGTCGCCGCGCTGCATGAGCGCGAGGGGCTTGAAGCGAGACAGATCGAAGTCCCCTCGATGCGGCTCGCCACGCTCCTCGACCGCTATGCGGAAAGGGACATCCACTGGCTGAAGATCGACGTCGAGGACATGGAGCGCGACGTCCTCGAAAGCTGGACGCCGTCCTCGGTGCGGCCATGGATCGTCGTCATCGAAAGCACCGTTCCCCGCTCGCCGGAGCCGAACTTCTCCGACTGGGAATCCCTGATCGTCGATCTGGGCTACGAGTTCGCCTATTTCGACGGCCTCAATCGCTTTTATGTTCATGAAAGCCGGATTGAGCTGAAGGAAAAGTTGCAATTCGGCGCAAATGTTTTCGACGAATTCAACCTCAGCATAAATTCCTTCTGCACGGGCTACATAAAAGCCGAGATGGAGCATCTGACCGCGCAGCTGCACGCCGTGGAGGCGGCCGCTGCGGCGCACGCACAACAGATCGCCGCGCTGCAGGCCGATCTTGCCGCGCGCGACGACAGGCTGGCGCAGCTTTCGCAGGCCCACGATCTGGCCTCCCGCCGCGGCGATGAGCTCGGACAGGAGATCGCCGCGCTGCGCGCCTCGACGTCATGGCGCATCACCGCACCTTTGCGCGCCGTGTCGCGCGCGGTTCGCTGGCTGATGCGCGGCCCCCGCTGGTTTGCCCGGGGTGTGTGGGCGTGGATCTCCTTCAAGCCGGGGTCGCGCCCGCGCCGCGTCCTGCGCGCCGCTTTCGCGCGGCTTGCCCGTTTCGTGCTGAGGCGCCCCCGTCTTGCACGGCTGGCGAAACGCATCGCGGCATTCCTGCCGAATGGCCTCCACCAGAAATTGAGGCTGGCGGCCGCCCGCTCGCGCTGGCCGGAGTACGACGAGGCGCTGTCCTCGATACAGACCCGTTCGATGCAGGCTTCCCCGCTTTCGGGCGTGTCCGGCAAAACGGGGCGCGTGGCCGTCGTGGCGCCTGTTTCCCCCGACGGGATCACGGGCGGCGCGGAGCGGCTTTATGCCGGCCTCGTCGGCGCCATTCGCGATCTGGGTTGGGAAGCCGATCTCGTTACCCTGCCGTTCGACGAGTCATCCTTCGAGTCGATCCAGGCCGGATATGCGGCCTTCGAGGCCCTCGATCTCGACGCCTACGATATCGTGATCTCGACCAAGGCCCCGTCCTACTGCGTGAGGCACCGCAATCATGTGCTGTACCTCGTCCATACGATCAGGGTCTTCTACGACATGTTCGAGTCGGTGTTCCCGGATGCCGACGAAAGCCGGCTGGCGCAACGCCGGTGGATTCACGAGAAGGACAACGAGGCGCTGGGGGCCATCGAACGGCGATATGCGATCGGCGAGGAAGTCGCCGGCCGCCTCCAGGCGTTCAACGGGCTGGACGCCGCGACGCTTCACCCCGCGCTGAACATGGAGCGGATCGTCGCAGGGCCGGTCGGGGACTATTTCTTCATGCCCGGCCGCCTGCACCGGTGGAAGAGGGTGGACCTCGCCATCGAGGCGATAAGGGCGTCGGACCTGCCGATGAAGCTCGTCATCGCGGGAACGGGCGAGGACGAAGGCGCGCTGCGGGCGTTGGCCCAGGGCGACAAGCGCATCGTGTTCGAGGGCCATGTGGACGATGCCCGCCTTGCCGAACTCTACCGGCGCTGCCTCGGCGTCGTGTTCTGCCCGGTGCGCGAGGACTACGGATATGTGACCATCGAGGCGTTCGCCTATGCGAAGCCGGTCATAACGTGCCTCGATTCCGGCGAGCCGCTTCAGTTCGTCAGGGACGGAGAGACGGGGCTCGTCGCCGAGCCGGATGCCGAGGGCGTCCGCAAGGCGATGGAACGGCTCTGGAACGACCGCGAGGAAGCGCGCAGGATGGGTCTCGAGGCGTCCGACGTCGCCCGCGACATCACCTGGGAAAGGGTCGCGCGGTCTCTCCTCGACCCCGCCGCGGAACGCGACTACAGGAATGCGCCGCCCAAGCTGAAGGTCGCGGTGCTCGACATGCAGCCGATCACGCCGGCCGTCGGCGGCGGCCGCCTGCGCCTCTACGGCCTCTACCACGATCTCGGGGAGCAGTTCGAAACCCGCTATGTCGGCAGCTACGACTGGCCGGGCGAGGAGTTCCGGCAGGAACAGCTCACCGCCTCGCTGAAGGAGATCGTCGTGCCCCTCAGCGACGCCCATCACAAGGCCGCCGAGGAAGCGAGGCGCAAGGCCGGCGGCCGCGTCGTCATCGACATGCTGTTCGGGGTGCAGGGCCATCTGTCCGAAGCCTACCTGGACGAGGCGAAGCATGCGGTCGACTGGGCCGATATCGTGGTCTTCTCCCACCCCTGGGTTGCGCCC
>JALHFU010000282.1:0-2711 GCA_022838525.1 Hyphomicrobiales bacterium | reverse complement strand
GCCGGTTCCCAGCGCAGGCCCCAGCGCGGCGCCCGCGCCCCAGCCCGTCTACGAGGGCAGCTACAACGCCCAGGTGAACACCACCGGCGGCCCGCTGAACCTGTGGAGCATTCCCAACCCCACCAAGCGCGCCATGTATTCCATCGCCAAAATCCCCAATGAAACGATGCTCACAGGCGTCGCCAAGGGCAACAACGGCTTCAGCCGGCTGCTCTACCCCGGCCCTGACGGGGGGCCGACGATCCCCTCCCTGCGGCTGAAACTGGTGCGTGACGGGTTGGAAGATCTGGCGCTGATGCAGGCAGCGAAGGACGCCATCGCGCGCGGGAGGATCTCGGGAGAACGGGCTGAGGAGTTGGAGAGGCTGCTGGACCCCGTACCCGGGGTGTTCGTGCACCCACAGTACTTCGACCGCCTGCCGGAGACGCTGCTGGACCGGCGCGAGGCGATCCTGAAGGTCCTCGCTGGGCGATAGCGCCCGCGCCTGCCATATCCCGGACAACAACAAGCGGGCCGCTCCATGACGGGGCGGCCCGTTCGCGTGTCTCGCGATCTGCCTCTACCCGAAGCGGTAGCCGAATGCGCGGAGAGTGTGGATGCGCTCGGGGTTCTTCGGATCGGGCTCGATCTTGCTCCGCAAATTGTGGACGTGCACTTCCACAGTGTTGCTCTCCACGCCTTCCTGCCAGCCATAGATGGCATCCTCCAGCGCAGCCTTGCCGATCACGGCGCCGGGCCTCTCCATCAGCACGCGCAGGATGGTGAATTCGCGGCGCGTGAGCGAAAGCGTCCGGCCTGCCCGCGTCACGGCCAGGCTGGCGGGGTCGAGGGTCAAGTCCTCCCAGTGCAGTGTGGCGCTGGCCCGACCTGCGCCGCGTCGCAGCAGCGCGCGCAGCCTTGCCGCCAGTTCATCGAGATCGAACGGTTTGCCGAGATAGTCATCCGCGCCGGCGTCGAGCCCGGCGATCCGGTCGGAAACCTGATCGCGCGCGGTCAGAAGCAGGATTGGCGTCGGATCGTCCGCCTTGCGGCGCTGCTGCAGGAAATCGAGCCCCGAACCATCGGGCAGCATGACGTCGAGCACGACGGCTTCATAGTCGCTGCCGCGCATCGCCGTGTCGGCGTCGGCGCAGCACGCGACCGCGTCGGGGCTGAAACCCGCAAGCTTCAGGCCCACGGTCAGCCCGTCACGCAGGATAGGGTCGTCCTCGACTATCAATACACGCATCGTCGTTCCGTCGTCGTGTCTCTGTCCGCCCGCCTGCGGGTTCCGCCTTAAGGCTGGCTTAAGCTGCTGGCGCGACTTCGCCCTGACATCACAAGGAGTCCGCATCAAGATGCCGATCATCGTCGCAGTCATATTGGCGCTGTTCATCGGGCAGGTTTCGGCGAGCACTTTGCCGGCAGCGCCGTTGGATCCTGACGAAGCCTTTGCGATGAGCGTCGATCCGACTGGCGACGGCATTGAGCTGCGATGGAAGATCGCCGACGGCTATTATCTCTATCGCGATCACTTCGCCGTCACAGGGCAGGACGGCGAGGATCTTCGTTTCACGGTATCGCCGGGCGAGATGAAGAGCGACCCCGGTTTCGGCGACGTCGAAGTGCTGTTTCGCGAAGCGCGGGTGAACATTGCGGAGCCCGGCAACGGGGCGCTGCAGGTCACCTATCAGGGCTGCCAGGACGGCGGCATCTGCTATCGGCCCGAGACGAGGCTGATCGATCCGGCCAGCGGCGCGGTCACCACCTCGATCATGGGGCCTTCGACCGCCGGTGTGGCCGAAGCGCCGCGATCGCTGGCCGAGGCAGGCATCATCGTCGCCGACGAAGCCGATGCCCCGTCTTCGATCCTGAGGGGCGGGAATGTGGCCTGGATCGTGCTCTCCTTTGTCGGGTTCGGTCTCCTGCTCGCCTTCACGCCCTGCGTGTTCCCGATCTATCCCATCGTGCTTGGAATGCTCGGCACATCGAGGCAGAGAACGAGCGCGGGACGCGGCTTCGTGCTGTCGGCCGCCTATGTCGCCTCGCTCGCCTTCGCCTTCGCTCTCGTCGGCGCGGTGGTCGGTTGGACCGGCCAGAACCTCCAGTTCGCGCTTCAGTCGCCCGTGATGTCCATCGCCATGGCGGTGCTCTTTCTCGTGCTGGCGGCTTCGACATTCGGCATGTTCGAGTTGCAACTGCCCCGTTTTCTTACCACCCGCGTCTCATCCATGAAGACAGGTCGCGGATCGGTCGGTTCGGCGGCCGCCCTCGGCTTCACCTCGTCGCTGATCGTCGGGCCCTGCGTCACCGCTCCGCTCGCCGGCGCGCTCATCTACATCGCGCAGGGCGGCGACTGGCGCACCGGCGCGCTGGCGCTGTTCTCGCTCGGCATAGGCAAGGGTCTGCCACTGGTCGCACTGGCGACGTTCGGTGGCCGTCTCCTGCCGAAGGCAGGCCGCTGGATGGAAGCCGTGCGCAGAGTCTTCGGCTACGGCTTCATCGGCATGGCCGTATGGATAGCGGCTCCCCTTCTGCCGCAGGGAATGGACTTGGCCCTTTATGCGGCGCTGGCGCTCGCGGCGATTGCCGACCTCATACTGCGCTCTCGTATCGGGGCGCGGAAGGCGGCCGCGACGGTGCTCGCCGTCGGCATCGGCGCGATTTCTTTCGGTGCGGTCAACGAAGCGGGCGCGCGCATATCGCTGAGTACGACCGTGCCCGCGCCGTCT
>JALHFU010000281.1:4318-5483 GCA_022838525.1 Hyphomicrobiales bacterium | reverse complement strand
CATAGGCCTTGCTTATAGCCAGTCCCAGGCCGCTGCCCCCCTTCATCCTGCTGCCGCTCGTCAGCTGCTCGAAGTGCGAAAAGATCCTTTCCCGATCCCCTTCGGGGATGCCGTGACCGGTATCTTCAACCTCAAAGACAATTCGAAACGGCCTGCCGTCGGGCGGAGTTGTTTCCTCAAGAGACGTTTCCGCAGGCGCCGTCATCACACAGCGCCGAGATGCCGAACTGACCGGGGTTGTAGAAGGTCTTCGGTGTCCCGTTCTCGAGTCGGTAGACGATTCCAGGGCCGGAGGTGCCTGCGTATACCTGGTCGGCAGACCCGGCCAAGGCGGTCAGATAGAGCTCACCGAACTTCGTGGGCCTGGCCCACTCGGGAGCCAGTTGCAGAGCCCCGTCGCTGCGGATTGCCAGGCCCTTCGACTCACCGGCAGTGAAGTCGGACTCGGAGGTCTGCGACCAGAAGGAAGGCCCGCGGGCGACAGCGCCCTCCTTCTTGTCGGTGGTGGTCTCCTCCTCCTCGGGTGGCGCTTCCTCCTCTTCCGCAGCAGCCTCTTCCTCGCTGGTCTTGGTCTCCTTCGCAGCGGTCTCCGAGGTCGGCTTCTCATCCTTCTTCTTGTCCGTCTCGCCGTTCATGGGCTCGGCCTGAACCGGCCGAAACCTGAGACTCGGCGTGAAGGCCGAGTGGGCCCAGGCGAGGCTCGCAGGAACGCCTTTGGGCAGCCGTGCGGCGATGTCCTCCTCGCCGGGTTCATCCGGCGGAGTTGGCCGACTGCCCGGGGAGCTGCCCTTCACCTGTCGCCCGAAGCGGTCCTCCGAGGGCAAGGTGAGCGAGGCGCCGCCGAAGAGGACCCACGGCACATCGATCGTCTTCGAGACCTCCACACCGCCGCGGGTCAGGTCGGTACGCTGAGCGTTCTCAAGGAGCGACTTGAGGGAGTTGGGCAGCCAGAACAGCTTCGTTCCATCCACCGACAGATCACGAGTGGCGATCCCGGCGCAGGCGAAGAGCTGGTTGCCGCGCTCCTGGCCCTCGTAGACCTTGAGAAAGTCGTCGAGGCTGTAGAAGGTGGGAGGCATGACGCCGGCACGCGACCGAGTGCGCATCGCATCTGTGCCACCGGACACGGCGAACCGCACCGCGGACTTCTCCAGCCCCAGCGGAA
>JALHFU010000281.1:2745-4252 GCA_022838525.1 Hyphomicrobiales bacterium | reverse complement strand
CTTCTCGACAAGCTCCCCGTCCTGCGGCCGGATCCTTATATGCAGCGTGACTTCCTCGCCCGCCTTCGCCACCGACTGATCGGCATAGATCTCCTCGATGGCCGCGGCATCCTGGGCCTTGCTAAGCGTCGCCTCGTACTCACAGGAGGCGATATCCTGCGACCGCCAGCGGTTCTGGGTCAGGATTCCGCAACCTTCCAGCACTCCACCGATGGCGATGGACATCGGGTCGCCCTCGTTGTAGTAGATGTCCTCGCGCGAGATCGAGTCTCCCTTGGTCCCCTTGATCTGCGTCTTGAGTCGCACCATCCCTTTGCCCGAGGCATTGTAGGAGGACTCCACGGCGGAGAGTGCGCAGCTCGCCAGCAGCGCAGGCGTCGGCCAGCCGTCGGCGGGGAGGCCGAGGCGTATCTGTTCCAGCCGAACGGCGTCGCGGGTCTTCTGGCCGAGGATGCCGTCGATGCCGCCGACGTCGTGGCCGCGCGCTTCGAGCTTGCGCTGCAGGAGCTTCATCGATTCCCCGACCAGCCCTTCCTCGGGGTTGCGCGGGTCGAGCTTGGGCGCGCCGGCGAGCCGGGTGGCGAGGTTCGCCGCCGTCAGGGTGTAGACGATCGACTGGTTCCATTCGAGGTAGATGTCGAAATTGTCGTAGACGAGGAAGGCCGGCCCCTTGTGGCCCATCGGCAGGGCGAGGCCCGCGGCCGGCTGCGCCGTGTCGAGGGGGCTGCCGTCGCGCTTCGTCACGCCCCATTGCGCCCATTGCGCCATGGGCAGCTTGTTGGAGCGACCGGTCTCCTCCCACGGCATCTGGGCCGGCACCCGCACCTCCTCCATCCACGGCTCGCCGGGCTTCCAGCCGCGCGAGCGGATCTTGGCCGCGGTGGTCATGATGACGTCGGGAACCGAGCGGCGCACGTCGACCCTGCCGTCGCCGTCGCCGTCCACGCCCCTCGCCAGAATGTCGGAAGGCAGCATCTGCGTCTGGCCGATCTCGCCCGCCCATGCGCCCTCGACGTCCGCCGGGAGCGTGCCGCTGTCGATCAGCGTCAGCAGGGGCACCACCTGCGGGCGGAAGAGGTGGGGCCGGCGGCAGTCGTGCGCCAGCGTCACGAGCGCATTGAGGGTGTTGAAATCGCCCTGCACGGCGCCGAAATCGGTTTCCAGCGCCCAGAAGGCGGCGATGACCGGCCCCGGAACGCCGAACTCGCGCTCGGCGCGGGCGAACACCTCGGCATGCTTCTTCAGGTTCGCCGCGCCGTTGGTCAGCCGGTACTGGTTGATCATGCGGTTGGAGAACTCGATGAAGGTCTGGGTGAACACGCCCTGCGCGCGGTCGCGCGACAGCACCCGCTGGTCGATGCGGGCGTTGCGCAGCGCCGCAAGCCCGCGCTCGCCGACGCCGGCCGCGCGCGCCTCGTCCTCGATCCCCGCCTTCCAGGCTGCGAAGTCGCCGCCGCATTCCTGCGCGACGACGGGGGAGGCGGCGGCCAGCATGGCGGTAAGGGCG
>JALHFU010000281.1:0-2712 GCA_022838525.1 Hyphomicrobiales bacterium | reverse complement strand
GGGCGTGGCTTTCATGAGGAATCTCCGGAAGGGCGTTCGTCGGCGCGATTGTGCCGCATATGCGGTAAAGGCCGGGATAAACTCGCCGTTACCGCACATGCTGCCTGAGCCATGCCTGCCAGCGGGCCTGCGAGCCGTTGAAGACGTTGATGTCGGCGTCGCCCGGAATGCCGGGCACCTCGCCGGTGCCGGTATATTGCCAGAACAGGAACGGATGCTCGCCGTAGATGTCGTCCGGATGGGCCGCGACCGAGCGCAGCCACCAGTCGTTGCCCTTGAAATCGGCGAGCCCGTTGCGGTCGAAGAAGTCGATCGTGGTGTAGACGATGGGCCGCTTGCCGTAGTGGCGCTCCAGCATGTCGAGGAAGACGCTCATCTCGGCCCGCACGGTCTCGGGCGAGGGGCGCAGCTTGCAGGTGGGCGATTTGTGGTTCCACTCCATGTCCAGCACGTGCGGCAGCGTGCCGGCTTCCTTCGGCACGTTGCGAATGAACCATTGGGCCTGCTCGCGCGCCGGCCGGCAGAAATAGAAGAAATGGTAGGCAGAGCGGGGAATGCCGGCGGCCTTGGCGCCGCGCCAGTGCTGGTGGAACCTGTCGTCGAGCCGGTCGCCGCCCTCGGTCGCCTTGATGAAGACGAAGGAGATGCCCGCGGCTTTGGCGGCGTGCCAGTCGACGCTGGTCTGGTACTTGGACACGTCGGTGCCGTGGACGGCATAGGTCCAGGGCGCGCGCTTGCCCCACGGGTGCGGCTTGCGGTCGCCGAAGCGCGGGTGGGTGACGGTGACCGAATGGGGCGCCGTCAGCACCTGCGGCTGTTGCGGTCTCGCCGGGGCGACGTCGGCGAAGTCGTAGCCGATGCGGGTGCAGGCGGAGAGCAGCAGGCCGAGCGCGAGGACCAGCAATGGACGCATCGTTTCTCCTTCGCCGTCGCTTTGCGGCATCGCCGCCGAATCACCGGCAGCCACGGAGGAGAGAATACCGTCGCGGATTGATTTTTCGCCGCCGCCGCCCAAAAGTCGCGTCCGAAAAGCAACGCAATGGCGGCGATTTGAAGGCAGCCGCGGGATGGGGGAAATCGTGCGCATTCTCGGCAAGGTCTTGAAATGGCTCGTGGCGCTCGTCGTGCTGGTCGTGGCCGGCGTCGCGGGCTGGCTCTATTTCTCGCCGCCGGCCCTGATTCGCGTGGCGACGGCCTATTCGGCCAAGATCGTGTGCTCCAACCAGTTCCTCGCCTGGCGCGACGGACAGGAGGTGCTGGCGCTCGACGTGCAGGCGCCGGGCCATCCGATCCTGAAATACATCGCGGTCGACGTCGACACCGTCGACCGCACGGTCTCGGCGAAGCTCCTCGGCCTGTTCGGCGAGGGAAGGGCCGTCTACCGGCAGGGCGCGGGCTGCTCCAGCGTGCCCTATGGCACCGAGGCGCAGGCCATCCCCTCCGTGCCGGAGCCTGGCACGCCGAACATGGCGGCGCTGTGGCCGGCGGGCGAGCGCGTCGAGCCCTCGCAGGACCCGGCGCTGGCGGCCATTCTCGACGACCGGGAGATGACCGGCCCCGGCATGCGCGCCGTGGTGGTGGCGCATAACGGCCGCATCGTCGGCGAGCGCTACGGCGAGGGCTTCAAGGCCGACACGCCGCTGCTGGGCTGGTCGATGACCAAGACGGTGACGGCGGCGATCATCGGCACGCTGGTGCGCGAGGGCAGGCTTTCCCTCGATCAGGACGGCCTGTTCGAAGGCTGGAACGGCGACGAGCGCGGCTCGATCACGCTCGCCGACCTGATGGCGATGTCGAGCGGGCTCGAGTTCAACGAGGATTACGGCGACGTCACCGACGTCACGCGAATGCTCTATCTCGAGGCAGACATGGCCGGCTTCGCCTCCGACAAGCCGCTCAGCGGGCCGCGCGGCGAGGTCTTCAGCTATTCGAGCGGCACGACGGTGATGCTGTCGCGCATCTGGCAGGATGCGTTCGCCGAGCCCGCCGATGCGCTCGCCTGGCCGCGCACGGCTCTGTTTTCGCCGCTCGGCATGACCAGCGCGGCGATGGAGACGGATTCGGCCGGCACCTATGTCGGCTCCTCCTATCTCTACGCCACCGCGCACGACTGGGCGCGCTTCGGCGAGTTCCTGCGCAACGACGGCGTGTGGAACGGCGAGCAGGTGCTGCCCGACGGCTTCGTGGCGTGGATGCGCGAGGCCGCACCCGCGTCGGGCGGCGATTACGGGCGCGGCCAGCTCTGGCTCCGCGGGCCGGGCGAGGGCGGCGATGCCGGCTTCGACCTGCAGGACGATACCTTCTGGCTGCTCGGCCATGACGGGCAATCGGTCGTCGTCATGCCGTCGCGCGGGCTGGTGGTGGTGCGGCTGGGGCTGACGCCGTCCGCGTTCGGCTACAAGCCGCAGCGGATGGCCGAGGCGCTGGCGAGGCTGTTCGAGGCGCAGTAGCGGGCGTCCTGCATGGCGCGATGGAACAATGGGCAGGCACCGGTGTTTGGAACGGCCCGGGCCGTCCTTTCCCGGCCGTCGCGTTCGTTGCGTAACAAAACGAAACCCAATGTTATGAAACCCTGCCGCTCCGGCGGCATTTCCTTCAGGCTGTCCGTTCGCGAGCGGATGGACGGTTCGAAAGAAGGAGATAGGGAATGAAAAAGCTGATTCTTGCTTCCGTTTCCGGCATCGCGCTGCTTGGCCTTGCCGCGTGCAGCGA
>JALHFU010000071.1:0-14057 GCA_022838525.1 Hyphomicrobiales bacterium | reverse complement strand
GCCCGATCGAACTGGTTGAAGACGCGGAATCGGGCGACCGATTTCTGATCTATGAGTCGTCGGGCGGACCGCGGCTCGATATACGTTTTCAGGGTGAAACGCTCTGGATGACTCAGGCTCAGATCGCCCAGCTTTTTGGACGGGAGATTTCAACGATCTCCCGACATATCGCGAACGTGATCGAAGAGGGCGAGCTCGACGAAGAGACTTCTTTGCAAAAAATGCAAACAAGTCTGGGGCGCCCCGCAATTCTCTACAGCCTCGATATGATCATCTCGGTCGGATATCGAGTGTCCTCCGCCCAGGCGACCGTTTTCCGCCGTTGGGCGACGGGCGTTCTGGTGCGCTATGCCAGATCCGGCTTCGTAGTCGACGCCCCTCGCCTCAAGGCGCCTGAAAACGCGGATCGCATCGCGGAACTGCGCGAGATCATCCGCGACATCCGTTCAGATGAGGCCAATGTCTATCGGGAACTGAAGAACATCTGTGCGATGTGCCAGGACTACGATCCTGCCTCGGAAAGGGCGCGCGAGTTCTACCAACGGACCCAAGCCAAGCTTGTCTTCGCCGTGACGTCGAAGACGCCGGCGGAGATCGTTTTCGAGCGTTCCGATCATCGTGCCGACAATATGGGACTGACAAACTGGCCGTTGGAAAACATTCGCAAGAGCGACGTCGGTACGTCCAAGAACTACATGAGCGACGGTGAAATCCGTGAGCTGAATCGCCTGACTACGATACTGCTCGACATTTTCGAGGACCAGCTTGATCTCGGGCGGCTGGTGGTGATCGGCGATGCGGAACGGCTCCTGGATCAGCAACTGAGCAATCTGGGACGCGCCCTGCTGCGCCACGGCGGCAGCGTTTCTGCCAACGATGCGCGACGGAAAGCTGAAGTCGAGTATTCCAGATTCGCCGAGAACAGAAAGATGGAGCGCCATGCAGAAGCCGATAGGGGGATCAGCGCACTGGCGCGTCAGGCAAGGAGCCTGCCCAAGACACGGCGTGGCGACTGACTGATGGCGCACTTCGTCATTGCCATCGACGGGCCGGCCGGTGCCGGCAAGGGCACGATGGCGCGGCGGCTTGCCGATCATTTCCGGCTGAACCTGCTCGATACGGGCTTGACCTATCGCGCCGTCGCCCACCGCATGCTGGAGGACGGCCTGCCGCTCGACGACGAGGCGGCGGCGGTGAAGGCGGCCGGCGCGGTCGATCTTGCCGCGCTCGACCGCGAGGTGCTGTCGCAGCATGCCGTCGGCGAGGCGGCGTCGAAGGTCGCGGTCATCCCGGCGGTGCGGCGCGCCCTGGTCGAGAAGCAGCGGGCCTTCGCGCGGGCGGCGCCCGGCGCGGTGCTCGACGGTCGCGACATCGGCACCGTGGTCTGCCCCGACGCCGACGTGAAGCTCTACGTCACGGCGACGGCCGAAGTCCGTGCAAGGCGCAGGCTCGCCGAGATCGAGGCGCGCGGCGGCACCGCCGACTATGCCCGCATCCTCGCCGACATCGAGCGCCGCGACGCGCGCGACACGGAGCGCGAGGACTCGCCGCTCCGCCCGGCGGCGGACGCGCACTTGCTCGACACGAGCGAAATGGATATAGAGACCGCGTTCCAGGCGGCGAGAAGGCTGGTCGATCAGGCGCTCGCCACCCGGAACGAAGGCTGAAAGCGACAGGCGGCGCACCGTTTCGCCCGGAAGGGACGGAGACGGCTGGCGGCGCGATTTTCGTTTCCTGTCCTGAACCGGCCCGCCGCATCGTCAAGCGCCGGAAAATGCCGCCCGGAAGGCGGCAAGCCGATCCGCGGAGCGCGGATCGCGACGCGGCAACGGGCCAGAACGCAACGCTAACCCACGGCGCAGCCCGAAAGGCCCCCTTTGCACGTGTTGCCGGGGCAGGGCATTCCAGGAGCACATATGTCCCAAGCAAACCCCACCCGCGACGATTTCGCCAGCCTTCTCGACGAGTCGTTCTCCGCCGAACACTCCGCCGAAGGTTCCGTCGTCAAGGGCCTCATCACGGCCATCGAGAAGGACATGGCCATCATCGACGTCGGCCTCAAGGTCGAAGGCCGCGTGCCGCTGAAGGAATTCGGCGCCGGCGCCAAGGACCTGAAGCCCGGCGACGAGGTCGAGGTCTATGTCGAGCGCATCGAGAACGCGCTGGGCGAGGCCGTGCTGTCGCGCGAGAAGGCCCGCCGCGAGGAGAGCTGGGTCCGCCTCGAGGCGAAGTTCAACGCCGGCGAGCGCGTCGAGGGCGTCATCTTCAACCAGGTCAAGGGCGGCTTCACCGTCGATCTCGACGGCGCCGTGGCCTTCCTGCCGCGCAGCCAGGTCGACATCCGTCCGATCCGCGACGTGACCCCGCTGATGCACAACCCGCAGCCCTTCGAGATCCTCAAGATGGACCGCCGCCGCGGCAACATCGTGGTCTCGCGCCGCACCGTGCTCGAGGAGAGCCGCGCCGAGCAGCGCTCCGAGATCGTCCAGAACCTCGAGGAGGGCCAGGTCGTCGAGGGCGTCGTCAAGAACATCACCGACTACGGCGCGTTCGTGGACCTCGGCGGCATCGACGGCCTGCTGCACGTCACCGACATGGCGTGGCGCCGCGTCAACCATCCGACCGAGATCCTCAACATCGGCCAGACGGTCAAGGTGCAGATCATCCGCATCAACCAGGAGACGCACCGCATCTCGCTCGGCATGAAGCAGCTCGAGGCCGATCCGTGGCAGGACATCGGCACCAAGTTCCCGATCGGCAAGAAGATCCGCGGCAAGGTCACCAACATCACCGACTACGGCGCGTTCGTCGAGCTGGAGCCGGGCATCGAGGGCCTCATCCACGTCTCCGAGATGTCGTGGACCAAGAAGAACGTCCATCCCGGCAAGATCCTGTCGACGACGCAGGAAGTCGACGTGGTCGTGCTCGAGGTCGACCCGCAGAAGCGTCGCATCTCGCTCGGCCTCAAGCAGACGCTGGAGAACCCGTGGGAGGCCTTCGCCCGCAACCATCCGGCGGGCTCCGTGGTCGAGGGCGAGGTCAAGAACAAGACCGAGTTCGGCCTGTTCATCGGCCTCGACGGCGACGTGGACGGCATGGTCCACCTCTCCG
This sequence comes from Hyphomicrobiales bacterium, assembly GCA_022838525.1. Taxonomy (GTDB): domain Bacteria; phylum Pseudomonadota; class Alphaproteobacteria; order Rhizobiales; family Rhizobiaceae; genus Aerobium. The sequence continues at coordinate 10,946 of JALHFU010000071.1, read as the reverse complement.
ACCTCGACTGGAGCCGTCCGGGCGAGCAGGTGATCGAGGAATACAACCGCGGCGACGTGGTGCAGGCGCAGGTCCTCGACGTCGACATCGAGAAGGAGCGCATCTCGCTCGGCATCAAGCAGCTCTCGCGTGACCGCATCGGCGACGCCGCCGCCTCGGGCGAGCTGCGCAAGGGCGCGGTCGTCACCTGCGAGGTCACGGGCGTCAAGGACGGCGGGCTCGAAGTGCGCCTCGTCGACCACGACCTCGACACCTTCATCAAGCGCGCCGACCTGTCGCGCGACCGCGACGAGCAGCGCCCCGAGCGCTTCTCGGTCGGCCAGAAGGTCGATGCCCGCGTCGTCGCCTTCGACAAGAAGACCCGCAAGCTGCAGGTCTCGATCAAGGCGCTCGAGATCGCCGAGGAGAAGGAGGCCGTCGCGCAGTACGGCTCGACCGACTCCGGCGCCTCGCTCGGCGACATCCTCGGCGCCGCGCTCAAGAAGCAGAGCGGCCGCGACTAGAGCATTTTGCAGCCAAGCGGAATCGCTTGGCGTCGCACAAATGCGGCTAAAGCAAACAGATAGAGCGGCAGCCCGGATTTATCCGGGCGTCCGCCGCTCTAGGCCTTTTCGGCCTCATCGGGTCTGAGACGAAAGCCCCGCCGGAGCGATCCGGCGGGGCTTTTTGCTGGCCGTGCGGGCGGCGAGGGAGAGAAAGCTTCGCCGTTCAGCCCGGCGCGCAGCCGACGCGGAAGCCGGGGCAGCGGAAGGCCATCAGCCGCTCGCGGCCGGCGAATTCGGCGAGCCGCGCGATGTCGCTGACGGCGATGGTGCTGTGGTTGATGCGCACGCCCACGCTCTGGAGCCGCTGGAAGGCGCGCGACAGGCTTTCGGGCTTCATGCCGAGCCGGCCGGCGATCAGGAGCTTCTCGTAGGGCAACGCGATGGTGCACGGGCCCTGCTTGACCGGCGCGAGCTCGACCAGGAAGTTCGCCAGCCGCTGCGGGCCGGTGCGCGCCTTCAGCTCCTCGATCTGGTCGACCAGCTTGCGCAGGTGCAGCGAGGTCGAGGCCAGCATGGCGAGCCCGATCTCGGGCGAGGCCCGCGTCAGCTCGGCGATGCCGCGCGACGGCACCGCGAGCAGCCGCGCATCCGCCACCACCTCGGCGCTGACGGGGTAGTTGCCGCCGGTCAGGCAGGGCACCTCGGCGATGCAGTCGCCGCGCGCGAACACGCCGACCACGGCCTCGTCGCCGCTGACCGTCATGCGGAACAGCTTCACCCAGCCATCGAGCACCAGATAGAAGGCGGTCGCCGGCTCGTCCTGCTCGAAGAGGGCCGTGCGGCGGGGATGAAGCTGCAGTTCCGACTGGGCGAGGAGGCCGTCGATGGCCTCCGGCGGCAGCGCCGAGAACATGGGCGCCGCACAGATCGCTTCGCGGTCGTGTTGGCCGATGCACTGTTCGCTCATGGTTCCCATCCTTCGGGCAAAGAGGACCATATCCGCCCTGGCCGGACTTTGCGCCTGCGCAACTAAAAAGCGGGTTGCGGCGCCGTAACGCAGGGGTGCGACCGGCTGCCCGGCCAATTCTTGACTTCAGTCAAGCGTTGGCGACGCGGCCATCTGTTACGCCGACTCCTGAACAGCTCCATCCAGGAGGAAGACCAATGAATGATCAACCGGAACCCAGGGAACGGCCGGAAAGGGTGCCTGTCATGCAGCAGCTCCTCGACAATCCGTTCCTGCTTCTCTTCATCGGGATCACGGTCCCGACGGTACTCTACACCGTGTGGGGCGTGATGGAGATCGCATCCATCCCGATCGCACCCTGAACCTGGCCTGAGGGGGCAAACATGGCAATATCACCTCCCGAAAACCGGCTCTGGTGGAACGAGCCGATCGAGCGCGTCGAAATCGGCTGGATCGTCATCGCCTTCCTCTGGGGCCTGTTCATGTTCTTCTTCATGATCGCCTGGCACTTCATCGGCGGTCAGAACCTCTCCACCGAGACCTATCGCGTCACGCCCGCGGCCTACGAGCAGAAGGTCGCGGACTTCGCCGAGAAGTACCAGGTCGGCGACGAGATGGGCGTGCCCATCGTGCGCCCGCCGGTGGGCGAGGACGTCTATCTTCTCGGCAGGCTGTGGGAATGGTGGCCCATCCTCGAGCTGAAGAAGGGTCAGAGCTACCGCTTCCACCTTTCCTCGGTCGACTGGCAGCACGGCTTCTCGCTCCAGCCCGTCAACATCAACATCTCGGTTCACCCCGGATACGAGCAGATCATCACTTTCACGCCCACCGAGGCGGGTGAGTACGGCATCGCCTGCAACGAGTATTGCGGCATCGGCCACCACCTGATGACCGGTCGCATCCGGGTCGTCGAATAGGCTGGAGGGGACAATGACAGCCATAGACGCATCTTACGCCGGCTCGACGGCGGCAGCGGGCAACTTCCGCACCTGCCGCTACACCGGCCTCAAGGTCGACAGCGCGGCGCAGTCGCTCATCAAGGCGAATGCCGTCGCCGCCGTCGTCTTCCTCGCCATCGGCGGCCTGATGGGCCTCCTGGTCGCGCTCACGCGCTGGCCGGCGGTGCACCTGCTGCCGTCCGACTGGTTCTATCTCATCCTGACCGGGCACGGCGCCAACGTGCTCCTGTTCTGGATCATCTTCTTCGAGATCGCCGTCCTCTACTTCGCCTCCGCCGTCCTTCTCGGATCGCGGCTGGCGACGCCGAAGATTGCCTGGGCCGCCTTCGTGCTGATGATCGTCGGCGCGCTGATGACCAACGTCGCGGTGTTCCAGGGCGATTCGAGCGTGATGTTCACCTCGTACCCGCCGATGCAGGCCGCGCCGCACTTCTATCTCGGCCTGATCATCTTCGCGGTGGGCGCGCTGGTCGGCGTCGGCGTGTTCTTCGGCACGCTGGTCATCGCCCGCGGCGAGCGCACCTACGAAGGGTCGATCCCGCTCGTCACCTTCGGCGCGCTGACGGCCGCGATCATCGCGGTCTTCACCATCGCGTCGGGCGCCATCATCCTCATCCCGACCTTCCTGTGGTCGCTCGGCCTCATCTCCGAGATGGACCCGCTGCTCTACAAGGTCATCTGGTGGGGCATGGGCCACTCCTCGCAGCAGATCAACGTCGCCGCCCACGTCGCCATCTGGTACGCGATCGGCGCGCTGACCATCGGCGCCAAGCCGCTGTCGGAGAAGGTCTCCCGCACCGCCTTCCTGCTCTACATCCTGTTCCTGCAGCTCGCCTCGGCGCATCACCTCCTTGCCGACCCCGGCATGAGCGCGTCGTGGAAGATCGTCAACACCAGCTACCTGATGTATCTCGCGGTGCTGGGCTCGATGATCCACGGCCTGACGGTTCCGGGTGCGCTCGAGGCCGCCCAGCGCCGCAACGGCTACACCAAGGGCGCGTTCGAGTGGCTGCGCAAGGCGCCGTGGGGCAACCCGGCCTTCGCCGGCATGTTCCTGTCGCTCGTCATGTTCGGCTTCATCGGTGGCATCTCGGGCGTGGTGCTGGGCACCGAGCAGCTCAACCTCCTGATGCACAACACCATCTACGTGCCGGGCCATTTCCACGGCACGGTGGTTGCGGGCACCACGCTCGCCTTCATGGCCATGACCTACTACGTGCTGCCGCTGATCTTCCAGCGCGACATCATCTGGCCGAAGCTCGCCCGCTGGCAGCCCTACCTGTTCGGGCTGGGTGCTGCCGGCATCTCGCTCTTCATGATGGGCGCCGGCACGCTCGGCGTTCCGCGCCGGCACTGGGACATGTCCTTCACCGACGCGATCCTGCAGTTCGAGCTGCCCTCCGGCGGGTTCCTGATGATGGCGCTCAACGGCGTGTCGGCCGTGGTCGCCTCCGCCGGCGGCATCCTGTTCGTCCTCATCACGGTGGGCACGGTGCTGTGGGGCAAGCGTCTCGACAGGGGCGACGCGCCGCTGACCTTCCCGCTGCACAAGCAGGCGGCCAGGGTCGCCGAGTACGGAAGCCACGCGACGATCAAGCTGCCGGGAACGATCATTCTCGTCGGGATCTTCTTCGTGTCCTTCGTCCTCTACTACTTCGTCAACTGGAAGTACCTGTCGGAACTCTGGCTGATGCGCTGAGTGCCGCTGAATAGGAGTCGATAGGAGAAGTACGATGCTCGCTGCGACCAAGATCGTCATCACCCTGCTGAAGCTCAGGATCGGCGTCGCCATCGCAGCGAGCGCCCTGGCCGGTCTCGCCGCCACAAGCGGCGAGGCGGCGACGGCCGGGGAGATCGCTGCGCTTGCCCTTGCCGTCCTCGGCGCCTCCGGCGCCGCGGGCGCGTTCAACCACTACTACGAGCGCGAGAGCGACCGGAAGATGGCGCGCACCGCCGGCCGCCCCTTCGCCAGCGGCCAGCTCAAGGCCGGCCCGATCTGGCCTCTCACCTTCGCCGCGCTGCTCGGCGCCTCGATCGTGCTGGCCTGGGCCGCGTCCGGCACCATGACCGCGCTCTACGTCTTCCTCGGCGCAGTCACCTACAGCCTGGTCTACACGGTCTGGCTCAAGCGACGCACCTCGTGGAACATCGTCGTCGGCGGCCTTGCCGGCTCCTTCGCGGTGCTGGCGGGCGCGGCGGCGATCGACCCCGAGCCGCAATGGGTGCCGAGCATCCTCGCCGCCGTCCTCTTCCTGTGGACGCCGCCGCATTTCTGGAGCCTCGCCGCCGCCAAGGCCGACGACTACGCGGCCGCCGGCGTGCCGATGCTGCCGGTGATCGCGCCGGAGCGCGAGTGGACGCTGGCCATCCTGTCCTACACCGCCGCGCTGTCCGGCCTGTCGCTCGTGCCGCTGTTCTTCGGCATGGGCTGGGTCTACGGCCTGTTCGCCGCCGCCGGCGGCGGCTGGTTCCTGTGGAAGAGCTGGCAGCTCTACCGCGCGCCCTCGCGCAAGGCCGCGCTGTCGACCTTCCTCGCCTCCCTGGTGCAACTCCTGCTGCTGGTCGCCGGCGTCTTCCTGTCGGCGCTTGCCGGCTGAGGGCGGGCTGAGCCATGAACATGCCCCTCATGGGTCTCCTCGGCCTGCTCCTCCTCGTCGCGGCGTCGCCCGCCGCCGCCCAAAGCGGGCCGCGGATCGATGCGACCCAGGCGCTGGCGACAAGCGAGGCGGCGATCGGCCGCGAGGTCGGCGACCACCGCCTGCTGCGCGCCGACGGCACGACGCTGATGCTGTCGGAGCTCAGGGGCAAGCCGCTCGTCGTCAGCCTGATCTACACGAGCTGCTCGACGGTCTGCCCCGTCAGCACCCAGACGCTGAAGGCATCGGTGGCGCAGGCGCGCAAGGCGCTGGGCACCGACAGCTTCCGGATCCTCACCGTCGGCTTCGACGCGCGCAACGACACGCCGCGCCGCATGACCGCCTTCGCGCGTGACAACGCCATCGACGGCGATCCGGACTGGCACGTGGTGTCCGGCTCCCCGGCCGCGCTCGAGGCGCTGATGGACGATGTCGGCTTCTCCTATTCCGCGGCGGCCGGCGGCTTCGAGCACGTCTCGCAGACGACGATCGTCGACGCCGACGGCCGCGTCTACCGCCAGGTCTACGGCGACGAGTTCCCGCTGCAGGTGTTCATGGAGCCGCTGAAGGAGCTGGTCTTCGGCATCACGGTCTCCTCCTTCACCCCGACGGCGCTTGCCGACCGGCTGCGCTTCATCTGCACCGTCTACGACCCGAAGACCGGCCGCTACCGCACCGAATACGCCATCTATATCGGCATCACCGCGGGCGCCGTCTCGCTCATCCTCATGGGCTGGGTGATCGTGCGCATGTGGCGCGGCAACCGACGTTTCGCACGGCTCGAGGCCCGATCGTGACTGCTGGAAAGACTGAAGAGCGCCGGCCCGACTGGCCGCCGCTGCGTCATGCCAAGGCGGCCCTGCGCCGCGGCTTCGACCTCCTGGAGCGCGGCGGCGAGCGGCTGTTCACGCCGGCGCTCAACCCGATGGCCCAGCTCGGCACCATCACCTTCTTCCTGTTCTGGGTGGTGGCGGTCAGCGGCGTCTACCTGTTCATCTTCTTCGACACCGGCGTGGTCAACGCCTACTCCTCGGTCGAGTGGATCAGCGGCCCGCACTGGTATCATGCCGGCGTGATGCGCAGCCTGCACCGCTACGCCTCCGACCTGATGGTGGTCACCATGGTGCTCCACCTGCTCAGGGAATTCTCGCTCGACCGCTATCGCGGCACGCGCTGGTTCTCGTGGTTCACCGGCATCCCGCTGATCTGGTTCCTCTACATCTCGGGCATCACCGGCTACTGGCTGGTCTGGGACGCGCTGGCGCAGTACGTCGCCGTGGTCTCGGCCAAGCTGCTCGACGTGATCCCGATCTTCGGCGAGCCGCTGGCGCGCAACTTCCTGACGCCGGAGCATCTTTCCGGTCGCTTCTTCTCGCTGCTCGTCTTCCTGCACATCGCCGTGCCGCTGATCCTGCTTCTGGCGATGTGGATTCACATCCAGCGCATCTCGCGGCCGAAGACCAACCCGCCGCGGCTCCTCGCCGGCCTCGTCCTCGCCGCGCTGGTGGCGGCGTCGCTGTGGAAGCCGGCGCTGAGCCAGGGGCCGGCCGACCTGACGCGGGTGCCGGCCGAGATCGGCATCGACTGGTTCTACCTGCCGCTCTATCCGCTGGCCGAGGACTGGGGCGCCTGGAGCCTGTGGGCGCTGCTCTTCGGCGTCTCGACCATCCTGGCGGCGATGCCGTGGCTGCCGCCGCTGCGCCGCGCGCCGGCGGCCGAGGTCGACCTCCCGAACTGCAACGGCTGCAATCGCTGCGTCGAGGACTGCCCCTACGAGGCGATCCGGCTGGTGCCGCGCACCGACGGCGAGCCGTTCCCGCACCAGGCCGAGGTCGATCCCGACCTGTGCGTGGCGTGCGGCATCTGCATGGGCTCGTGCCCGTCCTCGACGCCGTTCCGCCGCCAGCAGGATCTGAAGACCGGCATCGACCTGCCCGGCCAGCCGCTCAGCGAGGTGCGCGACAGCGTCGTCGCCGCCTCCGCCGAGCTCAGCGGCACGCAGCGCGCCCTCGTGCTCGCCTGCGAGCACGGCGCGGGCGGCGGCGACATGGGCGGCGTCGTCACCTTCCCCTGCGTGGCGATGATCCCGCCCTCGCTCATCGACTTCATCCTGAGCAGGAACCTCGCCGAAGGCGTCGTCGTCGCCGGCTGCAGCGAGAGCACCTGCTACAACCGGCTCGGCGTCGAGTGGACCAAGGAGCGCTTCGCCGGCACGCGCGACCCCTATCTGCGCAAGCGCGTGGCGCGCGAAAGGCTGGCGACGATCTGGGCCTCGCCCTTCGAGACCGGCCGCTACGAGGCCGAGAAGGCCGCCTTCGCCGCCGGCCTCCGGCCCTCCGCCAAGGCGGAGGCCGCCGCCCGGCAGGCCGGGGAGACGATGGAGGCGCAGCCATGAGCGAGGCGCTTCGCATGGCGGCGCGGTTCGCCGTTCTGACCCTGTTCATGATGGGCGTGGTCGGCCTGTCCGACTGGCCGCGCCATCGCAGCCTCCCCGAGGGCATGGGCGTGATCACGCTGTCCTTCAACCACGGCGCGGACCGCCGCGCCGCCTGCCGCGCCGCCACGCCCGAGGAGCTCGCCAAGCTGCCGCCCAACATGCGCCGGCCCGAGATATGCCCGCGCGAGCGGCCGCCCATCGCCGTCGAGTTCGAGATCGACGGCCGGCGGGTCTACGAGGCGAGCGTGCCGCCGTCGGGCATCGCCAGCGACGGCCCGTCGCGCGTCAACCAGCGCTTCGAGCTTCCCGCCGGCAGCTATGCCCTCGTCGTGCGCATGCGCGACCGCCCGGGCGACGACTTCAACTGGCACGGCGAGAAGACCGTCGAGCTTCGCCCCGCCGACCACCGCGTGATAGACTTCCGCGGCGATGGCGGCGGCTTCGTCTTTCACTGAGGCAGTTGCGAACCCGGAAGGAGCAAGCCATGGCCCTGATCGAGTGGAAAGACCATTACAGCGTCGGCGTCGAAGCCGTGGACCACGAGCACCGCGAGATGATCGAGCTGATCAACGAGGTGCACGAGACCCTGCTCGCCGGCGCCGGCGAGCCGGACGTGACCGCCTTTCTCGGCGAGATCTTCCGCGCCATCTCGGCGCATTTCGCGCTGGAGGAGCGCTTCATGCGCGAGCACCGCTACGACCAGCTCGCCGAGCACAAGGCGGCGCACGAGGAACTGCTCGACGACATCCGCGACATCATGGACGGCTACGAGGCCGACCCCGAGGGTGCGCGGGCGCAGCTTTCGAGCCGGCTCGATTCGTGGTTCACCGAGCATTTCAAGACGCACGACGCGCGGCTCCACCACCGCCTCGGCACCCACGACCATTGACGCGCATGATGGACGCTCCGGCGATGCATGAAGAGCAGGTCGTCCTGGTCGACGCCGACGACCGGCCGCTCGGCCGGGCCGGCAAGCTCGCCGCGCACCGCAAGAACCTGCGCCACCGCGCCATCTCGGTGCTGGTCTTCGACGATGCCGGCCGCATGCTGCTGCAGCGGCGCAGCGCCGTGAAGTACCATTCGCCCGGCCTGTGGAGCAACGCCTGCTGCACCCATCCGCGCCCCGGCGAGGAGGCGGCCGCGGCCGCGGGGCGCCGCCTGCGCGAGGAGATGGGCATCTCCCTGCCGCTCGCCTTCGCCGGCCTCTTCGCCTACGAGGCGCAGGTCGGCCCCGGCCTGTGGGAGAACGAGGTCGTCCACGTCTTCACCGGCCGCTACGCGGGCGAGGTCTCGCCCGACCCCGACGAGGTGCAGGATTTCGGCTGGCGCGAGGTCGCCGCGCTGCGCGCCGACATCGCGGCCGCCGCCCCGCGCTACACGCCGTGGCTCAGGCTCTATGCGCAGGCGCCGTGGTTCGCGGGGCCGGCGCTCGCGGCCTGATCGCGCTTGCATTTGCGGCTTCGGCCGTTAAACCCGGCGCATGTCCAACCGCCGGGGTTCTCCGGCGCGCTTCCCGGAGAGGTTCATGAGCCAGTTTGACGTGCTGTGCATCGGCAACGCCATCGTCGACATCATCGCCCGCTGCGACGAGGCGTTCCTGGTCGACAACGGCATCATCAAGGGGGCGATGAACCTGATCGACGCGGAGCGCGCCGAGCTCCTCTATTCTCGCATGGGCCCGGCCATCGAGGCTTCGGGCGGCAGCGCCGGCAACACCGCCGCCGGCATCGCCTCGTTCGGCGCGCGCGCCGCCTATTTCGGCAAGGTGGCGAAGGACCATCTCGGCGGCGTCTACGCCCACGACATCCGCGCCCAGGGCGTCGCCTTCGATTCGGCGCCGCTCGACGGCGGCGCGCCCACCGCGCGCTCGATGATCTTCGTGACGCCCGACGGCGAGCGCTCGATGAACACCTATCTCGGCGCCTCGGTCGAACTCGGGCCGGAAGACGTGGAGCAGGACAAGGTCGAGGCCGCGAAAGTCACCTATTTCGAGGGCTATCTGTGGGACCCGCCGCGCGCCAAGGAGGCGATCCGCCTTGCCGCCGCGCAGGCGCACGCCGCCGGCCGCGAGGTGGCGATGACGCTGTCCGACCCGTTCTGCGTCGATCGCTATCGCGGCGAGTTCCTAGACCTCATGCGCTCGGGCACGGTCGACATCGTCTTCGCCAACGAGAGCGAGCTGAAGTCGCTCTACGAGACCGCCTCCTTCGAGGCGGGGCTGGACGCGATCCGCAACGATTGCCGGCTCGCCGCCGTCACCCGCTCGGAAAAGGGCTCGATCGCGGTGCGCGGCGCCGAGACGGTCGAGATCGCCGCCGCGCCCGTCGAGGCGGTGGTGGACACGACCGGCGCCGGCGACCTCTATGCCGCCGGCTTCCTCGCCGGCTACACGGCCGGCCGCGGCCTTGCCGATTGCGGCGCGCTGGGTTCGCTCGCCGCGGGGCTGGTCATCGCGCAGGTCGGCCCGCGCCCGCGCCAGAACCTCAGGCAGGAGGCCGAGCAGGCCGGCCTCATGTGATGTCCTCCGGACGCCGGCCGGGCCTGCCGCGATAGGGCGGGATCGACCAGCCGTAGCGGATCGCGCCCGCCCGGATCGCGAAGGCGGCGAGGAACGCCGGAATCGCCGCCGCCAGCAGCGGCAGGCCGGCGATGTCGAGCACGGCGAAGGTGACCGCGCCGGCCATCGCCGCCGTCACGTAGATTTCCCGGCGCATCAGCACCGAGGGCTCGCCCGCGAGCTGGTCGCGCAATATGCCGCCCAGCGTCGCCGTCAGGAGCCCCATGACGATTGCCACCGGCGCCGAGCCGGTCACCACCAGCCCCTTCCACGCGCCGTAGACGCAGTAGGCGGCGAGCCCGACCGCGTCGAGCCACAGCAGCAGGCGGTAGCGCGATTCGATCAGGTGGGCGGTGACGTAGACGATTACCGCCATGGCGGCGCAGACCGCGAGATAGTCGTGGTTGGCGACCCAGAACACCGGCACGCCGAGGATCAGGTCGCGCACCGTGCCGCCGCCGACGCCGGTGACGCCGGCGAGGAACAGGAAGCCGATGAAGTCGAGCTCCTTGCGCGAGGCCGACAGCGCGCCCGTGGCGGCAAAGACCGCCACGCCCGCATAGTCGAGAAAGACGATCTGATCCATGTGCAGCCTCCCGCCGACATGATTAGCGGAAGGCCTCCGGTTGCGAAAGGCCGCGAGGCCCCGCGCCGCCTCTGTCCGGCCGCCGTCTTTTCCCGCAGCAATCGCCTATGGCGGGACACCTCCCCCGCGTCATCCCGGCCAAGGGCGCGAAGCGCCCGCAGAGCCGGGACCCATTGGCCGCACCATCGTCGGGCACGGCCCGGTCCTCGCGCTGGCGCGCGTCAACACCGTGTCGCAAGCTTTGGACCCGGCCCCGCTGCTCAATGGGTCCCGGCTCTCCCTCGCTTCGCTCGGTCGGCCGGGATGACGCGGCGGAGGC
>JALHFU010000070.1:0-14105 GCA_022838525.1 Hyphomicrobiales bacterium | reverse complement strand
GCATCTCGCCAATAAGGATGATGTTCGGGGCCTGGCGGAGGACGGTCTTCAGTGCGGCATGGAACCCCTCGGTGTCGATGCCGACCTCGACTGGAATGCGGACGTTGTTTCCGGGTTTCCCGAGTTCTGGTACGTAACCGCCACGGCAGGTGGCCAGCCGTTGATCGGCGGAGCTGCCTACGTCGTTCACCGGAAGTCAGGTTCGGTAACGAGAGTGCCTGCGAGCAAACCTCCCCGCCTGAACTGCGCGCAGATCCGCGAGCAGCACGCCGACACCGAGTAGCTCGACACTTGGCCGCAACGCCACGACAAAGAGTCCCAAGCGGGCGGACGTAGCGCTCAAGGGTGGCGGCGCCTCCCAATCCAGGAGGCGCCGCCACCCCTCACCTCACTTCTTGCCTCCCGCGCCCTTGATGGCGGCGCTCCCCAGCCCCTTGAGGACCCGGGGGTCGGGCTGCTTCTTCGGGGACAGCTCGCTCGGATTCCGCTGCTCCTTGTTATCGATACCCATCTCTCTCACCTCCTCTCCACCTTCTGGCCGGTCGCGTGTGCGATTGCCTCGGCGATGGCGATCGACACCGAGTCCACGGAGTCGGTGCGCGCCGTGAGGACTGCCGAGTAGGGGAAGGCGAAGTCCCACTCCGCGGTCCGCGGAACCCCGACCGGGATGATCGTGGACATGGTCTGGACGCCCAACCGGACGGTCAATACGTCGAGCGTGCTGGGGAGGGCGTCATCCACCATGGTGTCGGTCACCACGATCAGCGACCTCGTGCCCCCGTCACCCAACTGTGCGATCGCGAGTTCGAGCGGGGGCTGGATGAGGGTGTCGCTGCCATCCTGCGCGATCAGCCACTGGACGTCGGTAGGCGAGAGCTCCGAGATGGTGGTGGGCGGCAGCACCGGCATGGCCCTGGCGGCGAACGAGATGATCGTCAGCCGGTCACCGGGGTGGAGGTTTCCGGGCGCCCACCGCACCACCTCCGACACCGCTGAGTCGCGGATCGGGCGGAAGGCGTCGAAGCTGCCCGAGTCGTCCACCAGCACGACGAGGTCGATCGGTGCCTTCGAGCGTGGCCCCACCAGGACGGCGTCCGAGAGTCGCTCGGGGGTCCCACCCGCACCTCCCAGCAGCGGAAGCAGTGCGAGCGGGAGGAGCAGGAGGACCAGCCACCACGCCCGGCGGCTGCGGCCACCGCCGTCGGCGAGCGAGCCCGGAGCCCACCGGGGGGGCCGCGGCGTGAGGTTCAGCATGACTCATCTCCCTTGAGGGTCACGGTGACGCGCCGCTCAGCTGCGGCGATCTCGGGGATCTGTTCTCCGGTCGCAGGATCGACGTCCTCCGCCAGCGGCTGGGTGTCGCCCACGCCCGTGGCGGACAGCCGGAGCGGGTCGACTCCTGCGTCCACGAACAGTGCGACGACGGCGGCCGCCCGGGCCTCCGACAGTGCCTGTCCCGCGCCGGGATGACGGGGGTCCGTCGCGGTGTGGCCGACGACGTCGGCCGTGATCGAGGGATCCGCGAGCATCCGTGCGATCGGGGCGGCCAGGGTCTCCGCGGCGTGAGGGAGGAGATCCGCGGAGTCCGCGCCGAAGAGGAGCGCGCTGGGGGCGGTGTACACGCACCCCGCCGGCATCGACTCCACGACGACGGAGGGCCACGGCACGGCCGGGTCGGCGGGCAGCCCGACGGCGACGGACCCGGGCTCCGCAGGCGCCACGACGACGTCCCCGCAGTCCGCGTTCCAGGCCGTGCACAACCCCGTCACGTATCCGTCCAGCCACTCCCGGCTGTGGGACAGCAGGGGTGTGGTGCTCGCCCCGACGCCGATCAGGTGCACCCGACGTCCCCCGAAGTCGAGACCGGCGACGGCCGCCGTCGCCGCGGACGCCTCGTCCGGCGCCATCTCCAGCAGGGCGCCGCCAGTGATGTCCCAGCGGCCCGCCGTGGAGAGCATGTCGCTGACCACGAAGATGGGCATGTCCGCGGGGGCGGCGTCGACCGCCGTGGCGAGGGCCTCGTGGAGGTCGCTCCCCTCGCCTTCCGGCGCGGTGTCCTCGAGGAGACTCTCCACGCAGTACGGCATCGCCCGCGCGACATCCTCGACGGAGGGACGATCCCGCGGCCCCTCCTCGGACAGGGCGAGCTCGTTCGCCACCAGGCGCGGCGCACGGCCCTCGCCCTCGACACCCACGATGGTGATCGTGCCACCACGCCGGCTCGCGTCGACGATCGCGTCCGCGACGACGGTGGGGAGCCCGTGCGCCACGACGGAGGCGGTGCGGTCATCGACGATGACCACCTCGACCTCCGGACTCGCGTATTGCCCGGCGAAGATCTGGTTGCAGGCCTCCTCGAGTTCCCCGGCTCCGGCGGGGTCCGACGCGCAGGCTCCGAGCGTGAGAACGGCTGGCGCGAGAGCGGTCAGGACACCCAGGATCCTGAACTTGGTGAGCATGACGGTCATGGTGTGGCTCCTTCTAGGCGGCGTCGTCGTCCGAGGCATCCGTCAGGTCCTCGTCGCTGGTCGGGTCGTTCTCGATGTGGAGCGGGACGGCCGTCGGTACGTCGTCCGCCGGCCTCTCCACGCTGGGCTCGGCCGGGGTCTCGCCCACCCAGAGCGTCTGCCACTCCCGCGGCAGCACACAGTCCATCTCCGGGAGCCCCGCGATCGCGGTGAGCGCGGGACCGATCTCCGGGTCGGCGACGCCGGAGCGCACGAGGCGAGCGGCCCACACGGTGCCGAGCGGCTCGACGCCGGCGGCCGGCCAGAGCACGTCGTCCTGGGACCGCCACCGAGCGGCGAGATCCGCGTCGACCTTGCCGGTCGAGATCGCGGCCTCGACCACCTCGGCGTCGACCCCCAGGGCCACGAGATCCACCGACCGGACGAGGGCGTGGCCGCGGTGGGTCGCCCGAGCGCGTGCACGTTCGTACCGCGCGTGGAGGATCGCCTCGACCCGGGTGCTCACGGCCTCCCACCGCGCGAGCTGCCGCCTCCACTTCCGCACCGCGCGCGCCTGCGTGTTGCCCGGCGCTGCGTTGATGAACTCACTGGCGGCGAGGATGAGCGGAAGGACAGTCATGAGCAGCGTGATGACCCCGCCAACGAGGTTGGCCGCCGCAGGGTCGATCGCCGAGAGGATCTGGTTCGATTCCACGAAGCGGTAGTGGGCGAGCCGGTAGGCGACGTAGGTCCCCAGCATGAGGACCACCCCGCTGACGATCGCGATCGCCGCGCGTGCGGGCCGCGGGAACCGCGCCAGGGAGCCCTGGTTGGCATCGCTACCACGGTGGAACCAGAGTGCCGCCCCTGCCTGGCCGAAGGTGTGGGCGAACCCGACGAGGATCCCGGCGAGAACGAGCGCCTGGGCGAGCGCCACCAGGTTCGCCGGCACGGTCACATCGAGGACCGGGGTTGACACGGGCACGTCGAGCGCCTCGCGAAACACCAGGTTGGAGATGACCGGGTCCGAGAGCGTGACCGACGCGACGAAGACGACCAAGGCGATCGAGGCGATGTAGAGGCCGCGCAGCCAGCCCAGGTGCGTCTGGGCGACGTCGTCGGCACGGACGGCCCCCGCTCGTTCCTGCACGCCAGGGCGGCGAAGGCGGTCGGAGGTCCGGAGCTGGTGACGCTCGAGTCCGGCGAGTCGCGACGCAGCTCGCTGGTAGCCGCGCCGTGCGCGACGCAGCGGACGCCGGGACGCCCGGTGCGCGCTCGCCAGCCCCCGGAGCAGCAGTGACGAGAAGGAGGGCGCGGTGTAGGCGCCCTCGGTACGAGGCTCCTGCCGGCCGAGGTCGCTGCTGAGGCTGGCCTTCGTCCGTTGGAACCGGGACATGAGGGTGGTGAACATGCTGACAGCATAGCGCCACTCTGTTCAGGTGTCTAGCATTTCTTTTAGGCTTCTATCACTACTGATGGCGTCACCACAGGGTTGCGTATCGACCAGCAGGATATACAGTAGGTGCGTGCGACCTGAGCTGACGAACCAGTGGTACTACCTCGCAGTCGACCCCCCGGACCGGGTCCCGTCCCCTCGCACGCCCGCCGACACACGCGCCCGCCTGGCGCGAAACGTCGCGGTACTCTTCGGCGTCGACGTGCCGGGGAACCCGACCGGCATGACGTGGGTGTGCGACTTCAATCGCGTGACGGTCAGCGAAGTGGGGCGGGGAGCGCCGAACCCGCCCCGCGGAGTGCGCTACGCGCTTGACAGTGCTGGCCTCGCCTCCGTCGACCGTGGACTCGTGTTGGGACCGGCGCGCGCCGTCGGTCGGGATGACCGCCAGCCCGCGGAGATCCGCCTGCTCTCGCCGGATGCGACACTCGACGAGATCAGCCCGGCGACCCTCCAGCGCTTCGGCCCGGAGACCAAGGCAGCGGTGGTCCTCGCGGGAGCCCGCGAGCTCCTGGATTCCCTGGAGGCGACGATCGTCGACGTCCTGGAGATCCTGGGCGTCTCCATCGACGGGCAGCCGCTGGCCGATGTCATGCGGATCGCGGCATGGGCCTTCCTCGTGGCAGAGACCTACCGCACCCAGCCCGCGCTCTTCGTCGCCGCCCTTCAGGCGCGCGACATCCAGCGGGGCGCACTGGCGAACTGGGCCCCGCTCGCGGACCGGCTCGAGGCCCACGTACATGCCCGCGCCGAGTTCAGCGAGGACGACGCACACGCCCACACCTCGGCCGGTCGAATGACGAATGACGAGTACCGGCCGTCGACGATCCGGATCATCGATGACGTGCTCCGGGACCACGTCCGGCCGGCCTTCGACATGCAGCCATCCGCGCAACGGGAGTCTGACGCCGAGTCCGGGCTGTCCTTGACAGCCGACCTGGCGCAGCGATGGTGTGACCTGCTGGTCCGGACGCAGGAGTCGGGCGTCGCCTGGACGATCGAGGACCCCCGAGATGGCCGCCGGACCGTGGACATCACACTGCCGTTGCTGGGGGTGATGGGAACCTACGTCGCCCAGGTGATCCAGCAGTTGCCCGCCGTCCTGCCCTATGGTGCGGACGCACTCCGCGACAACTTCGAGGTCCTCGACCTCGAGAAGCCCGAGCACCGCCAGCGACTCCTCCCCCGTATCGTCACGCTCCCGGAACTGCGGAGACTCCCGGACCGGACCCAACGGGCGGTACTCAACACGCATGTCTTCCTGCTCCGCCTCGCCCGTACGCACGAACTCTTCAGGTCCGCGGCGATGGTGACCGAGACTCTCGCCGACATGGGCACGATCCTCGAGCATGCCGCCGCGCTCTGGGGAGAGACAGACACCACGACGACGATGTTCCGGCTGATCCACTCGCGGTTCACTCCCCGGGTCCAGCGAAGCGCGATCCCGAAGGCACGGGTGCGCCGGGCCCGCGCGACCCACCTCGCGAACCTCGAGGACGTCCGACAGCTCTGGAAGTCGGGCGCGATGCCGGCCGGCGCGTGGCTCGACGTGCTCAACACCGAGTCGTCGACACTCCACTCGATTGCCCGGGATCTCGAGAGCGAGGGCGACAGCACCGGAGCGCAGGACCTGCACACCCGCCTGGTGACGTGGTGGGACGAGGCACTGCGCGCAGTTGGCCTGGGCGATATCCCAGACGGTGTCCCGGTGGAGGAGTTGAGCCTCGACAGCGGTTTCACGGTCATCCTGCACAACTACGGTGCGCTGATCCTCGACTCGGCCGAACCGGACCTGCAGTGGCGCGGGTTCGAGTTGCTCTACCGGCGGATACTCCCGATGCGGCGCGAAATCGCGCGCGTAAGGCAGAGCAACAAACCTGTCCGGCAGACCATCCAGCTGCTGATCCGGCGTATTGGCCGAATCGTCGGTCTCCACCAGGGATCGCGTCGCGAGCAACTCCTCAATGCGCTCGTCGCACTCACTCGGGAATTCCGCGAGCTGCACCTCGTGAACGACCTCCTCACAGGGAACAGCAAGACCGGGTTCGACTCTGATGTCCTCACCATGCTCTCGTTCGCAGAGGGAACGATGACCCTCGTCGAGGAGGGCGCCGTCCCCCTCTCCGAGAAGAACCTCGAGGAGGTCCGAAATGCCCTCCTCGTCGGCGCCACGAGCATGGAGGCTTCCCGTTACGTGAAGGATCGCGGGCCGGTCACACGCCGCCTCCACCAGTTGGAGAGAGATCAGGCTCGACTCGATGCCCTCACGCAGACCCTGGCCCACAAGGGGGAGCAGTGACGTCTCCCGGCCGCAGGAATTGTCGCCGGCTGAATTCAATTGAGGGTGGGTCCGCAATGTGGTCGGACGACACACCCCCGGGGGACATCCGGCAACGCTGGATACACGCTTCTTCCATCGCGAAATCGAGAGCGGGGACGATGATCCGATGAGCGGACCCAAAGGCTACGGATACAGCGTCGTGTCCGCCGAGGAACTCGCCCGCCGGGAAGCGGAGCGGGCCCGTGCGGCCCTCGCCGCCGTCGTCGCACGCCTCCGGGAACTGATGGCTCGTGCCGCCGTGGTCGGCGTCCACCACGCTGCCCCGGCGACCACGGTCTCCGCCGGCGCCACCGCGGCCCAGATACGGGCGGTGACCGCCGGGGTGGAACGGGCGATCGCCGACGTCGAGGCGGCGCTCCAGGAGCGGCGCGCCACGATCGCCCGGGCGGAACTCGCGCAGGTGATCGGCGCGCTCGACACGTCCGCGCTGGGCAACGCCGCGGCGGCCACCGCGCGCGAGGCCCCCACCCGCGCGCCACGCACCTCCGCCCCCGAGACCACCCACCGTGACGCCCGCACCCGCCTGGAGAAGGCGCTCGCCGCCGCGTCCGTCCTCGAGGACGCCGAGCGCGAGCGGATCTCCGCACTCGCGGCCTCGGTGTCGGAGGCCCTTGCCAGCGACGCCCCGCACCCCGCCGCCCTTGCCATCAGCCGGCTGGAGGGCGCCGTCGTCGACGCCGTGACCGCCCAGCGACAGCGGCACGCCCGGGACCGCCGTCGCACGGCGATCGCCACCGCGAACGCGGACCTGACGGGGCCCGCCGCCGACGCCGCCCGCGCCCGCCTCGACGCCGCCGAGTCGCTCGCGGACTTCGATCGGGTGACGCGCGAGTTCGCCGCGCTGCGGGAGACGGCGCGGGCCGAGGCGGACCGGCAGTACGTGCTCGCCACCTCCCTCGCCGTGCTGCGGGACATGGGCTACCAGGTCAGCGAGACGGTGTCCGGCGGGGTCGCGCCCACACTCATCGTGGCGGACGCCCACTGGCCGCGGCATCGGCTGCGCATCGTCCTCGATCCCGGCAGGTCGGAGATGCACACCAGCCCCGTCGCGATCACGACCACGGACGAGCGCGACGACGTCCGCTTCGAACAGGCCAGCTGCGCCGCGCTCGCCGGCTTCACGACACGTCTCGCCGAGCGGGGCGTCACGACGGCGCTCCACCGCCAGCGCGCCCCGGGTGACGTCCCCGTGATCCGGGACCACCCCGAGGAGCGCGGGCGGGCGCGGACCACGGCGAAGGAGCGCACGCTGGGAGAGCCACGTGCGTGACCTCGACGGTCACCCCCTGTGGCTGCGCGACATCGACGCCGCGCTGCCGGTCACGGCGTCGTTCGTGGTGAGCGGCAACATCCGGGACCTCTACCTGGTCCCCGGGTCGGCGCGGCCGATGGACCTGTACGCGGCCCTCTGGGACACGCTCCGCCGCAGCGGGTTCGAGGCAATCCTGCTGCACACCCCGAGCGCCCTGCGCGTGATACCCCTCGGGGACCCGGCGGCGCGGGAGGCAGCGGCCGCGGCGCTCGGAATCGAGGCCCAGGAGCTCGGGCAGCCGGTCGGACCGGACGAGCTCGCCCGCCACGTGCGGAACATCCTCGGCACCTCCGCGCGGCGGGTGGCGCTCGTCGTCGACTACGTCTCGCAGTGGAACGCCAGCGGGGAGTCGGTGACCCCCGCCGACCTCGCGCTGTTCCGCACCGCGCTCGAATCGATCCACGGGGCCCACTCCTTCCCCCACGGCACCGCCCGCCAGTCCGCGCTCTACAACCCCCTCATCTGGTTGGTGGACAGGCCCGCTGACCTGCCGGAATGGCTCGTCGGCGGCTCGGACCTCATCCGCCAGGTCCCGATCCCGCCACCTGACCTCGACGACCGCCTCACCCTCACCCGGCGCCTCACACGCGGGATGGGGCCCGACGAGGCCACCACCGAGGCCGGCGCGCGCCGGTTCGCGGAACTCACCGAGGGCATGACGCTGCGGTCCATCATGGAGATCCGGCAGCTCTCGATGGACCAGGGCATCGGCCTCGACCGGATCGACGACGCCGTCCGCGCCTTCCGCCTCGGAGTCGTGACCAACCCGTGGGCCCGGCGCGAGCTGCAGCAACGCATCCGTGACGGCGAGCCCTACCTCACCGAGCGGGTGAAGGGCCAGCAGCGCGCGGTCCGGCACGCCCTCGACATCCTGCTGCGGTCCACCACCGGCATGACCGGCGCGGAGACGGGCCGGGCGGCCGGCGGCCCGCGCGGGATCCTCTTCTTCGCGGGCCCCACCGGAGTGGGCAAGACGGAACTCGCGAAGGCGATCACCGCGCTCGTGTTCGGGGACGAGCGCGCCTACATCCGCTTCGACATGAGCGAGTTCGCCTCCGAGCACACCGAGGCGCGCCTCATCGGCTCGCCGCCCGGCTACATCGGCCACGGGCAGGGTGGGGAGCTCACGAACGCGATCCGCCAGAAGCCGTTCTCGGTGGTGCTGTTCGACGAGATCGAGAAGGCCCACCCGCGCATCCTCGACAAGTTCCTCCAGATCCTCAGCGACGGCCGCCTCACCGACGGCAGCGGCGACACCGTCCACTTCAGCGAGACGCTCATCGTGTTCACCTCCAACCTGGGGGTCGCTCCGGTTCCCGACGGCGCCGAGCCGCCCCGCGGCCGCGAGCTGGAGTCCGCGGTCAAGTCAGCCATCGAGTACGAGTTCGAGCACACGATCCACCGCCCCGAGCTGCTGGGCCGCATCGGCGACAACATCGTGGTGTTCGACTACATCGACCCCGCCACCGCCCGCGTGCTCGCCTCCGGGTTCATCGACAACGTCCTGGCCCGCGCCCGCCAGACGCGGGACGTCACGCTCCAGGTCACCGAGGAGGTGCGTGAGCGCCTGATCGAGGAGGCGATCGCCGACCTCTCCAAGGGAGGCCGCGGAATAGGGCGGAGCCTGGAGCGGGTCCTCGTGAACCCCCTCTCGCGGGCGCTGTTCGACGTCGGGCCCGGCCGGTCGGCCACCATCACCGGCCTGCGCCGGGAGGAGGCGGGATGGTTCACGGTGACCCTCACGTGACGCTGCGGATCGCTCGCCTCATGTCGCCGGTGACGGTCCTCGGCCCGGGCCGGCGGGCGGTCCTGTGGGTCCAGGGCTGCGGGCTCGGCTGCCCGGGCTGCGCGTCCACGGACACGTGGGATCCCGACGGCGGGGCGGAGGTCGCCGTCGTCGAGGTGGCCGACCGCATCGAGGAGCTGATCGAGCGCGACGGCCTCGACGGGCTCACGCTGACCGGCGGCGAGCCCACCGACCAGCCCGAGCCGCTGCGGCGGCTCGTGGACCTGCTCCGCACCACCCACCCCGACCTCGACGTGCTGCTCTTCACCGGGCGGACGCACGGCGCTGCGCGGCACCGCGCGCGTCCCCTCCTCGAGAGGGTGGACTGCGTGGTGGCCGGACCGTACCGGCGGGAGTTGCGGGCGGTGGACGGACTCGTCGCGTCCGCCAACCAGACCGTCCACTTCGCGTCCGACGGCGCCCGCGAACGCTACCGGGCGTGGCTGGCCTCGACCACGGCGAGCCTGCAGGTGTGCGTCAGCGAGGGAGAGATCCAGTTGGTGGGGTTGCCGCGCGCCGGGGACCTCGAACGATTCGAAGCAGGGCTCGCCGCGGCGGGCGTGCGTCTGGAGGGAGTGACATGGCGGCCATGATGCGACACGGGTGCGGCACAGTGGTGGATGCCGACGAGATCCTCTGCCCCGGCTGTGGCGGAGCGGTCACCGAGGACACGCTCAGCCCGGTCGACGAGGCCGTGACCGCGGTGCTGCCGGCCGGCGCCGCCGCAGCGGGCGGGGGCGAACGCGTCTGTGCGACGGAGTGGTGCCGTCGGCCCATCCCGCCGGGTGCGACGATCTGCGACGGCTGCGGGCGTCCCGTTCCCGCCGACCCAGCGCCGGCGCCGGGCGGCCCGTCCCCGGCGGTGGGCGCGCCCGCCGGCCACACTGCCGCACGGCGGTCCCACGCAGGCACGGGGTACGGCCTCGTCCTCCCCGGTGCGGTGCGGCTCGTGCTCACGCCCGGCGTCGCCCTGGAACTGGGGCGGGCGGCGGGACCCGCCCTCGTCCGCGCGGCGCTGGCGCCGCTCGACACCGTCTCACGCCGGCACGCGAGCGTCACGGCGACGGCGGACGGCGTCGTCGTCCGGGACTTCGGCTCGATGAACGGGACCTTCGTGGACGACGTCCCGGTGACCGGCGAGGTCACGGCACGGCCGCCGGCTGTGCTGCGACTGGGCCAGTCAGTCAGCATCGGACTTGTGGAGGTGAGTGGCCATGAGTGATCGTGACCTGCCCGGATCGCACGACGCCCCGCCGACCCGGCTCGAGGACGGCGCGGGGCACGCACCTGCCACCACCCTGGAGTCCGCGGGGGCCCCGCCCACGCGGTACGAGGGGACCACCAGCGCCGCGCCCCCCACACGGTACGAGGGGACCACCAGCGCCGCACCGCCCACGCGCTACGAGGGAGGAACGGCTCCGGCTGCCCCGCCCACCCGCTACGAACCCGGTGGCGCCGGTCGGCGGCGCCGGTCCCCTCGCCGCCATCGCCTGCCGGAGGACCTGGAGGCCCGCTTCGACTACCTGCACGACCTCGGCGGCGGCGGCGAGGGCGTGGTGCTCCTGTGCCGGCAGCGGTCGGACGGCCAGCTCGTGGCCCTCAAGCTCTACCACTCAGAGCAGGCGAGCTTCGATCCCGCCACGCTCGACTCCCTCCGCACCACCGACCCGGCTCACGTGGCTCCCATCCTGGAGGCGGGGATCGCCGACGAACGCATCTGGGAGCTGCAGGAGTACTACCCACTGGGATCGATCCGGGACGTGGCCGAGCGGGAGGGGCTGCCGCTCCCCCCTGAGGACGTGCGGGACTTCGTCCGCGAGATGACGGCGGCCATCGCCCACCTCCACGCGCGCAAGATCGTCCACCGTGACCTCAAGCCTGCGAACCTGTTCGTCCGGGAACGCAGGCCGCTCGACTGCGTCATCGGGGACTTCGGACTGGCGCGGGAACTGGTGCTCTCCCGCCACGTCGGGTCGGTGGCAGGGACCTTCGCCTATTCCTCGCCGGAGGCGACCTGGGGCAAGTACACGCGGGCGTCCGACTGGTGGTCCCTCGGCGTGGTCGCCCACGAGCTGCTCACCGGTCAGCACCTCTTCAGCGATGCGGACGGCCGGTTGCTGCCCGACTACGAGGTCCGGGTGGCACTGAACGAGGGCACCTGGCAGGTGACAGGGGTGACCGATCCCGCCTTCGAACGGCTCTTCGCCGGCCTGATCTGCGATGATCCTGACCAGCGGTGGGGGGCTGAGCAGGTGACCGAGTGGCTCGCCGGTGGCGAGCCGCCCGTGCCCCAGAAGGTGGCGCCGGCACCGGGAGCGGTGGGCTCCGGGCGCCGCGCCGCGGCCCGCATGTTCTTCGAGGGCGAGTTCTACGCCACCCCGGAGGAGCTCGCCGCCGGCTTCGCCACCCACTTCGACGCCGCCTGCGACATGGTGGTGGGCGTCAAGCTCTCCGATCTGAGGGAGTGGCTGCACCAGACCGAGGTGGGGACGGACGCCGACGAGCTCCTCGCCGCCGCCCGGAACGGCACGGTCCCGCCGGCGCGCGCGATGGTCGAGCTGATCAACATCCTCGATCCCGCCACTCCCCCGGTGTTCCGGACCGCAGTGCTCTCCCCGGCCGGGCTGGGCGAGCTGTGCCGGAGGGCGACCGCCGCCCAGGACGGCATGGTGGAGACCATCACCGCGCTGCGCACCCAGCACATCCTCAGCGCCGCCGCCAAGCGGGCCCCCGACGGGGAGGAGCTCGCCCGCGTGGAGGCCCGCCTCGCCGCGGTGTGGAAGGCTGCCGCCACGTTCCTCGACGCCGCCCAGAAGGACAACGAACTGCGGGCGTGGAAGAACGACGCGGCCCGGTCCATGGAACCCCTGTTCCTGTACGAGGCCCTCACCGGCGATTCCCCGCAGCTGCTGGAGCGGGCGCGGCAGGCCGCCGTCGACGGCGCGGCCGAGGCGCCCGCACAGTTGCGCAACTGGGGAAACGCCCTCCAGGCCGACGACACCAGTGCGGCGATGGTGGCGCGCGCCGGCGTCGTCATGACGCTCACCCCCATCATCGCCGCCGCGGTGCGGGCGAGGGAGGCCGAGGAACGTGCCGCGGAGGCGGCCAGGGCGGAGGCCGCGCGTGTGGCCGCCGAGGAGGCACGCCGCGTTGAGCGGGAGGCCGCGCGCCAGCGACGCGCAGCTGAGGCGAATGCCGCCCGGAGGCGGATCCCGCGCCGGCTGGTGCGTCGCGCGATTGGCGCGCTGCTGCTCCTGGCGGGGGCGTACTGGTGGGCCAACGCCTTCGGCGCGATCGCGCTGGGCACCACCCTGCCCTTCCTGGCGGTGACCCTCGGGATCCCCCTGCTCGGCGCCGTGCTCCTCTCGGGAGGGGTGGACCTCGTGCTGCCGCTCCGCGCCGGCAGGCCGCTGTCCTGGATGGGTGCCCTGGGCGTGGCGCTGCCCGCGTTCGTGGCGGCCGGCGCCGCCGCCTACATGGCGCCCCCTGCCCCCACCATCATCGAGGGCCTCGCGCGGGTGCCGTTCCTCCTCGTGGCCGGCTACGCCGCCGGCGGCGTGCTGGGGGCCGGACTCGGTGTGCTGGCGGCGCCCGGGGGGAACGAGCGCGTGGTCTCGAAGTGGTGGCTCGTGCTGCCGTTCCTCGGGCTGATGGCGGCCGTGACCCGGATCGGGCTCACCGCCGCGGGGGTGGCCCCGGACACGCCCGTCCCGGATGTTCCCCCGCTGATCGCGGACAACCTGCCGACGCTGTACTCCCTGTTCGCCCCGATTGAGGCGCGCGGGTGGGCGGTTCCGGCGCTGTGGGCCGCCGCTGTGCTGGGGTCCGTGGTGCTCTTCGCCCGCCGGGAGGTGCACCGCCTGCGACCGTGGCTCCGCGCGGTGGTGCTGCTGGTGGCGCAGGTGTTGGGTGTGGCGGCGATCGGGCTCAGCGCGTCCGCGCTGCTGGTGGCGGCTCTCTGGGTCGGGGAGCTTGCGCTTCTGCTGCTGGGGCTCGCCGCGGTGGTCAGCCTGGTCGCGGCGTCGAAGAGCAACTGAGGAGGATCACGTGGAGATCAGGTATGCCGCCGTGACGGT
Organism: Hyphomicrobiales bacterium; assembly: GCA_022838525.1. GTDB lineage: Bacteria > Pseudomonadota > Alphaproteobacteria > Rhizobiales > Rhizobiaceae > Aerobium. Next base: position 687 of record JALHFU010000070.1, on the reverse strand, counting down.
CACGGGCAAGGTCCGCACCGAGAACCAGGACGCCGTGCTGATCGACGGGTTCGTGAGTGCGGGAGAGGGCGCGTACACCAGCAGCGGCTCCGTCGGCCCCGACAGCGACCCCGCTGTCTTCGGAGTGTTCGACGGCATGGGCGGTCATGCAGGGGGCGGAATCGCATCCCGGATCGCCGCGGTGGTCGTCGGAGCCCCGCCCCTCCCTCGCACCGAGGCAGACCTGGTGGAGCGGCTTCGCCGCGCGAACAGCCTCATCCACGAGGAGACGCAACTGCGGCCTGAACTGACCGGGATGGGTGCGACCGCCGTCGTCGTCGCGATCTCGGCGGATGGCTTCGTGGTGGCGAGCATCGGCGACTCGATGGCGTTCCGGACGCTCGGGGGGAGCGTGGGGGAGCTGACCACGCCCGACCGGATGGCCGATCCGCGGCGGGACGGCGCGTGGCTGCTGACCGCGGCACTGGGACCCAGCGCGCAGGTGCGCCCGCACACCGACGTGTACCCGGTCGCGGGACCCACGCGGCTGCTCCTCGCCTCCGACGGGCTCACCGACGTCGTGGCGGGCGCGGACATCAAGCGGATCGTCACCGGGACGCCGGCACCCGACAAGGCCGCCGATCAACTCGTGATCGAGGCGCTGGGGCGCGGGGGGCCGGACAACGTGTCGGTGGTGGTGGTGGACCT
>JALHFU010000069.1:7053-27214 GCA_022838525.1 Hyphomicrobiales bacterium | reverse complement strand
ATGGGCGATGGCCTGGTCGAGGATCGACAGCGAATCGCGCGCCGAACCCTCGGCCGCGCGCGCGATCATGGCCAGCGCCCAGAAGGCCGAGAAGAAGGCGGCGAACAGCTCGCCGAAGCCCTTCCACGCCTGGCGCGGATAGTTGCGGCGCACGGCGAGCACATAGCAGGTGATGCCCATGCCGACGCCCATCAGGATGCCCGGCACCGCCCCGGCGAGGAAGAGCTGGCCGACGGAGATGCCGGACAGCGCGCCGACGATGATCATCGGCACGCTCGGCGGCAGCATCGGGCCGACGGTCGAGGAGGCGGCGGTGATGGCGGCGGAGAAGTCGGCCGGGTAGCCCGACTTCTTCATGCCCGGGATCATGACGCCGCCGGTGGCGGCGACGTCGGCGACCGCGGTGCCGGAGACGCCGCCGAACAGCATCGAATCCGCGACGTTGGCCATGGCGAGGCCGCCGCGCATCCAGCCGACCAGCGCGTTGGCCAGCCGGATGATGCGCTCGGTGACGCCGCCGTAGTTCATCAGGTTGCCGGCGAGGATGAAGCCGGGGATGCACAGGAGCACGAACACGTCCATGCCGGCATACATGCGCTGCGGGATGATGACGACCGGCAGGCCGGCGGCGAGGATGTAGGCCAGCGACGAGACGCCGAGGCAGACCGCGACCGGCACGCCGAGCGCAAGCGTCCCGAAGAACGTCGCGAGAAGCAGGAAGAGTTCCATGGTATCAGACTTCCTCGGGGCGTTGGGGCCGCCCGTCTTCCGTCCCGGCGAGCATTCCGACGACGCGCAGAAGAGCGAACATGAACAGGAGGATGGAAAGGAAGAGCACGCTGGCGTGGATGTAGTCCATGGTCCAGCGCAGGCTGGGCGCGCGCTGGAACGCGCCGATCTGGGTGAAGCGCCACGCCGGGAAGATCATCGCCGCGCCGAGCACGGCGGTGGCGACGGCGGCGAACAGGCGCATCCACCACGCCGCCTTCTCGGTCACGGCTTCCTGCAGCATGTCGACGTTCACCAGCTCGCCGGTCACCAGCGACAGGCCGATGCCGAACGCGGTCATGTAGAGCAGGAGGTAGCGCGACAGCTCCTCCGTCCACACCGGCGAGGGCAGGCCGAAGGTGCGGGTGACGATCTGGATCGTCACCACCACGACCAGGGCGAAGAACGAGAGCCCGACCGCCGCGCGGCTGACGACCGTGAGGAACCTTGTCAACAAAGCCAACGATTGCATGGCATCAAACCTTCTGTGGCAGCGGCCCCGGATCGCCGCGCGCCGCGGCGGGCGCATGAAGCGGCGATCCGTCCCTGTCCGGGCGCCGGTTTCTTCACGAGGGCCGGGCCGCGCGATGCGGGACCGGCCCTGCCCGGTGCCCTAGCGGTTGAAGAGGTCCTCGACGACCGGCCGGATGCTCTCATCGACGCTGTTGATGACGGCGTCGCGCGCGGCGTCGGCGAAGGCCTGCTGGTCGACCTCGACGAAGGTCATGCCCTTGGCCTCGAGGTCGGCGCGGATCGCCTCCTCGTCCTTGAGGAACTGCTCGCGCTCGAACTCCTGGGCGCGGCGCGCGGCCTCGAGCACATGGCCCTGGTCCTCTTCCGACAGACGGCTCCACACCTGCTCGGCGATGGTGAGATAGATCCACGAGCGCACGTGCTCGGTCAGGTTGACGTGGCTCTGCACCTCGTTGAACGAGGCCGACTGGATCAGCGCCAGCGGGTTCTCCTGGCCGGCGATGGTGCCGTTCTGCAGCGAGGTGAAGACCTCGGAGAAGGCCATCGGCGTCGGCTGCGCGCCGAGCGCGGTCCACACGTCGACGAAGAGCGGCACGTTGGGCACGCGCATGCGCATGCGCTCCAGCTCCCCGGGCCTGGTGATGGCGCGGTTGGCGGTCAGGTTGCGCGGGCCGCGGGCGAAATAGGCGATCGGCCGCACCTGCGCGCGCTCGACGATCTGGGCCTCGATCTCCTTGCCGATCTCGCCGCTTGCGACGGCGTCCATGTCCTCGAGCGAGGTGTAGCCGTAGGGGATGGCGAGAAGCGCGGCCATCGGCGCCCAGTTCTGCAGGCTCTCGCCGGTGATGGTCATCTCGACCGTGCCGAGCTGCATGCCGTTGATCAGGTCGATCTCGCGGCCGAGCGAATCGTTGGGGAACACCTCGACGACGATGCGGCCGTCGGTCAGCGCCGAAAGCTCCTCGCCGAACTTCAGCGACGCCTTGTGCCACGAGTTCTGCTCGTTGGCGAGGTGGCCGAGCTTGAGCTTCAGCTCCTGCGCGAGCGCGCCGGTGGTGAGCGTGGTCGCGAGCATGAAGCCCGCCAGAATTGCCTTGATACCGAATTTCGAAGTCATGCCATGCCTCCCTGGCTCGATGGTCTTTTGTGGAAGTTGGGCCGCTATCCGGCGGCGTCGAACAGCTCCGGGCGGGCCTTGGCCACGGCCGGCAGCGATTTCAGGATCTCGCGCAGATGCACGCGCATGGCGCTCTCGGCGGCGGCGACGTCGTTGGCGGCGATGGCGTCCACCACCGCCTCGTGCTGGGCGACGAGCAGGCGGATGTGCACCTTCTCGATGCTCAGGTAGCGCACGCGGTCCATCTGCGCCTTCACCTCCTCGACCACGCGCCAGGCGTAGGCCTTGCCCGCCATGTCGGCGAGCGTGCGGTGGAAGAGCTCGTCGAGCCGGACGAACGCGTTCTCGTCGGTCTCGGCGACGCGCTTCTGCTGGGCGATCTGGTCGGCGAGCTCGCGCCGGATCGCCGCGTCGGCGCGCTCGGCGACGATCTTGACCACGTCGGCCTCGATGGCCTCGCGCACGAAGCGCGCATCCATCACCGCCCCGGTGGAGATGCGGGTGATCATGGTGCCGCGCTGCGGCCGGATCTGGACGAGGCCGGCCTCGGCGAGCTTGATGAACGCCTCGCGCACCGGCTGGCGCGACACGGCATAGGCGCGCGCGATCTCGGTCTCGGAAATCACCTCGCCGGGCAGCAATTCGGTGCGCACGATGCGCTCGCGCAGCCGCCGGTAAATCTGCGGCGCGATCGCGGAGCCCGCATCGAGGCTGGCGGCGGTGGCTTCGGAATACATCGGACATTTCCTCCTTCCTTCTTATCCTCCATACTTCCATACTAGTCAACTCTTGTGTATGAAGCAGGCAATTGCCCGCGAAACGGTCATTGCGGATCGCCATGCTCATGGATGTATCCCCGTGGCGGCCGACAAGGACGGACGGCAAGGACGAAGCAGGCACGGACGGTAAGGGCGGACACCGGCGGCGGATGCCGGAAAAGGTCCGCCGGCGGACCGGGTCGCGGCCGTCGCAATTCCGGGAAACGTGCGCAAGCGCCTTTCCGTCCGGGGTTGCGCGAGAGACAGGGATGGGGCGCTTCCGCTTTTCTCCGAAAGGCGGAAACGTTCCGGAGCGGTCCGGGGGAGGCGCGATGGCGTCCCGCCGGGACCGTGCGAAGAACGAAGGAACAGGGCCTTTCCGCGACCGGAGAAAAGCGGCGGGACCCGAGACGAAGGGAGAGCATATGCGGCAGACCTGGAGGTGGTTCGGTCCCCACGACCTGACATCGGTGGACGACATGCGGCAGGCGGGCGTCGAGGGCGTCGTCAGCGCGCTGCACCACGTGCCCACCGGCGCGGTGTGGACCGGCGCCGAGATCGCCAAGCGCGCGGAGGCTATCGGCCGCATGAAGGACGGCTCGCCCTCCGGCCTCGCCTGGGAGGTCGTGGAGAGCCTGCCGGTCTCCGAGGACATCAAGAAGCAGAAGGGCGAGTGGCGCACCCACATCGCCAACTACAGGACCAGCCTCGAGAACCTCGCCGCGCAGGGGCTGGAGACGATCTGCTACAACTTCATGCCGGTCCTCGACTGGACGCGGACCGACCTTGCCTTCCGTGTGCCGCACGGCGGCACCTGCATGCGCTTCGACCTGATCGACTTCGCCGCCTTCGACATCCACATCCTGGAGCGCAGGGGCGCGGCCGAGGATTTCGCCCCCGAGGTCTGCGAACAGGCGGCCCGCCGCTTCGCCGCCATGAGCGAGGCGCGCAAGGCGGAGCTCGCCGCCAACGTCACCGCCGGCCTGCCCGGCTCGACGGAGAGCATGTCTGTCGCCGACGTGCGCCGCCACCTCGCCGAATATGACGACATCGACGCCGAGACGCTGCGCGCCCATTTCGTCGCCTTCCTCGAGGAGGTGGTCCCGGTGGCCGAGAAGCTCGGCATGCGGCTGTGCTGCCACCCCGACGATCCGCCGTTCCCGCTGCTCGGCCTGCCGCGCATCATGTCCACAGCGGCGGACTACCGCCGCATCCTCGACGCCGTCGACAGCCCCGCCAGCGGCATGACGCTGTGCTCCGGCTCGCTCGGCGCGCGCGCCGACAACGACCTGCCGGCGATCATGCGCGAATTCGCGCCGCGCGTGCACTTCCTGCACCTGCGCAACGTGACCATCGAGGCGCCGGGCATGCCCGCCTCGTTCCACGAGGCCGAGCATCTGGGCGGCGGAACCGACATGGTGGCGCTGATCGGCGAGGTCCTGAGGGAGGAGGCGCGGCGCAAGGCCGAAGGCCGCGCCGACCACCAGATCCCGATGCGGCCCGACCATGGCCAGGACATCGTCGACGACCTCGGCCGCAAGGGCCAGCCGGGCTATCCGACCATCGGCAGGCTCAAGGGCCTGGCCGAGCTGCGCGGCATCATGACCGCGCTGTCGCATCCGGCGGTGAGCTTCCGGCCATGACCAGGCTGTCGGCCGCCTCGCGGGTCGCTGCGGCGGTGTCGACGCCGGGCTACGCGCCCGCGGCGCATGCGGCGGGCATCGTCCATATCGGCGTCGGCGCCTTCCACAAGGCGCACCAGGCCGTCTACACCGACGCGGCGCTGGCCGCGGCCGGCGGCGACTGGCGCATCGTCGGCGTCAGCCTGCGCAGCGCCGACGTCGCGGCCGCGCTCAACCCGCAGGACGGACGCTACATCCTCATCACCCGCGACGAGGCCGGCGACGGCGCGCGCCTGATCGCCAGCATCGACCGCGTGCTGGTGGCGCCGGACGATCCGCAGGCCGTCGTCGCGGCCATCGCCGACCCTGCCACGAGGATCGTGACCATCACCGTCACCGAGAAGGGCTACGGCCTCGACCGCGCCACCGGCGGGCTCGACCGCGGCCACGAGGCGGTCGCCCACGACCTCGCCAGCCCCCAACGGCCCGCCGGCCTCGTCGGCTTCCTCGTCGCCGGCCTTGCCGTGCGCAGGGCGCGCGGGCTCGGCGGGCTGACGGTGCTGTCCTGCGACAACCTGCCGGAGAACGGCCGCATCACGGCGCGCCTCGTCGGCGAGTTCGCGGCGCTGGTCGATGGCGGCCTCGCCGCGTGGATCGCGGCGAATGTGCGCTTCCCGTCCTCGATGGTCGACCGCATCACGCCCGCCGCCACGGCCCGCACCTTCGCCGACGCCGAGCGCCTGTCTGGCCATGCCGACCATGCGGCGGTCGAGACCGAGCCCTTCACCCAATGGGTGATCGAGGACGATTTCGCGGCCGGGCGGCCGGCCTGGGAGGCGGGCGGGGCGCTGTTCGTGGCGACCGTCGCGCCCTACGAGCAGATGAAGCTGCGGCTGCTCAACGGCACCCATTCGCTGCTCGCCTATGCCGGCTTCCTCGCCGGCCACGAGACCGTCGCCGAGGCGGTGCGCGACCCCGGCCTTCGCGCCATCGCCGAGCGCCAGATGCAGGCGGCGGCCGCCACCCTGCCGCCGGTGCCCGGCATCGACCTCGACGGCTACCGCGCGCAGCTCGTCGCCCGCTTCGCCAACCGCGCCATCCGCCATCTGACCTACCAGATCGCCATGGACGGCACGGAGAAGCTGCCGCAGCGCATCCTCACGCCGCTCGCCGAGACGCTGGCGCGGGGCGGCGACGCCGCGCCCTTCGCCTTCGCCGTCGCGGCGTGGATGCGCTATTGTCTCGGCGTCGGCGACGCGGGCGAGCCCTATGCGCTGCGCGACCCGCGCGAGCGGCTGATCGCGGGGCCGCGACGCCGCGCGGCTCTACGAGGCGCTGTCGTCGCTGCCCGGCCTGTTCGCGCCGGAGCTGGCGGCAAGCGGGGCGCTGCGCGCGGCCGTCGTGCCGCTGCTCGCGGCGATGCTGGAGCACGGCATGGCCGGCGCGATCGCGCGGCAGGGATAAGGGGGAGGCGGCCTTGGCCAGGGAGTTGCTGTCGATCGGCGAGGCCATGATCGAGATGTCGGGCGGAACCGCCGACGGAAACTGGCGCATGGGCTATGCCGGCGACACCATGAACACGGCCTGGTACGCGCGCGCCTTCCTCGACGCGGCGTGGACCGTCTCCTACTTCACCGCCCTCGGCACGGACCGCTACTCCGAGGGGCTGAAGCGCTTCATCGCCGAAGCCGGCATCGACACGGCCCGCATCCTCACCGTGCCGGAGCGGCGGCCGGGCCTCTACTTCATCCATCAGGAGGCGGGCGACCGCCAGTTCACCTACTGGCGCGACAGCTCGGCGGCCAGGCTCCTCGCCCGCGACGGGGCCGCGCTTCGCGCGGCGCTCGAAGGCGCCTCCCACCTCTATTTCTCCGGCATCACCCTCGCCATCCTCGAGCCCGGGGACCGGGAGCGCTTCCTCGATGCGGTCGCCCGCCGGCGCGCGGAGGGCGCGACGGTCTGCTTCGACCCCAACATCCGCGCCCGGCTGTGGCGCGGCGAGGACGAGATCCGCGACTGGCTGACCCGCGCCGGCCGCGTCTGCGACATGGTGCTGCCGACCTTCGGCGACGAGCAGGCGCTGTTCGGCGACGACGGCCCGGCGGCGACGGCGGCGCGCTACGCCGGGCTCGGTGCGCGCGAGATCGTGGTCAAGAACGGCCGCGAGCCGGCGCTGATCCGCCGCGACGGCGACGACGTCCGGGTGCCGGCGATCCGCGTCGGGGCCGTGGTCGACGCCACCGGGGCCGGAGACAGCTTCAACGGCGCCTATCTCGCCGCGCGGCTGCAAGGCGCCGGCCGGGCCGAGGCCGCGTCGCTCGCCCACCGCGTCGCCTCCGTCTGCATCGGCCATCACGGGGCGCTCGCCCCGCGCGGCGCGCTCGCCGGTCCGGCGTCCTGACGCGCTCCCCGTCGCTCCCTGCGACAACCGGCCGGGCTTGAACCCTCCCCATCCTGCGGGCGAGGACTATGTTCAGGGAGTCGACGGAACAGGGGGGACGCCTCGCATGCCTGCCAAGCCAGAAGTCACCGGCTTCTACGATCCGCGCACCGGCTCGATCCAGTACGTGGCCGCCGACCCCGGGACGGGGAAATGCGCCGTCATCGACCCGGTGCTCGACTACGAGGAGAAGTCGGCCGCGACCGCCACCCGCCATGCCGACGCGATCCTGGGCTTCGTCGCCGACAGGGGCTACGAGGTCGAATGGGTGCTCGACACCCATCCGCATGCCGACCACTTCTCCGCCGCCGACTATCTCAGGGACAAGACCGGCGCGCCGACCGGCATCGGTGACAGGATCGTCGAAGTGCAGGCGCTGTGGAAGGGCTTCTACAACCTGCCGGACTTCCCGGCCGACGGCTCGCAATGGGACCGGCTGTTCGCCGACGGCGACAGCTTCTCGGTGGGCGGCATACCGGCGCGGGTCATGTTCTCGCCCGGCCACACGCTCGCCTCCGTCACCTATGTCGTCGGCGACGCCGCCTTCGTCCACGACACGCTGTTCATGCCCGACGGCGGCACGGCGCGGGCCGACTTTCCCGGCGGCGACGCCCGCGCCCTGTGGCGGTCGATCCAGGCCATCCTCGGCCTGCCGGACGACACCCGCCTCTTCACCGGCCACGACTACCGCCCCGGCGGCCGCGCGCCGCGCTGGCAATCGAGCGTGGCCGAACAGAAGGCGGGCAACATCCACCTCACCGCCTGCCGCAGCGAGGCGGAGTTCGCCGCCATGCGCGAGGCGCGCGACAGGACGCTGCCCATGCCGAAGCTCATCCTGCACGCGCTGCAGGTCAACATGAACGCCGGCCGCCTGCCCGAGCCGGAGGAGAACGGCACGCGCTATCTCAGGATACCGATGAACCGCCTCGCCGGCGCGGCGTGGGACGAGTGAGCGGCGCAGCCCCGCCGCGGCCTTCTCCGGCGGAAGCGGCCCTTCTGCCGCAGGCCGCTCAGCGGCCGGCGCAGCTCTTGCCGCCGTCGACCGGCAGGCAGACGCCGGTGATGTATTTCGCCTCGTCCGAGGCGAGGAACAGCGACGCATAGGCGACGTCCCAGGCGTCGCCCATCCGGCCCATCGGCGAGGCCGAGTTGCGCGCCCGGATCATGTCCTCGACGGTCTCGTACTCGGTGGAGATCTGCTTGTAGATCAGCGGCGTGTCCATGACGCCGGGCAGCACCGCGTTCGCCCGGATGCCGTAGGGCGCGTAGTCGACCGCCAGCGCGCGGGTGAAGTGGTTCAGCCCCGCCTTCGAGGCGTAGTAGCCGAAATAGGGCATGCGGTTGATCTGGATCGAGGCGAGGGAGGATATGTTGACGATGGCGCCGGAACGCTGCTCCACCATGACCGGCAGCACGTGCTTGCAGGTCAGGAACACGCCGGTCAGGTTGGTGTCGAGCGAGAACTGCCAGTCCTTCTCGCTGAGATCGACCGGGTTGCCCATCTTCGTCACGCCGACATTGTTGTGGAGGACGTCGATGCGGCCGTAGCGCTCGACCGTATGGGCGACCGCCGCCCTGACCTGCGCGGAATCGGTGACGTCGGCGCACAGCGCGTCCATGTCGTAGCCCATCTCGGCCACCCGCGCCCTGGTCTCCTCGGCGGCGGACAGGTTCAGGTCCACGCCGACGACGCGCGCGCCTTCCTGCGCGAACAGGGCCGCCGTCGCCTTGCCGTTGCCCCAGCCCTCTCCGGACGAGCCGGCGCCGAACAGGAGGACGACCTTGTCCTTCAGGCGATCTGCCATGCGGGTATCTCCTAGGTATTCCGTGAGTGTGGGCGCAGGAGCACGGCCGAGAGCTGCCGTGCCTCCTCGCGCAGCAGGCCGGCGAGCCACAGGGCGCGGTCGCCATGGATGCGCTCGGCGATGGCCGTGACGCTGAGCGAGGCGATCGGGCGGCCGTCGGCGCCGCTGATCGGCACGGCGACGGCGTTGATGCCGGGGATCATCAGGCCCTCGACGAAGGCGTAGCCGCGCGCCTGCGTCTGGCGCACGAGCCCGCGCAGCCGGTCGGCGTTGAAGGCGGGATAGTCGGCGAGCCAGCGCGTGTTCGCCTCGATGACGGCGTCGATCTCCGCCGGCGGCAGGTTGGCGAGGATGGCGAGGCTGCCCGAACCGACGCCGAGCGGCCGGCTCTGCCCGACGTCGAGCGACAGCGTCTTGATCGGGAAGGTTCCCTGCTCGCGGCCGAGGCACACCGAGCGCAGCCCCTCGCGGACCTGGATGTAGACGGTGTCCTCGGTCTGCCCCGCGAGCCGCAGCAGCACCGGCTGCGCCAGCGCGCCGATCTCGTTGACCGCGGCGCGCCGGGCGAGCAGGCTGATGCCCGCGCCGAGATGGTAGCGGCGGGTCGCCATGTCCTGATAGGTGAATCCCTCGTCGTTGAGCGCGGCGAGGATACGGTGCGCGGTCGTCTTGCCGAAGCCCGACGCCTTGGCGATCTCCCCCAGCGTGCCGCCCTCGCTGCCGATGCCGGCCAGAATCCGCAGCAGCGTCGCCGCGCGCGAGATCGACTTCACGGGCGCGGAGTCCAGATCCTTTTCCATGCTTCCCAAGACCATCCCTAGAGACCGTTCCCGGCCGGATTCTCGTTCTGTATCGAGACACACATATTCCGAATTGCGAAACGCTTCTCGGCCGGCCTGCGCCTCCATTCTTTCGGCGGCTGCCGGCCGATGTGCCGTTTAAAGCGGCATGTTCGTCAAAAAATGCACAAATGCAAGCGGTCCGTGCGGATTTTTCCTCAAATCGACACGGTTGACAGGGCGCCGATTGCATGTCAGCGTGTTTCGCAAATGGATATTCTAAATTCCGTATAGTGGAACGAATTAGGAGGACTACATGAAGGCCCTGTTTGCTTCCCTGCTTGCCGCCTCGACGATGCTGGCCGGCATCGCCGTCGCCCAGGCCGAGGAGAGGACCGCGATCCGCATCGGCCTCACCGTCTCGTCGACGGGCCCCTACGCGGTCGCCTCGCAGTCCGGCGAGCGCGGCATCGGCATCTGGGTCGATGACGTCAACGCGCGCGGCGGCATCGAGCTCGACGGCAAGAAGTACCCGGTCGAGCTGGTCAAGCGCGACGACCGCAGCGACAAGCAGCTCGTCGCCCGCGTCTACGAATCGCTGATCGCCGAGGAGAAGGTCGACGCGCTGATCGCCCCGTTCAGCTCGACGCTGGTCGGCGTCGCCGCGCCGATCGTCGAGTCCCGCGGCGGCTTCATGGTGAGTTGGGCCGGCTCCTCCGACCAGCTCTTCCAGCAGGGCTACAAGAACATCGTCTCCGTGACCGCCCAGGCGTCGCAGATCCCGGTGACGAGCATCGCGCTCGCCGGCCAGCTCGGCGTCAAGAAGCTCGCCGTCGTGTCGATCGACGAGCCGTTCCCGGCCAGCGCGGCCGCGGCCGCGAAGGGCATGGCGGAAGAGGCCGGCATCGAGGTGGTGCTGTTCGAGCACTACGCCAAGGGCACGCGGGATTTCGCCGTGCTGCTGCAGAAGGCGCAGGCGGCCGGGGCGGACGGCTTCTACTCCTCCTCCTACGACGCCGACCTGATCCCGATGCTGCGCCAGATGCGCGAGCGCGAGATCGACTTCCCCTACACCTACATGCTCTACGGCTCCTCGCCGGCGGTGCTGGAGACGGGCGCGGATGCGGCCTACGTCTTCAGCCACACCCAGTTCGACGCCGACGTCAACTGGCCGGTGACGGACGGGCTGGCGACGACGGAGTTCCTGGCGGCCTACGACAGGCTCTACCCGAACGCCGCCTATCCGGCCGATTTCCAGACCGCGCTCGCCTACGGCGCCGGCGTCGTCCTCGAGAAGTCCATCGCCACGGCGAACTCGGTCGAGCCGGAGAAGCTGAAGCAGGCGGCGCTCGACATCAGCGGCGAGACGATCATCGTCTCGGGCGAGTTCAAGATCGACGAGACCGGCTTCCAGCACGGCATGACGCCGATCGTCCTCCAGCAGCAGCCGGACGGCCTCAGGATCGTCGCCCCCGACACGGTGAAGACGGCCGATCCCATCTATCCGATCCCGGGCTGGACCGAGCGCTGACCGCGCGGCCGGCGCGCCCGGCCCGTCCGGGTGCGCCGGCTTTCCTTTTCCGGGAGCCGGCCGCCGCCTTCCTCCCATAAGGCCGAGGCGCGCGCGCCTTCGGCAGCGTCATGTCACAGAGGTCAACACAGTGTCTTCCAGCAGGCTCGTTTGGATGCGGACATCCATCTGGATCGCGTTCCTCGCGGTCGCGGCGGTCGGGCTCGCCCTGTTGCCGGCCTACGGCTTCAGCCTCGCATTCTGGTTCTACCTGCTGCTGTGGATCACGCTGGCATCGGGGCTCAACATCATGGCCGGCTTCACGGGCTATCTGCCGTTCGGCTACGTCGCCTTCTACGGCGTCGGCGCCTATGCGGCCGCCGTGGCCGTCAAGATGCACGGCCTGCCGATCTGGGGCGGCTTCCTCGCCGCGGCCGCGGCGGGCGTCGCGCTCAGCCTGCTCTTCGCCCGCACCATGGTGCTGCGCGGCATCTACTTCTCCATCGTGTCGCTGGCGCTGGCCGTCATCTGCCGGCTGCTCATCGCCGCCATGCCGGAGAACGTCGCCGGCGGCTCCTACGGCATCGCGCTCGGCTTCTCCAACCCGCTCGGCGCCTATTACGCGATGCTGGCGCTGATGCTCGCCACGCTTCTGGCCGTGACGTGGCTCGCCCAGTCGCGCCTCGGCATGGCGCTGCGCGCCATCCGCGACGATCCCGACACCGCCGAGACGATCGGCATCAACATCGGCAGCGCGCGGCTGAAGGCGTGGGTGCTGTCGGCGGTGATCGCCTCGCTCACCGGGGCCATCGAGGCCTGGTACACCAGCATCGTCGACACCGAGACCGCGTTCAACCTCCTGGTCAGCACCAAGGCCGTTATCTTCGCCGTCGCCGGCGGCCTCGGGACGGTGATCGGCCCCGTCGTCGGCACGGTCGCGATGCTGATCGTCGACGACCTCATCTGGCAGCGCTTCCCGATCCTCAACGTGTTCCTGCTCGGCATGGTGATCGTGCTGCTGATGATGTTCCTGCCCAGCGGGATCGTGGGCTCGCTGATCCGGCGCAAGCCTGCGCTGCGCCGCATCCTGTTCTAGCGGCCTGTTCCAGGGCGGCCTGTTCCAAGACGGATTGAGCTTCATGATTACCACGCTTCTCGTTCAGGCCCTGATTTCCGGCCTCATCCTGGGCGCGCTCTACGGGCTGATCGGCTGCAGCCTGACCATCATCTACGGCACGATGCGGATCGTGAACTTCTCGCACGGCGAGTTCGTTGTGGCGGGCTGCTACGCGGTGTTCGTGTTCTTCACCGCCACCCACCTGCACCCGCTGCTCGCCGTCCCGCTCGTCTTCATCGGCTTCTTCGGGCTCGGCATGTGCCTCTACTTCCTGTTCGTGCCGCGCCTTTCGCGCTCCGACGATCCCGAAGTGGCCTCGTTCCTCACCTTCTACGGCGTGTCGCTGATGGCGGGGGCGACGCTGCTCTATTTCTTCGAGGCGGACACGCGCTCGCTGAACTACATCTTCCGGCCGAGCGTCTTCAAGATCGGCAGCATCTTCATCCCGACGGCGCAGCTCGTGGCGCTCGCGGCGGGCCTCGTCATCATCGGCATCCTGACCTGGTTCCTCTACCGCACCATCCACGGCAAGGCGCTGCGCGCGGCGATCATGAACCGCGACGCGATCCAGATCGTCGGCGTCAACATCAACAGCCTGTCGGCGCTGGCCTTCGGCCTCGCCATCGGGCTGGCGGGGACGACGGGCGTGCTCCTCGCCCTCGTCTTCCCCGCCTTCGGCCCGTTCTCCGGCATCGACTTCACGCTGATCGGCTTCGTGGTCATCGTGCTGGGCGGGCTCGGCCATCCGGTCGGCGCGATCATCGGCGGCATCGTCTTCGGCGTCGCCGAGCAGGTCGCCATCGTCTTCCTGCCGCAGTCGCTGTCGCACGCCGTGGGCTTCCTGATCCTGATCGCGACCATCGCGCTGCGCCCGGCCGGGCTGTTCGGAAAGGTGGCGATGCGATGAACGCGGCCATTGCAGGGGATTCCGCGCCCGTTCAGGCGGAAACTGGTGCTCCGATGCTCGAAGTGAAATCGCTCCGCAAGGTGTTCGGCGGCCTCGTCGCCGTCGACACCATCTCGTTCGACGTGCCCGAGAACAGCATCCTCGGCCTGATCGGCGTCAACGGGTCGGGCAAGACGACGATCATGAACTGCATCAACGGCATCTATCTCGCCACCGAGGGCTCGATAAAGCTGCGCGGCAGGGAGCTGATCGGCCTCAAGCCGCACGAGATCGCCCGCCTCGGCATCGGCCGCACCTTCCAGGTGCCGCGGCTCTTCCGCCGCCTCACCCTGACCGAGAACCTCATCGTGCCGGTGCTCGACGACCGCCGCAGCGACCGCGAGCTGACGGAGAAGGCCGAGAAGCTTTTGGCCGACGTCGACCTCTACCGCATCCGCGACAACTACGCCGAGGAGCTTTCCGGCGGCCAGCAGAAGCTGGTCGAGCTGCTGCGCGTGATGATGCTCGATCCCGACCTCATCCTCCTCGACGAGCCTTTCGCCGGCGTCCACCCCAATTTGTGCAAGGTGTTCCTCGACCAGATCCTGAAGCTGAAGGATTCGGGCAAGAGCTTCATCCTCGTCAGCCACGACCTCACCTCGGTCTACAGCCTTTCGGAGCACCTGCTCGTCTTGAACCAGGGCAGGAAGATCGCCGAGGGCAACGCGCGCGAGATCCAGACCAATCCCGACGTTATCGAAGCATTCCTGGGACGATGACCATGGCCGACCCGAACAAGACCGTTGCGCCCGGAGAGGTCATCCTCGCGCTCGAGGACGTATCCGTCTCCTATCACGGCGACATCACCATCCTCGACCGCATCAACCTGTCGGCCCGCAAGGGCATGGTCACCGGCATCATCGGGCCGAACGGCGCCGGCAAGTCCACGGCGCTGAAGACGCTCTACGGCTTCCTGAAGCCCTCGACCGGCCACATCCGCTACAAGGGCGAGAGCCTGAACGGCAAGCCGCCCTACACCTTCATCGAGCGCGGCATCGCCTTCGTGCCGCAGAACCGCAGCCTGTTCGGCGACCTGTCGGTCGAGGACAATCTGCTGCTCGGCTGCTGGGTGTTCCGCAAGGACGCCGTCCGCGTCAGGCGGGTGCTGGATTCGGCCTACGCCCAGTTCCCCATCCTCGGCGAGAAGCGCCACGATGCCGCCTCGAGCCTCTCCGGCGGCCAGCAGCGCTTCCTTGAGCTGGCGCGCGCGCTGGCGCTGGAGCCGGAGGTGGTGCTGCTCGACGAGCCGACGGCGATGATCGCGCCGCGCCTGTCGCGCGAGATCTACGACTTCATCAAGGCGCTGCCGTCGAAGGGCATCACCGTGGTGCTGGTCGACCAGAACGTGCGCCAGTGCGCCGCGGTCTCCGACTATCTCTACGTGCTCGAGCTCGGCCGCAACAAGGCCGAGGGCGGCCGCGACATGTTCGAGGGCGACACCGCCCTGCACAAGCTCATTGCCGAGTGGCTGGAATACAAGATCGACTGAGCGGTTGAACGGAGCGCCCGGACGCCGGAATCCCATGGTTGCGCAAGACCTGGCCGATAGCGCCATTCACGAACTGGCCCCGCTGATCCGCACGGGCGAGGTGTCGCCCGTCGCGCTGCTGGAGGCGTGCCTCGCGCGCATCGAAGCGACGGACCCGGCGCTGCATGCCTTCCTGCTGCTGCGCGCCGACGCCGCCCGCGCCGCGGCCGGGGCGGCGGAACGCGAGATCGCCGCCGGGAACTGGAGGGGGCCGCTGCACGGCGTCCCCTTCGCCGTCAAGGATCTGCTCGACGTCGAGGGCCTGCCGACGACGGCGGGCTCGCTTCACCTCCGGGACAATGTCGCGCGCGAAACCGCCACCGTGGTCGGTCGTCTCGCCGAGGCCGGCGCGGTCTTCCTCGGCAAGCTGCACATGGTCGAATTCGCCTTCGGCGGCTGGGGCACCAACGCGCATCTGGGCGCGCCGCGCAATCCCTGGGACCTGAAGGTGCACCGCTCGCCGGGCGGCTCCTCCAGCGGCTCGGGCGTGGCGGTCGCCGCCGGCATGGTGCCGTTCTCGCTCGGCTCCGACACCGGCGGCTCGATCCGCAGCCCGGCCGCGATGAACGGCATCGTCGGCCTGAAGCCGACCGTGTCGAGCGTGAGCACGCACGGCGTGTTCCCGCTCAGCCAGACGCTCGATTCCATCGGCCCGCTGGCGCGCACGGTCGAGGACGCCGCCATCGTCTTCGACGCGATCTCGGGCTTCGACGGCCGCGACGCCGGCACCTGGTGCGGCACCCCGCCGCGCGTGCTGCCGCGGCTGAAGACGCCGGTGAAGGGCATGCGGCTCGGGCTGGTGCCGGACGACCAGCTGCCGGGGGTGCAGCCGGAAATCCTCGCGGCGCTCGCCCGGTCCGTCCGGGTCTTCCGCGACCTCGGGGCGGAGGTGGCGGAGCTGCCGCTGCCGCGCCGCCCGGTCGACTACTGCGCCGGCGCCTCGCACGTCATCCGCACCGAAGGCTACGCCAACCTCGCCGGGCTGATGGCGCAGGACCGCGGCGCGTTCGACCCCTTCGTCCGCGAGCGGGTCCTTGCCGGCAGCGGGGGCTCGGCGGCCGAATACGCCGCACGGCTGATCGAGCGCCGCTCCGACATGGTGGCCATGCATGCCGCCATGGCCGGCTTCGACGCGCTCCTTCTGCCGGGCACGCCGATCGCCTCGCCGTCTCTGTCCTCGATCGACGAATACGCCATGCCGCTCTCGGACCTCACCCGCTTCGTCAACTATCTCGGCCTGTGCGCGCTGGCGCTGCCGAACGGCGTCGACGGCGAGGGGATGCCGCTGTCGCTGCAGATCGTCGGGCCGGCCCGGCGCGAGGACACCGTCCTGCGGCTCGGCCGGGCGTTCGAGAACGCCACGCCGTGGCATGCGCGCCGGCCCGATCTCTCCTCCCTGACCGCCTGACGCGCGGCAGGCCATTCGCGTCTCACAGAAGGAATGCAGTCGATGCCTATCGAGCTTACGGGTGGCGAAGCGATCGCCCGAATGATCTCGCTCTACAATCCCGGCCCGATCTACGGCATGGGCGGTTTCCAGCTGCTGCCGTTCTACGACGCCGCGCGCCGTCTCGGGCTGAAACACCACCTCATCAACGACGAGCGCGCCGGGATCTTCGCGGCCGACGCCTACGCCAAGGTCTCCGGCCGCGTCGGCCTCGCCGACGCGACGCTCGGGCCCGGCGCCACCAACCTCGTCACCGGGCTGGTCGAGGCGCTCAACGCCGGCACGCCGATGGTCGTCCTCGTCGGCGATTCCCACCGCGAGCACTCGTGGAAGAACATGACGCAGGAAAGCCGGCAGACGGAGATCCTGCGCCCGGCCGTCAAGGAGCTGCTGCGCGTCGAGATCGTCGCGCGCATTCCCGAGCTCGTCCGCCGCGCCTTCGCCGTCGCCACCTCGGGACGGCCGGGGCCGGTGGTGATCGACGTGCCGGAGGACATCGCCCACGGCGTCCATGAATTCGACGAGGCCGATTTCCACGCCGTGCCCGCGCATGAGGCGATCCCGGCGCTGCGCTGCCGGCCGGACCGAGCCGCACTCGCCGAGGCCGCGGCGCTGATCGCGGAAGCGAGGACGCCGATCGTGCTCGCCGGCGGCGGCGTCCATCTCAGCGATGCGGCCGAGGCGCTCGCCGCCTTCTCGCAGGCGCTGAACCTGCCCGTCGCGCACACGCTGAGCGGCAAGGGCGCCATCGCCTGCACCAGCGGGCTGAGCGCCGGCCTCTTCGGCCGCTACGACCGCATCGCCAACAAGCTGATCGAGGAATCCGACCTGATCTTCGTGGTCGGCTGCAAGCTCGGCGAGATTGCCACCAAGCGCTTCACCGTGCCGCCGCGGGGCAAGCGGATCGTCCATCTCGACCTGCTGCCGGAGGAGTTCGGCCGCACCACGGATTGCGCGCTCGCGCTGTGGGGCGACGTGGGCGCCACCCTCGCCGAGCTGCAGGACCTGCTCGCGCCGCGCGCCGCCGCCATCCATGCGCGGCAGGCCGGCTACGCCGCCGAGGTCGAAAGGCGGATGGCAGCATGGCGGCAGGACGTCGGCCCCCGCCTCCATTCGGACGAGAAGCCCGTCAACATGGCGCGCCTGCTGACCGAGCTGAACAGGGCGCTGCCCGAGGACGGCATCCTGATCGCCGACGGCGGCTTCGCCGCCCATTGGGGCGGGCTGCTCTTCGACACCAAGCGGCCGGGCCGCGCCTTCGTGCCGGATCGCGGCTTCGCCTCCATCGGCTACGGGCTGCCGGCCGCCATCGGGGCGCGCGCCGCCTCGGCGACGCGCCCGATCTTCGCCATCACCGGCGACGGCGGCTTCAACATGATGCTGGGCGAGCTGGAAACGGCGCGGCGGCTGAAGCTCGATTTCACGATCATCGTCGTCAACAACGCCGCCTCGGGCTACATCAAGGCGCTGCAGCACCTCATGTACGGGGCGGAGGGCTACCACGCCTCCGACCTCGCCGAGACCGACTACGCCCGCATCGCCGAGGCGATGGGCGTGCGCGGCATCCGCGTCGAGCGCCCGGACCAGCTCGAGGCGGCCATCGCCGAGGCGCTGGCCGCCAGGGGGCCGGTGATCATGGACGTCGTCGTCACCCGCGACCCGGCCAAGATGCTGCCCGGCGTCGACAACCGCGCCGTCAAGGTGAAGAAGGGCGACCGCATCGCCTGAGGCCCGAGCCGCCCGGACAGGAAAGCCGGTCCCGGCCGGCTTCCTTCCCGCGCAAGGAACAAGGCAATCGGCGACAGACCCCGCCCGCCGTCATCCCGGCCAAGGCCGCGCAGCGGCCGCAGAGCCGGGACCCATTGGCCGCAACATCGTCGAGCGCGGCCGTCCTCGCGTCGGCGCGCTTCAGGACCGTCTCGCGAGCCTTGAACCCGGCCGTGCCGCTCAATGGGTCCCGGCTCTCGCTCCGCTCGGCCGGGATGACGGCGGGGGCAGCGTTTTGCCCTGTGCGATTTTCCGGCGTCAGGCCGCTCCGCTCCAGCGCAGCACTCGTTGCAGGAGGCGCTCGCCGGGGGTGGCGCCCAGCCGGCGCGCCGCGTCGTTGGCGCGCGAGATGATGCCGTCCTCGCAGACGGAGCGCGCGTCGCCGATGCGCGCCGAGGCGCCGGCGACGGTCACGCCGGCGATGCCGCGGCGGTCGAGGGCCGGCAGCCGCGTCGTCCCGGCCTCGTCGATGCCGATGCCGGCATCGTGGAACACGCCCGCGAAGGCGTCGACCTGAAGGGCGAGGAAGTCGTTGCCGCCGAGAAGCCCGCCATGCGAGCCGGTGACGACGATCTGGCCCGCATCCTCGGGCAGGACGAGGCTGGCGGAATCGATCAGCACGATCCTGCGCTGTCCCGGGACAGGATAGAGGCTGCGCGCCTCGCTGACCGGGCCGATGACGGCCCCGGGCGGCGGGGGCGCGGCTTCGAGCTTCCTCGCCGCGTCCGCGCAGGGCTCGCCCACCTTGACGCCGAGCTTCGCGGCGAGGCCGTTGACATGGCTGATGCGGCCGCGCACGGCCATGTCCCGCGCGTCGCCGATGCGGCAGGACATGTTGCTCGCCGTGGCGGCGGCGATGCCGAGACCTTCCAGATAGGCGAGCGAGCCGATGCCGGCCTCGTCGCGGCCGCCGCCGGCATCGTTGAAGATCACGGCGCTCACCCCCGCCTTCGCGGCGAGATAGCCGGGATAGAGGCCGCCGTGCGAGCCGCAGACGAGGACGCCGCCGCGCGCCTTGTCCGCGACCTTGGTGACTGTGTCGGCAAGATGGATCACGGCGTCAATCCCGGTTCGTGCAGGCTCCCGTTTGGCAGCTTCAGCGGGCTTCGACAACCGTTTCGCAGTGATCGACGCGCGGCGCGGCCGCGAAACACGACCCGACCAGCGCGCGCCACTTCTGGAACGCCTCCGAGTTGCGGAAGGTCACGGTGTGGTCCTCCAGCGTCTCCCATTCCACGAGCAGCCGGTAGGTGCCGGGCTTCTCGATTATGCGGCGCAGCGTCAGGCCGCGAAAGCCCTTGGCCGCCCTGAACAGCGCCACCGCCTCGCGGACGCCGGCCTCGAAGGCCTCTTCCCTGCCGGCGACGATGTCGAACTCCGCGACTTCCAGTACCATGTGAATCCCTCCGTTCGGGTTGTCCGTCCGGGTCAGGAGAACGCCTTCTCCATCTCCCTGCGGAACGCGTAGGCGTCGTCGCCCGCGTCGATCTCGACATCGGCCCAGGTGAGGCTCGCCCCGGCCGCGACGGGGCGGGTGACGCGGATGCCGTGGGCGAGGCCGATGGGCAGGCCGCCGATGGCGAGGCTGTCCTTCGCCGGCATCAGCTTGCCCCAGACGAGGTAGCCGCCCTCGCCGTCCAGCATCTCGCCCGCCTCGATGTCGCGCTTGGCCGTCGCGACGACGTCGGCGACGAAGCCGGCCGGCCGGCCCGTCGCCTCGCGGCGCAGCGCGGCCGAGAAGATCGAGACGTTGAGCTCCAGCCCGATCAGGTGGAACGGGCGGTAGAGCGCGGCCAGCGTGCCGGTCTCGTCGCTCTCGACGCCGTATTCGCGGAAGCAGCGCTCGGTATAGGCGTTGGGCGCGGCGAACACGACGTAGACGCCCCAGCGCAGGTTGTTGGGCACCGTCGTCCCGTCGCGCTCGACGCTGGAGACGACCTCGACCTGGCCGCGGTGGTGCAGGTTCTTCTCGCACAGGATCTGCGCCAGCCGGTCGGCCGGGGCAGGGGGGAAGCGCAGCCCGTCCGGGGCGGGCTCCAGCCCGGTGGCGTTGGCGACGGCGGCCATCTCGATGCCGGACTTG
>JALHFU010000069.1:0-7024 GCA_022838525.1 Hyphomicrobiales bacterium | reverse complement strand
CCTCGGGATCGACGCCGCGATAGTGCCATACCGTCTCGGGCGTGGAGGTGTGGAACACCGGCAGGTACTTGGTGCCCTTGCCGGCGGCCACGACTTCGAAGCCGCAGGTGCGCGCCCAGTCGACCATCTCGCAGATCAGCGCCGGCTGGTCGCCATAGGCAAGCGAGTAGACGACGCCCGCCTCCTCGGCCTGCCGGGCGAGGAGCGGGCCGGCGAGCACGTCGGCCTCGACATTGACCATGACGATGTGCTTGCGTGCGGCGATGGCGGCCCGCGCATGGCGGATGCCGGCCGCCGGGTGGCCGGTGGCCTCGACGACGACGTCGATGTCCGGGGCGGCGATCATGTCGAGCGTGTCCTGCGTGAAGCGGGTGTCGGCGATCAGCGCCTCGCTCCAGCCGACGCCCCGGCAGGCCGCGCGGGCGCGCTCGGCCGACAGGTCGGCGATGGCCACGACCTTCAGCCCCGGCGCCGTCGGCACCTGCGCCAGGAACATGGAGCCGAACTTGCCGGCCCCGATCAGGCCGACGCGCACCGGCTTGCCGCCGGCCGCGGCCGCGGCGAGGGATCTCGAATAAAGGTTCATTGCGGCTACTCCTCCGGCCGCCGGCGCATGCCCGGCATGCGCGTGCGGCGACAGATCATGATGGTTTCACAAGATAGGGACGGGCCCAGGCAAGTCCGGCGAGGGTGCCGGCCCGGGGCGTGTATTCGGCGCCGACGAAGCCTTGGTAGCCCGAGCGCTCGACGGCCGCGAAGACGCCGCTCCAGTCGATGTCGCCGGTGCCCGGCTCCGCGCGCGACGGCGCGTCGGCGATCTGGACATGGCGTATCCACGGCAGGCAGGCGCGGAATTGCGCGACGACGGGCTCGCCCGCCCTGGCGCAATGGTAGACGTCGAACAGCAGCCCGGCATTGTCCTTGCCGAGCGCGCGGAGCAGCGCCACGGCGTCGTCCAGCGACCGGATGAAGTAACCGGGCACATCACCGGGGTTGAGCGCCTCGACGACGATGCCGACGCCGGCCTGCGCGGCCCGGTCCGCCGCCCACGCCATGTTGGCGCGCCAGACCGCGGCGCAGCTTTCGCGGTCGCATTCGGCATCGGGGACGCCGGAGAGCACATGGACGAGCCGGTTGCCGAGCGCCGCGGAACAGTCGAGCGCGGTCTCCACGGCTTCGCGGAATTCGTCCTGGCGCCCCGGCAGGCAGGCAAGGCCGCGATCTCCCTCGCGCGTCCCCTTCGGCGCGTTGAGCAGCACGAGGGGGATGCCCGCCTCACGGCGCGCGGCCGCGACATCGGCGACGGCGTGGTCGTAGGGGTATTGCGCCTCGACCGCGGCGAAGCCGGCACGCCGCGCCGTGGCGAAGCGCTCGAGAAAGGGCAGCTCCGCGAACATCGTCGACAGATTGGCGCTCAGACGCAGCATGCCGGCCGATCCGTATAGAGCGGGCTCAGCCCATGAGATCCCTGGCGGACAGGTGCTCGACCTCCTCGTCGCTGCCCTCGAAGGTGC
Source organism: Hyphomicrobiales bacterium (assembly GCA_022838525.1). Lineage (GTDB taxonomy): Bacteria > Pseudomonadota > Alphaproteobacteria > Rhizobiales > Rhizobiaceae > Aerobium. The sequence continues at coordinate 5,510 of JALHFU010000069.1, read as the reverse complement.
GCGTCACCTTGGTGGAGCTGTAGATCCACAGGATGCGCATCGGCTCCTCGCCGGTGTTGCGGAACGCGTGCACCTTGCCGGCCGGAATATAGGTCGTGTCGTACCGGACCAGCGGCGTGATGGTGCCGTCCACCTCGACCTCGCCCTGCCCTTCGAGAAGCGTCACCTGCTCGTCGCAGTTGTGCTTGTGCATGGGCGCGCCGAGACCCTTGGGATAGACGCTCATGCCGGTGGTGAACTTCGCGTCCGGGGCGGTGAAATGCGTCACCAGCGGCGTCGTCTCGATGCCGCTGCCGCGCGGGATGCGCTTGATGGAGGCGACCGGGAAGATATGCGTTTGCGACATGGCGGATGGTCCGTTGCTGATGGGGCGGACAGGGCCTGCCTGCCCGACGATCGGGTGGGATTTCATAGCCTTAGGCAAGGCGTCCTGCATTGTCAATTATAATGTCAACAATCCTGTGGCGATCCGGCGTGGCCTTGCCGGCCATGCGCGGAAGCCTGCCGCAGCCCTCTCCGCGGCGGGCGCGGAGGAGGCGGGAGAGGGCCGTTCCGGTCGGGGCATAGGGGCGGTTGGCGCGCATCGATTTCGTCCTGTTCCGGCGGGCCGAAAAGGCTACTTCTGGTAGAACGGCCGCTTGCCCAGCGACAGCATGACGTGGTCGGCGGAGAAGTAGTCCGCGTGGTGGAGGACGAGCGCTTCCGGGGTCTCGGGGTGGAACGGCGCGTTGCCCGCATGCAGCGCGACATGGGAGACGACGATGTGGTCGAACCCCAGCTCCTTCAGCAGCATCGCGCCGATCACGCCGTGCTGGAGCTGCCCGGCCAGCCGCGACGGGCGCGTGCCGCCGGCGCCGTCGGGCTCGCTCAGCAGCGGCTTGTCCACGTCGTGGAGGATGAGGATCGGCAGCAGCGTGTCGGGATCGAATTCGATGCCCCATTCCTCGGTCGCCTGCCGCGCGAGGAGCACGCCGGCCCGCGTGACCTCGTTGACGTGGCGGATGAGCGGGGCGTCGAGCCCCGCCGCGAAGGGCACGTCGGCGAAGTCCGCGTAGCGGCTGGACCTCCAGGTGCTCACCCACGCCGTGACGATGTCCTCCCGCACCGCCTCGCCGACGAGGTCGAGGCCCCATATCTCGCGGGCGATCCGGTCGCGCTGCGGGGAGGGGGAGCGGTCCACCGTGTAGGGGTGCGCGCCGTAGTCTCTCATCGCTGTCCCTCTCTGCTAGTTCACGAGGAAGGTCGAGAATTGCGGGATGTAGGTCGTCAGCATCAGCACCAGCAGCATCAGCACGATCTGCGGCCAGATCGCCCTGCTGATCTGGCCGAGCTTGAGGCCGCTGATCGCCATGCCGACGAACAGGCAGTAGCCGATGGGCGGGGCCGCCATGCCGATCGCCACGTTGGTGACGATGATCGCGCCGAACTGGATGGGATCGACGCCCATCGAGCTGGAGATCGCGATCAGCAGCGGGCCGAGGATGACCATGATGGCGATCTCGTCCATCACCGCCGCCAGCAGGAAGAAGGCGAGGTTGAGCAGCAGCAGCACGAGCCACTTCTCGCTGACGCTCTCGGTCAGGTAGGTCGCGAACTTCACCGCGATCTGCTCCTGGGCGACGATGACGCCGAACCCGGTCGAGACCACGATGATCGCCATCACCATGGAGCTCATCTTGAGCGAGTCGAGCGCGATGGGCATCAGGTTGCGCAAGGTCAGCTTGCGCTCGATCGCGAAGCCGACGAAGAGCGCGTAGAGGCAGCTGACGCCCGCCGCCTCGGTCGGGGTGAAGATGCCGCCATAGATGCCGCCGAGGATCAGCACCGGCGAGAACAGCGCCCAGCGCCCGTCCCACAGCGCCCGGCCGGCCGCGCCCCATGTCGCGGGGTCGAGGCGGGGGATGGCGTGGCGGCGGGCGTGGAAATAGCAGATCACCAGCAGGCCGGCGGCGATGGTGACGCCGGGCGTGATGCCGGCGAGGAACAGCTTGCTGATCGACTGCTCGGCGATCATGCCCCAGATGACGAAGGCGATCGACGGCGGGATCAGCGGCCCGAGCACGCCGGCGCTGACGGTGACGGAGGTCGCGAACGGGGCGCTGTAGCCGCTGCGGACCATGGCGGGGATGAGGATCGAGCCGATCGCCGCCGTGGTGGCCGGCGCGGAGCCGGAGATGGCCGCGAAGATCATGGCCGCGATGACGGCGACCATGGCGAGGCCACCGGTCCTGTGGCCGACGAAGGCCTTGGCCAGCGTTATCAGGCGCTCGGATATGCCGCCGACCGACATCAGCCCGCCGGCGAGGATGAAGAGCGGCACGGCGAGCAGGCTGAACGACTGCGAGCCGGGAGCCCGCCGAAGGTGCAGACCAGCAGGAGGGCCGTCGTGCTCATGGCGCGGCCTCCCGGGGGCCGGTGTGCAGGCCAAGCAGGCGTGCGCCCGCGAACAGCGCGATGAGGACGCCGCTGGCGACGGGCATGGCGTTCAGGATCTCGAGCGGGTAGCGGATGGCCGCCGATTTCGAGCCCCACATGAAATCCATGAAGCGCCAGCCGGACCATGCCACGAAGACGCCGAAGCCGGCGGCGATCAGGTCGAGGACCTTGTCGTGGAAGGGCTGCAGCGCGCGCGGCAGCATGCCCCTGGTCTCGATGGAGACGTGGAAGCCCTCGCGGACGCCGAAGGCGATGCCGCCCAGCGTCAGCCAGGAGAACATCAGCATGGCCAGCTCCTCGCTCCATGCCGGAGGCGAGCCGAAGCCGTAGCGCATGACGACCTGAAGGCCGACGCAGGCGACCACCATGGCGAGCGCCAGCCCCAGCGTCGCCGCCAGCAGCCGCGCCGCACCGTCAACAACGTAGCGAAACATCCGCATCACCCAGCCCCGCAGTTCCGGCCCGAAGGACCGCATGAGACCCGACATCGCACGACGCCCCGCGCGGACGCCGCCTTCCGGCCGCGGCCGGCCGGAAGCGGTGCCCGGCGGGTGCGCCGTCACTCCACGGAGGCTGCCGTCTCCAGCGCGGCGTCGAGCAGGTCGGAGCCGACGATGCCGCGATACTTCTCGTAGATCGGCGCCACGGCCTCCTGGAACGGCTTCAGGTCGTCGATGGTGTTGATCGTCATGCCCTGCTGCTCCAGCACGGCGAGGACGTCCTGGCCGATCTCGTAGGAACGCTGGCGCTGGGTCTCGCCGGCCGCCGTGGCCGCCTCCTGCACGATCGCCCGGAGGTCTTCGGGCAGGGCGTCGAACCGGCGCTTGGAGATCATGAACTCGAGCGCCGAATAGGTGTGGTTCGACATCGACAGGTACTTCACGACCTCGGCGAACTTGTTCTGCTCGATGACGGAGGGCGGCGCCTCCAGCCCGTCGATGGTGCCCTGCTGCACGGCGGTGTAGACCTCGCCCCACGCCATCGGCACGGCGTTGCCGCCGAGCGATTCCACCATCTCGATGTAGATCGGGCTCTGGATGACGCGGAACTTGACGCCGGCCATGTCGGCGGGCGTGTTGATCGGGCGCACGTTGTTGACGAGGTTGCGGAAGCCGCCTTCCATGTAGCTCAGCACCATCAGGCCCTTGTCCTTGACCTTTTCCGCCAGCGCCGCGCCGACCGGGCCGTCGAGCACCGCCCGCGCCTGCTTCTCGTTGGCGAACAGGAAGGGCAGATCGGTGAGCGCGAATTCGGGCACGACCTGGGAATTGACCGCGCTCGACATCACCGCCATGTCGACGGTGCCGAGCCGCATGCCCTCGAGCATGGCCTTCTCGTCGCCGAGCGCGCGGTTGGGGAAGAGATGGACCTCGATGCGGCCGTCGGAGCGGCGCTCGACCTCCTCCTTGAAGGCGCGCGCGCCGATGGCGTAGGGGTCGTTGGCGCTGTCGCCGGTGGTCCAGCCGACCTTCAGCGTATGGTCGGCGGCCAGGGCGGCTGCGGCCGTCAGGCCGCTCGCGCCGATGCCCACGGCCGCGGCAAGCAGCCAGCTCTTCAGCATCCGTTTCATGTCATTCCTCCACTTTTCATTCGCTGTGGTTTCACCGACCTCTCCGGCAACCGGAGAGAATGCCTCACGGGGCCGGTCCCGCCCTGTCGGGGGTGGGGCCGTCACTTCCGCCGCTCGTGGCGCTCCGTGACGAAGCGGGTGACGAGGTAGGCGTCCATCGCCTCCGTGCCGCCTTCGGAGCCGTAGCCGCTGTCCTTGACGCCGCCGAACGGCGTCTCGGGCAGGGCGAGCCCGAGATGGTTGATGGTCAGCATCCCGGCCTCGATCCGCCGCTCGATCTCGGCCCTGGTGGCGGCCGACTGCGTGAACGCATAGGAGGCGAGGCCGAAGGGAAGCCGGTTCGCCTCCTCCAGCGCCGCGTCGATGCCGGAGAACGGGACGAGCAGCGCGACCGGGCCGAACGGCTCCTCGTTCATGACGCGCATGCTCCGGTCGAGGCCGGAAAGCACCGTCGGCTCGTGGAAATTGCCGGCATTGCCGATGCGCTTGCCGCCGAGCTCCACCTTGGCGCCCCTGTCGCGGGCGTCGGCGATCAGCGACTGGATCGCGTCGAGGCGGCGGGCCGAAACCAGCGGCCCCATGGTCGTGCTCTCCTCGAGGCCCGGCCCGACCCTGATCTTGGCGGCCTCGGCCACGAAGGCGTCGCGGAATTCGTCGAACGCCTTCTCCTCGACGAGGAAGCGGGTCGGCGAGACGCAGACCTGACCGGCGTTGCGGTATTTCGAGCGGGTCATGAGCGCGGCGACCGACGCGACGTCGCTGTCGGCGAACACCAGCACCGGGGCGTGGCCGCCGAGCTCCATCGTGGCGGGCTTCATGTGCAGCCCGGCCAGCGATGCGAGCTGCTTGCCGACGGCGACGGAGCCGGTGAACGAGACCTTGCGGATCGCCGGATGGGCGATGAGATGGGCCGATATGTCGGCCGGCACGCCGTAGACGAGGTTGAGGACGCCGGCGGGCAGGCCGGCCTCGTGCAGCGCCTGCGCCAGGACGGCGGCGGAGGCGGGCGTCTCCTCGGCCGGCTTCAGCACCATCGAGCAGCCGGCGGCGAGCGCCGCGCCGATCTTGCGCGCCGCCTGCGACACCGGGAAGTTCCACGGCGTGAAGGCGGCGACCGGGCCTATCGGCTCCTTGAGCACCGTTTGCCGGACGTGGGGATCGCGGGCCGGGATGATGCGGCCGTAGGTGCGCCGCGCCTCCTCGGCGAACCAGTCGAGGACGTCGGCCGCCGTCTCGACCTCGGCCCGCGCCTCGGCGAGCGGCTTGCCCTGTTCCAGGGTCAGGATGCGGGCGGTCTCCTCCGCCCGTCCGCGCAACGCGGTTGCGCCGCGGCGCAGCACGTTCGACCGCTCCAGCACGCTGGTGTCGCGCCAGCGGCCGAAGGCGGCGTGGGCGGCGCGCGCGGCCGCCTCGAGCTGGTCTTCCCCACCGACGGCGACCCGGCCGATCACGGCTCCGGTCGCGGGATCGAGGACGTCGACCGTGCCGCCGCTGCCGGCAACCC
>JALHFU010000280.1:0-3228 GCA_022838525.1 Hyphomicrobiales bacterium | reverse complement strand
CCCTTGTCCACCGCGATGATCGCCCCGCGCATGGTTTCCGTCATATAGGCGCCGATATTGACGCCGAGACCGACGACGCCGGCCTCGAACGCATCGAGATTGATGCCGACCTGGGGCCCGCCGAAATAGAGCAGGAAAAGCTGGATCAGCGCCGGCGTGCCGCGGATCAGGCTGACATAGGCGGCGCCGGCGATGCGCAGGCCCCTGAACCGCGACAGCCGCGCCGCCGCGCCCAGCGCGCCGCAGACGAGCCCGAGAAGCGTGGTCAGCACCGAAAGCTGGACCGTCACCCAGGCGGCGTCGAGGAAATAGGGATAGACCTGCCGGATGAGAGCGAAATCCATGCGGCACCCTTTGTCCGGATAACCCTAGTGATGGTCCCTGCGCGGCAGGATAGGCAGCGCGCGGATCTCACGCACCAGCGCCACCGTCTCCTCGATCGCGGCGTTCAGGAAAGCCGCGCCGGTTTCGGGCGTGGCAAGCGTCGGGTCTCCCATCGTGCCGTCGGGCGAGATCTCGGACCACCAGCGCATGAGCATGGCCTTGCCGCCGCCCCTGGCGAGATCGAGGTTGAAGAAGCGCGTATCGGGATCGTGCAGGTTCTGCGTCGTCGCCTTATCGAGGTTCACCAGCTCCGGGTGCAGATGCATGTAGATGGCCGCCTCGAACTCGCAGGCATGGGCGATGCCGCCGACCTCGGATTTGCGGATCTCGTTGATGCGGTCGGCGCACAGGTTCCAGTAGGATGCCGACACGCAGATGATCTCGTTCTCGATCACCGTCTTGCGCGCCGCAAGGTCCAGCACCGAATGGTTCGATCCGTGCGAATTGAGAAGCAGGATGCGCCGGAAGCCGTGATGGGCGAGCGATTTCGTCACGTCGGTGACGAAGGCGATCAGTGTTTCCGGCTGGATCCAGATCACGCCGGGAAAATCCTTGTGGTGCTCGTTGAAGCCGTAGGGGATGGGCGGCATCACCAGCACCTCGGCCGGGATGGCGCGCGCCACGCCGTTCGCCACCGCCATGCCCAGAACCGTATCGGTGTCCAGCGGCATGTGCGGTCCGTGGTCTTCGGTGGCCGAGACGTTGAGGATCACGACGCGGTCCTTGTCCGCATCGCGGACCTGTTCCCAGGTCAGCTTTCCGTAGTCGGTTGTCATTCGGTCGTTCCCCGGCGACCGGCCCGGACGATCCGGGCCGGCGCATTCTTCCTCAGCGGATGTCGCCGCCGACCCATTGCTCGGCTATCTTGAGGTAGGTCCCGTCCTCCATCATCTCGTCGAGGGCGGCCTGCATGGCCGCGGCGAGTTCCGCGTTGCCCTTGCGGATGGCGATCCCGGCGCCGATGGTCTCGGTTTCGAGGCCCGGCACCATGACGAAATCGTAGCCGCCTTCCTTCATGGCGAGCAGCGCGGCGATGGAATCGTTGACGATGACGTCGACGCGGCCGTTGTTGAGCTCGATCAGAAGCTCCGGCAGCCCCTTGTAGGTGCGCACGTTGTAGCCCTGCGCGCGCGCCCATTCCTCGTGGGTTTCGCCCAGGGTGGCGCCGACGCGCGCCTCGGCCAGCTTGTCCAGGCTTTCGAAGCCCGAACCGGGCTTGGTGAAGATCGCCCGCTTGGTCGAATAGTAGGGACCGACGAAATCGACGACCTTCTCGCGCTCCGGCGTGATCGACATCGAGCCGACGATCGCGTCGTACTTGTTGGCCAGGAGACCGCCGATGATGCCGTCCCAGGCCGTGGTGACGATCTCGGTTTCCAGCCCCATGCGCCGGGCGATCTCCGTGCCGATGGCGGCGTCGAAGCCGACGACCTCGTTCTTCTCGTTGACGAAGTTGAACGGAGGATAGGCGCCGGACATGGCGATCCGCATCGTGCCCTTCTCCTTGATGGCTTCAAGCTCGTCCGCGCCGGCGGGAGCGTTGAAGGCCAGCCCCGACAGGGCAAGCGTGGCCACGGCTGCGATCGTCTTGAAGAGGTTTCTGCGAATGATCATGCTGGTCTCCCATTGTCGTTGAAGAAGAGCGGGGCGGTTTGCGCGGCGCGTGCGGCGCGCCGTCGTGGGCGGGCGCAATCCCTCTTCCGGCAAAGGCTTGCATGCAGGGGGTCATCGTGCAAATAAATAATAGAAATTGTGAATATAGATAGAATTGATGATAAAGCCTTACGAGCAGCGGTTTCCGTGGAACCTCGACTGGAACCTGCTGCGGACATACATGGTCGTGATCGAGCAGGGCGGCATCTCGCGCGCGGCCGACTATCTCGGCCTGAAGCAGCCCACCATCTCCGCCGCGCTCAAGCGGCTCGAGGAGGCGGTCGGCTATGAGCTGGTCGTGCGCCGGCCCACCGAGTTCAAGGTGACGCGGGCCGGCAACACGCTCTACCGCGAATGCGCGCAGATCTTCGGCGTCGTGTCACAACTGCCGTCCCTGCTCGGCACCGGCGGAACCGACCTGCGCGGGCATATCTCGCTGGCCATGACCTCGCATGTGATCTCGGAGCATTTCGACAATGCGCTGCACGATTTCGCGGCAGCCCATCCCCATGTCACCTTCTCGGTCTCGGTTTCGGAAAGCGAGGATGTCGTCACCCGCGTGCGGCAGAACCGGGCGAGCTTCGGCGTCTGCCTTTTGCAGAAGGTGCCGGCCAACATGAAGGCGTCCGTCCTCTACCGCGAATATTTCGGGCTGTTCTGCGGTCCGCGCCACCGCCTGTTCGACCAGGCCAGCATCGCCCTGTCGGAGCTGGAAGGCGAGATATCGGTCTCCTTCCAGAGCCCGTGACCAGGCTGCGCGCCCGCGCCAAGCTCGCCAGGGGCTGGCGCGGGGTTTCGTCCAATCTGCATGAGCTTCGCCGGATGATCGTCGCCGGCGTGGGTATCGGGGCGCTGCCGATGCATGTCGCCCGGCGCGACGTGTCTGCCGGGCGCCTGCGGCAACTCCCTCCCTATGACGATCTTCCGGCCGTCGACATCTATCTGCTGGAGAATTCCCGGCGCAAGCTTTCGGACGCCGAGCAGGAATTCCGCACGATCTGCGACAAGATGATGACCGACATTCCGCTCGGCCACAGAACCTATCTGTGACATTCGCCGGCCTGTCCCGGCGAAACGAGATGGCGCTATCGTTTGCTTTCGTTTTTGGTTAGGCTTTGGAAAAACGAAACGGGGAGGGAGCCTGGATGTACCTGCCGCCGCGCCAGGCCGAGATCGTGCAACTGGCCAAGG
>JALHFU010000279.1:0-2793 GCA_022838525.1 Hyphomicrobiales bacterium | reverse complement strand
CCGCGCGGGGCCGCCTCCACGGCTCCGCGCCTCAGCTTCCGCCATCGCCGCGCTCCAGCGCCGCCAGCATCGGCCGCAGCGAGAACTGGCCGCGTTCGGCCCGCCCGGTCAGCGCCCTGAGATAGCCGCCGGGCGAGCGGATCGCCTCGGCCCGTTCCAGAATGGCGGCGACGACGCAGGCCGCGCCGACATCGCCCAGCGCCGCGCGCGCCTTCGCCCAGGCATCCGGCGATATGCCGAGCATGGAACGCACCAGCCCGGCCGTCGCCAGCACGTCCGGCCAGCCGGAAATGCCGTCTTTGGCATAGGTCTCGAGCGTCGGGCAGACCGACAGCAGATAGGCGAGCGGCACCGGCTCGCCCTTGGTCTCGGGTGCCCGCGCCGCCGGGCCGCTCTCCGCCCCTTCGGCCCCCTTCAACCCGCCCCGCGCTTCATCCGCTTCACCCGTTTCGGGTTCACGCCGGCGCTTCAGCTCGTTTTCCGAGCTTTTTTCACAATAGTGGTCTGTATTTGAATTCTGATATTGCCGCTCGGAATCGACGTCATTGGCGCTCATTTCCTGTTCCGAGAGGGAATCGAGATAGGCCGTCTCGACCTTCGCACGCAGCCGCACCAGCGCGTCGCGGCGCTCTTCCAGCACCTGACGCGGCGCCTGGCGGGCAAGACGGCGCGCGAGCGGCATCAGCGCCAGCGAGAAGCCCTCCCAGTCGCCGGATCGCCTCTCGGCGATCGCCGCCTCGATGATCTTGCCGGTGTCGCGCAGATGCACGGTGATCTCGCCGCGCAGGCGCTGGCAGGCCCGCGCCTCGGCCCGCGCCTCCTCGGCCGCGGCATGGATGCCGGCGGCGGCCAGCGCCAGCGGCGACAGGTCGAAGCCGAAGGCGCTCTCGATGCCGCCATGGTCGTCGCGGCGGCAGTAGCGCTTGCCGTTGGGGCTGTCGCGGCGCAGGATCAGCCCGGCCTCGACCAGGGCGGCCAGATGCCGGCGCAGCGTCGCGTCGGCCATGCCGCAGCTGCGCAGCGACAGCTCCGCATTCGAGGGGAAGACGATCACCGGCTCGGCGCCGTCGATCTCGCGCCCGGAGTGGAAGCTCAGGAGCGCCTCCAGCACCGTCAGCGTGCGGTCCGACAGGCCGAAGGCGGCGCGCGCCTCCGACAGCGCCCGCATCAGCTGCCACTTGTCGGCGCGGCCCGTATCGTTGGGGCGGCCGTCGGCCCCCTCCTTCAGCGCCGCGCGCTGCCTGTCCACCGCTTCCCGATGCAGGAAGGAGGACGCACTTATCCGTCCGCCGCCGAAAGGCGTCGTTGCAAAACGCTCCGTCATTGCGAGTCTCCTCGTCTGCGAGGCACAGAAATCCGTGGCCGGGACGCGCCGACGCCTTGACAGCATGACTCGGAAGTGATTCTTTCAGATCGCTACATCGAAAGGGGCTTCCGGGATGGCGACGTTCTGGAGGCCTTTTTTCTTGCCTGCTTCTCCGTTGCTGGTTTCGTCTCTACGCACACCCTTTACGCATCACGCGGCCGACGGGCCCGCCCGCCGGCGATCCCTCACTCCTTCTTCGCCGCGCTGAAGGCGGCGTGCAGCTCCGGCAGCCGCGCCGCGACGTAATCGGCAAAGCCTCGGCCCGCACTTTCGGGAATGGTGAGCCTCACCGCGCGCCCTGCCCTGACGAACTCGCCGATCTCGACGCCGCCCGCGCCGGCGATGCGCCGCGGCCTGTCGGCCGCCGCCTCGCCGCGCCCCGCGGCCGAGGCCTTGAGCCGGTCGAACAGGCGCTGGAAGCGCGTGTCGCTGTCGGCGGCGCGGAAGGCCGGCGCCGCGATCTCGTCGGCCGCATGGCCGGACCTGTCCTTCGCCAGGAGCGCGCCCAGCGCCATCCAGCGCGGCCGCCCGGCCTTCGGCGCCGGGCCGATCGCCTGGACGATGTGCTGCGGTACCGCCTCGGCCACCTGCAATAGCCGCGTCATCTCCGACTTGTGGACGGCGAGCGCGGCCTGCACCGTGGCGCGCTCGAAGCCGTGGCCGACCAGCGTGCGGGCGAAGAAGGCGCGCTCGATGAAGCTCAGCGCCCGGCGCTCGGCATTCTCCTTGCCCTGCGCCAGCACCAGCGCGGCGTCGTCCATCTCGCGCACCACGGCGCGCACCGGGCGGCCGAGCGCGCGCGCCGCCTGCACGCGGCGATGGCCGTAGGCGATCTGGTAGAGGCCGCGCGCCGCCTTGGCGCGGTCGGCATGCGGGCGCACCAGCACCGGCACCTGCTGGCCGTGCTCGGCCATGCTGGCCTTCAGCGCCTCGAAATCGGGATCGTTGGCCGCGCCCTCGCTCAGCCGGTCGGCGAAGGGCGACGGCTCGATCGCGGCCGGGTTGATCTCCACCACCGTGTCGCCCGCGGCCACCGCCTCGCGCAGCCGCCGCGCCTCCTCGACCTCCTGCGACAGCGAGCCGAGCGACAGCCCCATCGCCTTGACCGCGGCCGAGGTGGCGCGCTTCGGCGCCCCGGCGGCGGCCGACGGCTGCGGCGCGGCCGGTGCCGGCGTCTCGCCCGCCTCCTGCCCCGCCGGGCCCTGCCCGCCGAACAGCGATTTCAGCCTGTCCTTGCGCGTGTTCATTGCCGCCGCCTCCTGCTCCGGCATCCCTCACGCGAGGATAGGCTGCGATTCGGGGGAGGTGGATAGATTGCCGCCGCCGCGTTGACAGCTGTCAACGCACGGCCGGCCGTGGCGCGCGTTCTTGCGCTCATGGCCTGCGCCCCCAGGACTGGGCCATCAGCGCCTCGATCTCGGCGTTGA